>NZ_RAWB01000019.1 GCF_003612055.1 Corallococcus llansteffanensis
ATCGAGGCGTTGCAGGGCGTGCTTTCCGGGCGGGGCGTGGGCGTGGTGCGCCTGCCCGCGGCCCATGCGTTCCACTCCAGCGCCGTGGAGCCGCTGATGCCGGACCTGGCGCGGGCGGTGTCCTCGCTCCGCCTCAAGAAGCCGGAGCTGCCCTTCGTCTCCAGCCTCACCGGCACGTGGATCCGCGCCGAGGAGGCCACCGACCCCGCGTACTGGGCCCGGCAGATGCGCCAGCCGGTCCGCTTCGCCGAGGGCCTGGAGGTGCTCCTCGGTGATGGGTGCAGCGTCCTGCTGGAGGTCGGCCCGGGGACGGACCTCACCTCGCTGGCGCGGGCGCGGACGCGGCGGGAGAAGCACCTGGTCGCGATGCCGTCGCTGCGCCGTCGTCCCACGGAGGGTGACTGCCGCGGCTTGCTTCAGTCGCTGGGGGAGCTGTGGTCCTCGGGCGTGGACGTGGCCTGGGAGAAGGTCCACGCCGGGGAGCCGCGCCGCCGCGTTCCGCTGCCCACGTACCCGTTCGAGGAGAAGTCCTGCCGCCTGGCGTCCCAGGACGCGCCGCTCGTGCCGTGGGCCCCGCCCGCGGCGGTGCCCCATCCCCCCGAGGCGGGCTCGTCGCCCGAGCTTCTTGCCCTCACCGGGGTCCCCGTGGGGGAGATCCAGCGACGCGTGATGGAGATCTGGCGCGAGCGCCTCGGCGTGGTGGAGGTGGGCCCGGACGACGACTTCCTGGAGCTGGGGGGCAACTCGCTGATGGCGGCGCAGATGCTCACCCGCCTGCGTGAGACGTTCTCCGTGCAGCTCCCGCTGAGCGCGCTGTTCGACGCGCCCACCGTGACGGGCATCTCCAAGCGCATCGAGGCGATGCTCCAGACGTCCCGTCCCCTGGAGGACGTGGCGGGGCAGGAGTCGATGGTGCGCATCGACCGCACCGGCGAGCTGCCCCTGTCCGTCGTGCAGGAGCGCGTGTGGCGGATGGAGCAGCTCGACCCGGGCAATCCCTCCCTCAACATGCCCCTGGTGGTGCGGCTCTCCGGGACGCTCGACGTCGCGGTCCTGGAGCGCAGCGTCAACGAGGTCATCCGCCGGCACGAGATGCTGCGCGCGACGTACCGCGTGCAGGACGGGCGCGTGCGCCAGCACTTCGCCGCCGAGGTCCGCATCCAGGTGCCGGTGGTGGACCTGCGCGGCCACGCGGGAGACCGCGAGGCGGAGGCGCTGCGCCTGGCGTTGGAGGAGGCGCGGCGGCCGTTCTCGCTGGAGCACGGGCCCATCGTCCGCTCCAGCCTGCTGCGACTGGCCGACGCGGAGCACCTGATGCTGCTCACGGTGCACCACATCGCGTCGGACACGCTGTCCATGGTGGCCTTCTTCCGCGAGCTGGCGACGAACTACCACGCGTTCCTCGAAGGGAAGCCGGCACCGCTGCCGGAGCTGGCCGTGCAGTACGTGGACGCGGCGGCGTGGGAGCGCCGCTCGCTCTCAGGGGGCACGCTGGCGGCACAGGAAGCGTACTGGCGCGAGGTGCTGGCGGAGCTTCCTCCGCCCCTGGAGCTGGCGTCGGATCGCCCGCGCGGGGTGGACCTGCGTCTGCGCGGGGCCCGCTTCCCGGTGGTCTTCTCACGCGAGCTCAGCGACGCGCTGATGGCCTTCAGCCAGCGCGAAGGCGTGACGCCCTTCATGACGCTGCTGGCGGCCCTGTCGTCGGTGCTGGCCCGCTACTCGGGGCGCGAGGACATCGTGGTGGGCACGCCGGTGGGCAACCGCGCCCGGGGCGAACTGGAGCCGCTCATCGGCTTCGTGGCCCATGCGATGGCCCTGCGCACCGACCTGTCGGGCGACCCGTCGTTCCGCGAGCTGGTGGCGCGGGCCCGTGAGACGACGATTGGCGCGTCCAGCCACCAGGACGTCCCCTTCGAGCACCTGCTGCCGCTCGTGGCGCCCGGGAGGGATCCGGCCCGCTCGCGCCTGTGTGACGCCGCCCTGGTGCTGCATGCGCACATCGCCACGGCCCCTCCGCCGGTGGCGGGCCTGGACATCCGTCTGGTGGAGGTGCCGGGCACGCCCGCGCAGTTTGGCGCCACGCTCGGGGAGCTGACGCTCCTGTTGAACGAGAGCGATAGCGGTGGCTTCCACGGCTTCATCGAGTACGCCACGGAGCTCTATGACGAGTCGCGCGTCGCGCGGCTGGCGGGGCACCTCCAGACGCTGCTCGGCGCGGTCCTCGCGGATCCGGAGCTTCGCGTGTCGCGGATGCCCCTGGTGGCTTCCGTGGAGCGGAGCCTGCCGGCCCTCCAGGTGGAGGCATCCACTCGGTCTGCGTTGGGAGCATCTGCTCCGGGAAGGGATGCGTCCGCTCCGGTTGGGCTGGGAGCATCTGCTCCGGGAGCGGATGCGTCCGCTCCGGGGCTGCTCTCACGGTTTGCTGCACGGGCGGATCGCTCGCCGGATGCGGTGGTGATCAGCACGGGTGCTCGCCGTCTCACATGGCGGGAGCTGGCGGCGCGGGCCCGGGGGCTCGCGGCCCGACTGAAGCAGGAGGGCGTGGGCGCGGAGGTGCCGGTGGCCGTGCGGCTGGAGCCGTCGGTCGAGTCGGTCATCGCGCTCTGGGGCGTGCTGGAGGCGGGTGGGGCGTGCTTGCCCGTGACGGCGGGCGAGGTCGCGGAGCTGGCGTCCCTCCTTCCCGCGAAGGGGCCCCGGCTGTTGCTGGTGGCCCGTTCCGTTGATGTCCCCTCGCTGCCCAAAGGCTTTCGCGCGCTCGCAGTGGAGGCGGGTGGGGCGGCGGCGGGCATGCACCCTGAGCGGTGGGCCGCGGACGCCGAGGCTCCTGGGCGAATGGCGGTCGTGGCCGTCGCAACAGGTGGCCTGGAGGTCGAGGCCGCGCCTCCTGAGACCCTGGCTGTCGTGGCCGTCGCAACGGGTGGCCTGGAGGTCGAGGCCGCGCCCCCTGAGCGTCTGGCGTTCATCGTTCCCGCGCCCGAGGCACTGGGCGGGCAGGGCCGTGTCATGCTGTCCCACCGCAACGTGGCGCACGTGCTGGCCTCGCTGGACGCGCGGATGGGGACGGGCGAGGGCGGGGTGTGGCTGGCGGCGGGCGGGCCGTCGGCGGATCCAGCGGGGTTGGACCTCTTGTGGGCGCTGGCCCGGGGCATGCGCGTCGTCCTCCCGCCCGAGCGGTTGGCCGCGCGCTTCGCCGTCCTGGGCCACAAGCCGGACACCCGCCGGCCCCTCGACTTCAGCCTCTCCTACTTCGCCAACGACGAGGATTCGCTGGGGGAGGAGAAGTACGAGCTGCTGCTGGAGGGCGCGAAGTTCGCGGACTCGCACGGCTTCGCCGCGGTCTGGACGCCGGAGCGGCGCTTCCACTCGTTCGGCGGCCTGTATCCCCAACCGTCGGTGGTGGGCGGCGCGCTGGCGATGCTCACGCGCCACGTGCAGATCCGCGCGGGCAGCGTGGTGTTGCCCCTCCATGATCCCATCGAGGTGGCCGAGCAGTGGTCCGTGGTGGACAACCTGTCGCGCGGGCGCGTGGGCATCTCCTTCGCCACGGGCTGGCACGCGAATGACTTCGCGCTCTCGCCGGACACGTTCGCCCGGCGGCGCGAGGTGCTCATCGAGCGGCTGGAGGAGGTGCGGCGGCTGTGGCGCGGCGGCACGGTGCGGCGGCGCAACGGCGCGGGCAACGAAGTGGAGCTGGCGCTGCGGCCCAGGCCGAAGCAGGCGGAGCTGCCGGTGTGGCTCACCTCCACGGGCAACCCGGAGACGTTCCGCAAGGCCGGCGAGGTGGGCGCGGGCATCCTCACCAACGTGCTCGGGCTGGGCTCCAGCCTGGACGAGCTGGCGGCGAAAGTGGCGCTGTACCGCGAGACGTATCGCAAGGCAGGCCATGGCCCCGGCCGTGGACAGGTCACGTTGATGCTCCACACCTTCCTCGGCCAGGACCTGGACGCGGTGCGCGAGGCCGTGCGTGAACCGCTGCTGCGGTACTTCCGCAGCTCGGTGGACGTCTTCGCCAACCTGGTGGCCAGCCAGGGCCTCCAGGTGGACGTGCGCGGCCTCACCCCGGAGGACGTGGAGGTGATGCTCGCCCAGGGCGTGGAGCACTACATCCGCGAGGGCGGCCTCTTCGGCTCGGTGGAGGACTGCGTGCGCGTGGTGGAGCGCGTGCGCTCCCTGGATGTCGACGAGATCGCGTGCCTCGTGGACTTCGGCGTGGAACTGGAGCCGATGATGTCCAGCCTGCGCCTGCTGGACGTGCTTCGCAGGCGCAGCCAGGTGCAGGCGGTGCCCACCGATGCGGTGCTCGCAGAGGGTGCTTCCGAGCCCGGCGAGCTGCTGGAGCTCATCCGGGACGAGGGCGTCACCCTGCTGCGCTGCGCCCCGTCACAGGCGCGTGCCTTGTCAGAGCTCCCCGGGGCCGAGGGCGCCCTGGCCGGTGTGAACCGCTGGGTGCTGGGGGGTGAACCGCACGACGTCTTCACCTCCGCGCAGCACGTGGAACGGCTGGACGCATCGATGGTGGGCGCGGCCTGGCCTTCCCCCGCCACCGCACCGGCTTACGTGCGCGATGCGTCCGGCGGGCCGGTGCCCGTCGGCGTGGTGGGTGAGCTGGCCCTGGGCGGCGCGGCCGTTCCGCTCGGCTTCTGGAACGACCCCGAGGCCACCCGTGCGCGCTTCATCTCCCCGCCCGGTTCCGAGGAACGCTTCTTCCTGACGGGCCAACATGCCCGCTTCCGCGACGTCGGAGACGTGGAGCTGGTGGCGCCTGCCCGCGCGGCGAAGGTGCGCCGCCCGGCCGTGAAGACCGTTCGCGATACGGCGGCGACCCCTGGGCCTTCCGTGCGCACGCCGGTCGCGGAGGCTCCCGCCGCGACGGCCACGCCCGTGGTCCGCGTGCCGCGGGACCGGCCGCTGCCGCTGTCCTTCCCGCAGCAGCGCATCTGGGCCCTGAACCAGCTCGACCCTGCGGGCATCGCGTACAACAACACCGTCACCCTCCGGCTCGATGGCGCGGTGGACGTGACGCTGCTGGAGGCCGCGCTGAACGTGCTGGTGCGCCGGCACGAGGTCCTGCGCACCACCTTCGCGTTGGAGGACGGCGGAGCGCACCAGGTGATCGCCGCGTCCATGCCCCTGGTGCTTCAGCGACTGGAGGCCCGTGGCTCCACGCCGGAGGCTCGTGAGGCGGAGGCCCTGAAGCTGGCGCTGGCCGAAGCGCGCAAGCCCTTCGACCTGGTGCGGGGGCCGGTGATGCGGGCCGCGCTCATCCGCATGGGTGAGGCGGCCTCGGTGCTGCACCTCACGCTGCACCACATCGCGTCGGACGGCTGGTCCGGAGGCGTCCTCTTCCGCGAGCTGGTGGCGATCTACCTCTCGCTCGCGGCGGGCGGCCCGTCGCCGCTGCCGGAGCTGCCGGTGCAGTACGCGGACTACGCCGTGTGGCAGCGGGGCTGGCTGCTGGGGTCGGGCATGGAGGCCCAGCTCGCCTACTGGAAGGCACAGCTTGCCGGCGCGCAGGTGCTGGAGCTGCCCACGGACCGTCCGCGCCCCGCGCGCTGGTCGGGCCGGGGTGGCCGCCTCCAGGTCGCCGCGCCCAGGGCCCTGATGGACGCGCTGTGGGCCGTGGGCCGTCGCGAGGGCGCCACGCCCTTCATGGTGCTGACGGCGGCGTTCCAGACGCTGCTGTCCCGGTACTCGGGTCAGGACGACATCATCGTCGGCACGTCCGCCGCGGGCCGCAACCGCCCGGAGCTGGAGGGCCTCATCGGGTGCTTCCTGAACACGCTCGCCATCCGTGGCGACCTGTCGGGTGCGCCCACCTTCGTGGAGCTGCTGCGCCGCGTGAAGGCGGCGTCCATCGGCGCGTACGCCCACCAGGAGATTCCCTTCGAGCGACTGGTGGACGAGCTGCGCGTGCCGCGCGACCCGAGCCGCATGCCGCTCGTGCAGGCGATGCTCACGTTCCACAACACGCCCGCGGTGGAGGTCCGCACGCCGGGCCTGGGCGTGAAGATGATCGAGCTGGACATCGGCGCCACCAAGGTGGACCTGTCGCTGGAGCTGCGGGAGACGCCGGACGGCCTCACGGGCGGCCTGGAGTACCCGGCGGACCTGTTCGACCTGTTCACGGTGGAGCTGCTCTGGGAGCGCTACGTGCGGCTCCTGGAGGGCATCGCCGCGGATCCGTCCCAGCGCGTGACGGAGCTGCCCCTGCTGTCCGACGCCGAGCGCCAGCGGATGCTGGTGACGTGGAACGACACCCACGAACCCTTCGCTCAGGACGCAAGCCTGCACGGGCTCTTCGAGGCCCAGGCGGCGCGGACGCCGGACGCCGTGGCGGTGGTGGCCGGGGAATCGCGGCTGACGTACGCGGAGCTGGACGCCCGGGCCAACCAGCTCGCGCACCACCTGCGGACCCTGGGCGTGGGCCCGGAGGTGCGGGTGGGTCTGTGCACGGAGCGCTCGGTGGAGCTGGTGGTGGGAATGCTGGGCGTGCTGAAGGCGGGCGGCGCGTTCGTCCCGTTGGATCCCGCGTACCCCACGGCGCGGCTGAGCTACCTGATGCGTGACGCCGCGCTGTCCGTGGTGGTGACGCAGGACGCGCTCGTGGATGTGCTCCCCGCGGGCGGTGAGGTGCTCGTCTCCCTGGACACGGAGTGGAGCCGCATCGCGCGCCACCCCGCGCAGGCGCCTCGCGTGGACTCGCTGCCGGGCCTCCTGGCGTACGTCATCTACACGTCCGGCTCCACGGGGACGCCGAAGGGCGTGCTGGTGCCGCACCAGGGCCTCTGCAACACGCTGCCTTCCATCATCCGGGCCCATGGTGTGGGGCCGGGGAGGCGCGTGCTCCAGGCCGCGGCGCTCGGGTTCGACGCGTCCGTGCTGGAGGTGCTGTCCACGCTGGTGGCCGGGGCGGAGCTGCACCTGGTCCCGCGCGAGTCGCTGCTTCCGGGCGAACCACTGCGCGCGGTGCTGGAAGGGCGGGGCATCACCACGGTGACGCTCACGCCTTCATCGCTGTCGCAGCTGGAGCCGGACGGGCTGCCCACGCTGGAGACGATCATCTCCGCCGGAGAGGCCTGCACGCCGGAGCTGGCGCGGCGCTGGAAGCCGGGCCGGCGGCTGCTCAACGGCTATGGCCCGACGGAGGCCTCCGTCTGCGCGACCGTCTCCACCGACCTGGACGTGGAGCGGCCGGACATCGGCCGACCCCTCGCCAACATGCGCGCGTACGTGCTGGACGGGCGGGGACAGCCCGTGCCTCCGGGCATCCCGGGCGAGCTGTACCTGGGAGGGCCGGGCGTGGCGCGTGGCTACCTGGGCAGGCCGGAGCTGACGGCGGAGCGCTTCGTGCCGGATGCGTTCCGCGGTGAGTCCGGCGCGCGGCTGTACCGCACGGGAGACCGGGCCCGCTACCGCGCGGACGGGCGCCTGGAGTACCTGGGCCGCACCGACTTCCAGGTGAAGCTGCGCGGCTTCCGCATCGAGCTGGGCGAGGTGGAGGCCACGCTGCGCCAGTACCCCGGCGTGCGTGACGCGGTGGCGACCGTGCGCGAGGACCCGCCGGGAACGCGGCGGCTGGTGGGGTACGTCGTTCACGCCGCCGAGCTGGACACCCCCGCGCTGCGGGCCTTCCTGAAGGAGCGGCTGCCGGAACACCTGGTGCCCGCGTCCTTCGTCGCGCTGGAATCCCTCCCGCTGTCCACCAGCGGCAAGGTGGACCGGGCGGCGCTGCCGGCGCCGGACGCCGCGGCCGCGGGGACGGCGAAGGCGTTCGCCGAGCCTCGTACCGAGGCGGAGAAGACGCTGGCCGCCCTCTGGGCCCAGGTGCTGGGCGTGGAGCGCGTGGGCCTGCACGACAACTTCTTCGAGCTGGGAGGCGACTCCATCCTGGGCATCCAGATCGTCTCCCGCGCGAAGGCCGCGGGGCTGGCGCTGGAGCCGGCGATGCTCTTCGAGCGGCAGACGCTCGTGGAGCTGGCCGCGGCCGCGGGGACGGCGAAGGCGGCCACGGCGGAGCAGGGCCTGGTGGAAGGCCCCGTGCCGCTGACGCCCATGCAGCGCAGCTTCTTCGACGACTGGGCGCTGCCGGAGCCGCACCACTACAACCTGGCCACGGTGCTGGAGGTGCGTCAGCCGGTGGATGCGGCGCTGCTGGAGGAGGCGTTGCGCGCGCTGGTGGCGCATCACGACGCGCTCCGCCTGCGCTTCACGCGGACCGCGGAGGGCTGGCGCCAGTCCCTCGCGGGCGTGCCCGAGCGCGTCCCCGTGCGGCGCGTGGACCTGTCGTCCGTGCCGGAAGCGGAGCAGGGCGCGGCGCTGGAGGCCGTGGGCGCGGAGGTCCACCGGAGCCTGGACCTGGGCGAGGGGCTGCTCCTGCGCGCGGCCCTCTTCGAGCGGGGTGCGGGCCGCAAGGACCGGCTGCTGCTCGTGGTGCATCACCTGGCGGTGGACGGCGTGTCGCTGCGTCCGCTGCTGGAGGACCTGGAGTCCGCGTACACGCGGCTGGAGCGCCGGGAGCCGGTGGCGCTGCCGCCGAAGACGACGTCCTTCAAGTCCTGGGCGGAGCGCCTGGTGGAGCACGCCCGGTCGGAAGCGCTGGGGCGCGAGCTGCCGCTCTGGAAGTCGACGGAGGACGTACCGCCGCTGCCGGTGGACCTGCCGGGCGGGGAGGACACGCCGGGCTCGGAGGCGCTGGTGACGGTGACGCTCGGCGCGGAGGAGACGAAGGCGCTCCTGGGCGAGGTGCCCGCGGCGTACCGGGCGCGCGTGGACGAGGTGCTGCTCGCGGCGGTGGCGCGGGCGGTGGCGCGCTGGACGGGTGGCCGGAAGGTGCGGCTGGAGCTGGAGGGCCACGGGCGCGAGGCGCTGTTCGGTGATGTGGACCTGTCGCGCACGGTGGGCTGGTTCACCAGCACCTTCCCGCTGGAGGTGGAGCTTCCGGCGGAGGGCAGTCCCGGTGATGGGCTGAGGGCCCTGCGGGATGCACGGCGGCGGCTGCCGGCGAATGGCATCGGCTACGGAATCCTGCGCCACCTGCGCGAGGACACGGCCCAGGCGCTGCGCTCCTCGCCCCACGCGGAGGTGGGCTTCAACTACCTGGGCCAGCTCGACGCGGCGGCCCGGGGCTCGGAGCGCTTCGCCCTCACGGAGGAGCCGAGCGGACCGTGGCATGGCGCGGGAGGCCGCAGGCCCCACCGGCTGGAAGTGAACGCGGTGGTGAGCGAGGGCCGCCTCAAGATTGCCTGGGCCTTCAGCACGAATGTCCATCAGCGGGCCACCATCGAAGCCGTGGCCGAGAGCTTCCGCGCCTCGCTGCGGGAGCTGATGGAAGGCCGGAGCACGCCGGACGCGGCCCGCCGTTCGACCGGGGACTTCCCGCTCGCCCGGCTGTCGCCCGCGTCGCTGGAGCGCCTGCTGCGGCAGTTCCCGGATGCCGAAGACCTGTATCCGCTCACCTCCCTTCAGCAGGGCATGCTCTTCCACGTCGCGCTGGCGCCGCCGGGCTCGGGCGTCTTCCACGAGCAGCTCGCGTGGACGTCGCGCGGCAATGCGGACGTGGCCGCGCTGCGAAGGGCCTGGGCGGAGGTCATCGCGCGCAACGCCATCCTGCGGACGTCCTTCGTCCACGAGGGCCTGCCCGAACCGCTCCAGGTGGTCCACGCGAAGGTGGAGCTGCCCTGGACGGAGCACGACCTGCGCGGCGTTCCGGTGGAGGAGCAGCGCGTGAGGCTCGAGGCCCTGGTCCGCGAGGACCGCGCCCGCGGCTTCAAGCTGTCCCCCGCGCCGCTGGCCCGGATGCAGGTGGTGCGGGTGGACGAGGAGGAGTACCGCTTCCTCTGGAGCCACCACCACCTGGTCATGGACGGATGGAGCGTGGGCCTGATGCTGCAGCAGGTCTTCGCCTGCTACGCGGCCCTCACCGAAGGGCGCGAGCTCGCGCTGCCGCGGCCTCCCGCCTGGCGCGACTACATGGCCTGGGTGCAGCGGCAGGACCTGTCGCGGGCGGAGGCGTTCTGGCGCAAGGAGCTGGCGGGCTTCACCACACCGACACCCCTGCCGGGTGCCCGGCCCCTGGCGCCCGGAGTGGAAGCCGCGGTCACGGGCGAGGAGAAGCTGTGGCTGTCACCGGAGGCCACCCAGGTGCTCCAGGCCTTCGCGCGGCGCAACGCGGTGACGCTCAACACGCTGGCGCAGGGCGCGTGGGCGTTGCTGCTCGGCCGCTACGCGGCGGAGGAGGACGTGGTGTTCGGAGCCACCGTCTCCGGGCGGCCGGTGGACCTGCCGGACGCCGAGTCCATGGTGGGCCTCTTCATCAACTCGCTGCCCATCCGCGTGGCGCTGCCTCCCGGTGAGGCGGTGGTGCCCTGGCTGCAGCAGCTCCAGGCACGGCAACTGGAGCTGCGCAGGTACGAGCACAGCCCGCTGGTCCAGGTGAAGGGCTGGAGCGAGGTGCCGCGCGGCCTGCCGCTCTTCGACAGCCTGCTCATCTTCGAGAACTACCCGCTCGACACCTCGCTGGGACAGAACGTCCCGGGCCTGGAGGTCCGGGACGTGGAGAGCCAGGAGCAGGGCAACTACCCGCTCATCGCCTACGTGGTTCCCGGCGAGAAGCTGCGCCTGAGCCTGGCCTACGCCCCCGCGCTGCTCGGCCCGGCGGCGGTGGCCCGCCTGCTGGAGCACTGGCGCGTGCTGCTGGAGGGACTGGCCTCCGGAGTGGAGCGGCTCGCCGACGTGACGATGCTGCGCGAGGAGGAGCGGCGGCAGGTGCTGGTGGACTGGAGCGGGCCGCGCACCGCCTTTGACGGAGACGCCAGTCTGTCGGCGCTCTTCGATGCGCAGGTGGCGCGGACGCCGGACGCCGTGGCCCTGATGGCCGGAGACACGCGCGTGACGTACCGCGAGCTGGCGGCCCGGGCGGAGCGGCTCGCACGCCGGCTGCGTGGCGTGGGCGTGGGCCCCGAGTCACGGGTGGCCCTGTGCGCGGACCGCTCGGTGGAGATGGTGGCGGCGGTGCTGGCCGTGCTGAAGGCGGGCGGCGCCTACGTCCCGTTGGATCCCGCGTATCCGCGCGAGCGGCTGACGTGGATGGTGGAGGAGAGCCGGCCGTCGGTGCTGCTCGCGCGGCGGCACCTGGCGGACCGGCTGCCTCCCCATGCGGGGACGCCCACGCTGTGGCTGGAGGAGGACGGGCCGGAGGGCGGGGAACCGTTGCCGACCGCGCCGGGAGGTGACGCGCTCGCGTACGTCATCTTCACCTCGGGCTCCACGGGCAGGCCCAAGGGCGTCATGGCCACGCACCGCGCGACGCTCAACCGCTTCGCGTGGATGTGGCGCGCCTTCCCGTTCGAGCCGGGCGAGGTGTGCGTCGTGAAGACGGCGCTGAGCTTCGTGGACTCGGTGTGGGAGCTGCTCGGGCCGCTGCTCGCGGGCGTGCCCTCCGTGCTCGTGTCGGACGACACGGTGAAGGACCCGGCGCGACTGGTGGAGACGCTGGAGGCGGGCAGGGTGACGCGGTGGGTGCTGGTGCCGTCGTTGCTGCGAGCGCTGCTGGAGGTGCCGGACGTGGCGCGGCGCCTGTCCTCGCTGCGCTCCTGGGTGACGAGCGGCGAGCGGCTTCCGGACGAGCTGGCGGCGCGCTTCCGCGAGCGGATGCCGCACGCGCGACTGCTCAACCTCTACGGCTCCTCGGAGGTGGCGGCGGACGCGACAGCGGACGAGGTGGGCGCGGGCCCGGTCTCCATCGGGCGGCCCATCGACAACATGCGAGCGTACGTCCTGGACGGGGCGCTGCGGCCGGTGCCGCCCGGGGTGCGGGGCGAGCTGTACGTGGCGGGGCCCGGCGCGGCCCGGGGCTACCTGGGCCGTGCGGAGGCGACGGCGGAGCGCTTCGTGCCGGAGCCGTTCGGTCAGGAGCCCGGCGCGCGGATGTACCGCACGGGGGACGTGGCGCGATGGCTGCCCGACGGTCGGCTGGAGTACCTGGGGCGGGCGGATGATCAGGTGAAGGTGCGCGGCGTCCGCGTGGAGCCCGGAGAGGTGGAGGCCTCGCTGGCGCTCCACCCGGCGGTGGCTCGCGTGGCCGTCGTGGCGCATGAGAGCGCGCCCGGCGAGGCCCGCCTGGTGGCCTGGGTCGTCCTGAAGCCGGGCCAGGTGCTGGACGCGGCGGTGCTGCGTGCGTTCCTCAAGGAGCGACTGCCGGACTTCATGGTGCCCTCGGCCTTCGAGGCGCTGGAGGCACTGCCGCTGACGCCGAGCGGGAAGGTGGACCGGCGGCTGCTGCGTGCGCGGGTGGCCCCCACGGGCAACGCCGCGGAGTACGTCGCCCCCGCGACACCGGAGGAGCTGGCGCTGGCGGGCATCTGGACGGAGCTGCTCGGGCGCCCGCGCATTGGCGCCCGGGACGACTTCTTCGCCCTGGGAGGCCACTCGCTGATGGCCGCGCAGATCGTCTCGCGCGTGCGCGAGTCGCTGGGCGTGGAGCTGCCGCTGACGGCGGTGTTCCAGTCGCCCACGCTCGCGGGCCTGGCGGAGGTGGTGTCGCGGATGGCGGGCTCGATGCAGCGGCTCGCGGACGCGCCCATCGCGCGGGTGTCGAGAGAGCTGGACGCGGCCTCGCTGGAGCAGCTGTCGGACGAGGAACTGGACGCACTGCTGGACGCGACCGAGTCGGAGAGCTGAGCCATGGCGAACGAGACGGACAAGAAGCCCACGCTCACGCGCGAGGAGAAGCTCGCGCTGCTCGCGAAGCGGCTGGAGAAGAAGCCCCGGCCCGCGCTGCCACTGACGTTCTCCCAGCAGCGGATGTGGTTCCTGGAGCAGCTCTCCCCCGGGCTCGCGGCCTACAACCTGCCGCTGGTGGTGGAGCTGTCGGGGCGCCTGGACGTGGCCGTGCTGGAGCGGAGCTTCCAGGAGGTCGCGCGCCGCCACGAGTCGCTGCGGACGCACTTCGGCGAGGTCTCCGGGACGCCGGTGCAGCTCGTGGAGGCCCAGGCCCGGCTTCCGTTCACCGTGGAGGGGCTGAAGGACATCCCGGCTCCTGAGCGCGAGGCCGCGGTGCGCCAGCGCATCCAGCGGGAGATGCAGACGCCGTTCGACCTGGCGCGCGGCCCGCTGGCCCGCGTGGTGCTGCTGCGGGTGACGTCGGAGCGGCACGTGCTCCTGGTGGTGGTGCACCACATCATCTCCGACGGCTGGTCCATGGGCGTGCTCACCCACGAGGTCGTGGCGCTCCATGGGGCCTTCTCCCAGGGTCTGCCCTCTCCGCTGCCGGAGCTGCCGCTGCAGTTCGCGGACTACGCCGCGTGGCAGCGGGGACAGCTGCGGGGCGAGGCGCTGGATGCGCACCTCGAGTTCTGGCGCAAGCGACTGGAGGGGGCGCCGCACGCGCTGGAGCTGCCCACGGATTGGCCCAGGCGCTCGGCGACGGGACGGGCCGCGCAGCACAAGGCCCTGCTGCCCCTGCCGTTGGTGGAGCGGCTGGAAGCGCTGGCGCGCGGCGAGGGCGCCACGCTCTTCATGGCCGTGCTGGCCGGGCTCCAGGCGCTGCTGTCCCGGTACAGCGGGCAGAAGGACCTGCTCATCGGCGCGCCGTATGCGAACCGGAGCCGGAAGGAGACGGAGGGGCTGATCGGCCTCTTCTTCGAGCCGCTGGTGCTGCGAGCGGACCTGTCGGGCCGGCCGGACTTCCGCGAGCTGCTGCGCCGCGCGAAGGCGGGCACGGTGGAGGCCTTCGCGCACCCGCATGTCCCGTTCGAGCCGCTGCTGAAGGCACTGGGCGTGGAGCGGGACCTGACGCGCGCGCCGATGTTCCAGGTGCTCTTCGGGCAGTTGGATGCGCTGCCACGGGTCCACGCGGTGCCGGGGCTGAGCGTGCGGATGCTCGACGCGGACGTGACGAGCACGGAGCTGGACCTGACCCTGATGATGGCGCGAGGCCCCGAAGGCATCGCACTGGCGGCCACGTACAACGCGGACCTGTACGACGCGGCCACCGTGGAAGGGCTGCTGGGCCACCTGGAGTCGCTGCTCGACGCGGCGGTGGAGTCCCCGGAGCGCGCGGTGGAGACCCTGCCGCTGCTCGGGGCCCTGGAGCGGCAGCGGCTGCTGGTGGAGTGGAACGGGGCGGCGGAGGCCCTGCCTCTCGATGCCGGTGCCCATGCGCTGTTCGAGGCGCAGGTGGCGAGCACTCCGGACGCCACGGCCGTGGTCGCGGGCAGCGACTCCGTGACGTACCGCGAGCTGGACGCGCGGGCGAACCGCGTGGCGCGGCGGCTGCGGGAGCTCGGGGTGGGGCTGGAGTCCCGGGTGGCCGTGTGCGTGGAGCGCTCGGTGGAGATGCTGGCGGCGCTCCTGGGCGTGCTCAAGGCGGGCGGTGCCTATGTGCCGCTGGACCCGGAGTACCCGGCGGATCGGCTGGGCTTCATGCTGGGCGACAGCGGCGCGCGCGTGGTGGTGTCGCGCGAGTCGTTCCGCGAGAAGCTGGGCGGCGCACCGGGCTGCATGTGGCTGGACGTGGAACCGCTCACGCAGGTGGGGGATGGGACGGCGCCCGGCGTGCGGGTGCCTCCGGAAGCCGCGGCGTATGTGCTCTACACGTCGGGCTCCACGGGGCGTCCGAAGGGCGTGGTGGTGCAGCACCGCTCGCTGGTGAACTTCATCCGCGCGGAGTGGAAGGCCTGCCCGGTGGAGCCGGGGGACCGGGTGCTCCAGTTCGCGTCCATCAGCTGGGACACGAGCGCGGAGGAGATCTATCCGTGCCTCACGCGGGGCGGCACCCTGGTGCTGCGCACGCCGGAGATGCTCGACGCGCCGGACGTCTTCCTCGCCCGGTGCGAGGCGGCGGGCATCACCCAGCTCAACCTGCCCACGGCCTTCTGGCACGAGGTGACGGCGAGCCTGGACGAGGGCAAGGCCCGGCTGCCCGCGGGGTTGAAGTGGGTGGTCATCGGTGGCGAGCGGGCGGTGCCCGAGCGGGTGGCGCAGTGGCGCCGTCGGGTGGGCAGCGCGGTGCCCCTGCTGAACACCTACGGGCTCACCGAGGTGACGGCCGTGGCCACGGCGGTGGACCTGTCCGCTGGGCCCGAGGACTCCGGGCGCGAGGTGCCCATCGGCCGGCCGCTGACGAACGTCCGGATCTACGTCCTCGACGGTGAGCGGGAGCTGGTTCCCACGGGCGTGGTGGGCGAGCTGTACATCGGCGGCGAAGGCGTGGCGCGGGGCTACCTCGGCCGGCCGGAGCTGACAGCGGAGCGCTTCGTCCCGGGTCCCTTCGATGGCGAGCCGGGCGCACGGCTGTACCGCACCGGGGACCAGGCGCGCTGGAGGCGCGACGGTGTGCTGGAGTACCTGGGCCGGGCCGACACGCAGGTGAAGGTGCGGGGCCATCGCATCGAGCCGGGCGAGGTGGAGGCGGCGCTGCTCGGGCAGCCGGGTGTGCGCGAGGCGCTGGTCGTGGTGCGCGAGGATGCTCCTGGCGACAAGCGACTGGTGGCCTACGTGGTGGCTCGCGAAGGGCGGGCGCTGGAGGGCAGGGACGTCCGCGCGGTGCTGGAGCAGCGGCTGCCACGGTTCATGGTGCCGCAGGCGGTGGTGGTGCTGGAGCGGCTTCCGCTGCTGCCGAATGGGAAGCTGGACCGCAAGGCGCTGCCCGCGCCGGAGTCGGTGCAGGAGCCCCGGAAGCAGGCGCACGTCGCGCCTCGCACGCCGGCGGAGCAGATGCTGGCGGGCTTCTGGGCGGAGGTGCTGCGCCTGGAGTCGGTGGGCCTGCACGACAACTTCTTCGAGGTGGGCGGGCACTCGCTGCTGGCCATGCAGCTGGTCGCGCGGGTGCGCGAGGCCTTCCGGGTGGACCTGCCCCTGCGCGACGTCTTCGAGTCGCCCACGGTGGCGGCGCTGGCGGAGCGGATCGCGAGGGCGGTGGCCGTCGCGGGCATCCCGGCGCCGCCGCTGACGCGGAGGGAGCGCGAGCGCGGCACGGCTCCGCTGTCCTTCGCGCAGCAGCGCTTGTGGTTCCTCGCGCAGCTCGATCCGGCGAACACGTCCTACAACCTCTGGGCTCCGGTGCGGGTGACGGGCGCGCTGGACGTGGGAGCGCTGGAGCGTGGCTTCGGGGAGCTGGTGCGCCGGCACGAATCGCTGCGCACCACGTTCCACGCCGAGGGTGGCTCGCCCGTGCAGGTCATCGCCTCCGAGGCCCGGGTGCCGCTCGAGGTGGTGGACCTGTGCACGCTGCCCGAGAGCGAGCGCGAGGCCGCAGCGAAGGCCCGGGCCGAGGAAGAGGTGCGCCGCCCGTTCTCGCTGGAGCAGGGGCCGCTGCTGCGCACGGTGCTGCTGAAGGTGTCCGAGCAGGAGCACGTGCTGGTGCTGGTGATGCACCACATCGTGTCGGACTACTGGTCCATGGGCATCCTCGTGCGCGAGGTGTCCGCGCTGTACGAGGCCCTGGCCCAGGGGCAGCCGTCGCCGTTGCCGGAGCTGCCCGTGCAGTACCCGGACTTCGCGATGTGGCAGCGCGAGTGGCTGAAGGGCCCGGTACTGGAGGCGCAGCTCGCCTACTGGCGCCAGCAACTGGCGGGGGCGCCGCGAGCGCTGGAGCTGCCCACCGACAAGCCTCGTCCCCTGACGCAGACGTTCCGGGGCGCGAACCGACTCGTGCGATGGCCCAAGGCGCTGTGGCGCGACATGGACGCGCTCGGCCGGCGTGAGGGTGTGACGCCCTTCATGGTGTTGCTGGCGGCGTTCCAGACGGTGCTGTCGCGCTACTCAGGGCAGGACGACGTGAGCGTGGGCGCGCCCCTCGCGGGCCGTTCGCACTCGGAGACGGAGGGGCTGATCGGCTTCTTCGTCAACACGCTGGTGCTGCGCACGAAGCTGTCACCCAGGCAGAGCTTCCGCGAGCTGTTGGGGCATGTGAGGGAGGTGACGCTGGGCGCGTATGCGCACCAGGACGTGTCGTTCGAGAAGCTGGTGGAGGAACTCCACCCCGAGCGCGACCTGAGCCGCAGCCCGCTGTTCCAGGTGACGTTGACGCTGCAGAACACCCCCGCGTCCGAGGTCCGCCTGCGGGGCCTCACCCTCAAGGGGATGGAGGCGGAGGAGAAGACGTCGAAGTTCGACCTGTCGCTGGTCGTGGAGGAGCTGCAGGACGACGTGGTGGCGCTGGTCAACTACAACAGCGACCTGTTCGAGGCCGGGACGATGGACCGGATGCTCGGGCACCTGCGGGTGCTGTTGGAGTCGGCGGTCGCGCGGCCGGAGCAGCGGCTGTGGGAGCTGCCGCTGATGGGGCCGCAGGAGCAGCAGCGGCTGGTGCGGGAGTGGAGCGGGAAGGCTACGGAGTACCCGCGCGAGAAGTCGCTGCCGGAGCTGTTCGAAGCGCAGGCGCAGCGGACGCCTGAAGCAGTAGCGGTGGAGTACGAGGCGCAGCGACTGACGTACGGGGAGCTGAACCGGCGGGCCAATCAGCTCGCGCACCAGCTGCGGGCGATGGGAGTGGGGCCCGAGGTGCGCGTGGGCCTGTGCGTGGAGCGCTCGCTGGAGCTGGTGGTGAGCGTGCTGGGCATCCTGAAGGCGGGAGGGGTGTACGTCCCACTGGATGCCAGCTACCCACTGGAGCGACTGTCGTGGATGAAGCGCGAGGCCGGAGTGGCGCTGCTGGTCGCCCAGGAGAAGCTGGCGGACGAGGTGGCCTCGGGCGGCGAGCTGGTGGTGTGCGTGGACACCGAGTGGGGTTCCATCGCGCGCCAGCCCGAGAGCAACCTGGCTGCACGCGTGGGCGGCGACCACCTGGCGTACGTGATGTTCACGTCGGGAAGTACGGGCCAACCGAAGGGCGTGGGAGTCCCGCACCGCGCGGTGTCGCGGCTGGTGCTGGGGACGGACTTCGCTCACTTCGGGCCGGAAGAGGTGTGGCTGCAACTGGCGCCCATCTCCTTCGACGCCTCGACGCTGGAAGTCTGGGGAGCACTGCTGCACGGAGCGAAGCTGGTGGTGTACCCGGCGGGCACGCCGTCGCTGGAGGAACTGGGCCGCACGCTGGAGGCGTCGGGCGTCACCTCGCTGTGGCTGACGGCGGCGCTCTTCGAGCAGATGCAGGCGAGGCAGCCGCAGGCCCTATCGAAGGTGAAGCAGCTACTGGCTGGTGGCGACGTCCTGCCGGTAGGCCGCGTGAAGGAGCGGCTTGCCTCCGGAGGCGTACTCATCAACGGGTACGGGCCGACGGAGAACACGACGTTCTCCAGTTGCTACCGGATGGAGAGTCCGGGGGACGTGGGCACCTCGGTGTCCATCGGCCGGCCGATTCCCAACACGACGGCCTATGTGTTGGACGGGGCAATGCAGCCGGTACCTGTGGGAGTGCCGGGCGAGCTGTGCGTGGGAGGAGAGGGCCTGGCCGTGGGGTACGTGGGCCGGCCGGAGCTGACGGCGGAACGCTTCATCCCCAACCCCTTCGGAGACGGCGAGCGGCTGTACCGCACGGGCGACACGGTGCGGTGGTTGGCGGACGGACGCCTGGAGTTCTTCGGAAGGCGTGACGGACAGGTGAAGGTGCGGGGCTACCGCATTGAATTGGGCGAAGTGGAAGCCGCACTGACCCAATACGCCGGAGTCAGCGAGGCCGTGGTGGTGGCCCGGGAAGACGGGGCCGAAGGCAAGCGACTGGTGGCCTACGTCACGGCGCAGGAAGGCGCTGTGCTGGAGGCCAGTGAGCTTCGAAGCCACGTGAAGCAGCGGCTGCCGGAGTACATGGTGCCGCAGGCCTACGTGGTGCTGGACGCGCTGCCGCTGACGCCCAACGGCAAGGTGGACCGCAAGGCCCTGCCTGCACCGGAGGCGCGAAGCCCACAACCCGAGCGCTTCGCGGCTCCGCGCACGGCCACCGAGCAGAAGCTGGCGGCCATCTTCGCCGAGGTGCTGAGCGCCCCCCAGGTGGGCCTGGACGGAGACTTCTTCGAGCTGGGTGGACACTCACTGCTGGCCACGCAGGTGGTGTCTCGCGTGCGCGAGGCGTTCCAGGTGGAACTGCCCCTGCGTGACATCTTCGAGTCGCCCACGGTGGAGAAGCTGGCCCGGCGGGTGGAGGAAACGCAGGCGAATGCCTCGGCCCTCCAGGCACCGCCGCTGAAGCGGGTGCCGCGCCTGGGCGCGCTGCCCTTGTCCTTCGCGCAACAGCGGCTGTGGTTCCTCGACCAACTGGAGCCGGGCAGCCCCTTCTACAACATCCCGTTGGCTATCCGGCTCTCGGGCTCGCTGCACGTGGATGCGCTGGAGCGCGGCCTTCGCGAGCTGGTGCGCCGTCACGAGGTGCTCCGCACGACGTTCCGCACCGAGGGCGGCACGCCCGTGCAGATCATCTCCCAGCAGCCCGTGCTCGCCATGACCGTGGTGGACCTGTGCTCGCTTCCCCCGGAACAGGCCGAAGGGGAAGTCCACCGGCTGCTGCATGAGGAATCACTCCGCCCGTTCGACCTCTCCAGCGGTCCACTGCTCCGGACGCGCCTGCTGAAGCGCTCGGAGCAGGAGCACGTGCTGCTGACGAACATGCACCACATCGTCTCGGATGGGTGGAGCCTGGGCGTCATCGTCCGGGAGCTCTCCACCCTCTACGGAGCCTTCCGCGAGGACCAGCCCTCTCCACTGCCCGAGCTGGAGGTGCAGTACGCCGACTTCGCCGCCTGGCAGCGCGCCTGGCTGGAGAGTGGCGCGCTCCGGCGGCAGCTCGACTGGTGGCGCCAGCAGCTCGCTGGCGCGCCCCACGTGCTCGGGCTCCCCACCGACCGGCCGATGCCCGCGGTGCAGACCTTCCGCGGCGCCAACGTCCCGGTCCGTCTGTCCCGGACCTTCTCCTCCGCCGTGAAGGCCCTGGCACAGCGGGAAGGCGCCACGGCCTTCATGGTGCTGCTCGCGGGCTTCCAGGCGCTGCTGTCCCGCTACTCGGGCCAGGACGACCTCGTCGTGGGCACGCCCGTCGCGGGCCGCAACCGCGCGGAGACCGAAGGGCTCATCGGCTTCTTCGTCAACACGCTGGCGCTGCGGGCCCGCCCCTTCGCGGAGAAGCCGTTCCGCACCCTGCTCGGTGAGGTGAAGGACGCCGCCCTCGGGGCCTATGCGCACCAGGACGTTCCCTTCGAGCAGCTCGTGGAGGAGCTCCAGCCGGAGCGCAGCCTCGGCCACTCGCCGCTGTTCCAGGTGATGTTCTCCCTGCAGAACACGCCCGTGCCCGAGTCGCGCGTATCCGGGCTCGAGATGCGCCCGATGGACACGGAGCTCGGCGCCGCGAAGTTCTTCCTCACGCTGGCGCTGGAGGAACTGCCGGAGGGTTTCTCCGGGGTGTTCGAGTACAACTCCGACCTCTTCGAGTCCTCCACGATCGAGCGCCTGGCCGCGCACTGGGTCACGCTGCTGGAGGCAGCGGTGGCCACGCCGGATCAACGTCTGGCCGCGTTGCCGCTGCTGTCCTCCGAGGAGCGACACCGGCTGCTCGTGGAGTGGAACGACACCGCGGTGGAGTACCCGCGCGACACGCCCGTGCACGTGCAGCTGGCGGCCCTCGCGGCGCGCATGCCGGACGCCGTGGCGCTCTCCTGGGAGTCCGGACAGCTCACCTACGCGGAGCTGATGGCGCGGACGCGGACGCTGGCCGGGCACCTGCGGCGGCTCGGCGTGGGGCCCGAGGTGCGCGTGGGCCTGTGCGCCCGACGCTCGCCCGAGATGGTGACGGGGCTGCTCGCCATCCTGGAGGCGGGTGGCGCCTGGGTGCCGCTGGAGCCGGACGCTCCGCGTGAACGCCTGGCCCTCCTGTGGGAGGACGCGCGCCCCGCGGTGCTGCTCGCACAGCGTGTCCTGCGGGACGTGCTGCCCGCGAGCGCGACGCCCGTGGTGTGGCTCGATGAGGACCTGGAGGCGGTGCCCGCCGCGACGTGGGACTCGGGCGTGGTGGCGGACAACGCCGCCTATGTCCTCTTCACCTCCGGCTCCACGGGCCGCCCCAAGGGCGTGCTCGTCTCCCATCGCGCGCTCGCGCGGCACACGGCCTGGTACAGCTCCGCGCTGGCGCTGGGAAGCGGGGACCGGGTGCTGCAGAAGGCCTCGCTCGGTTTCGATGCCTCGGTGCCGGAGGTGCTGGCCACGCTGGTGTCCGGCTCCCGACTGGTGCTCGCGCCGGCCGACGCGGAAGGGGACACGGAGGCCCTGCTGGCCTCGTTGGAGCGACTGCGGGTGACGGTGCTCCAGCTCGTGCCGTCGCAGCTGCGGGTCCTGCTGCAGGATGAGCGCGTCGGGCGCGCGTCGGGCCTGCGCGTGCTGCTGTCCGGGGGCGAGGCGCTCCCGGTGGAGCTCGTGCGCCAGGCGAATGAGCGGCTGCCGTCCACGCTCCTCGTCAACGCCTATGGGCCCACGGAGACCACCGTCGACGCGACGGCGTGGCTCGGAGGAGATCCGGGCGAGGGCCCCACCGCGCCCATCGGCCGCCCCATCGGGAACACGCGGACGTACGTGCTGGACACCCGAGGCCAGCCGGTCCCCACGGGAGTCCCTGGGGAGCTGTTCATTGGAGGCGATGGCCTTGCGCGCGGCTATGTGGGCCGGCCGGACCTGACGGCGGAGCGCTTCGGGCCAGACACCTTCAGTGGCGATCCGGGCGCGCGGCTGTACCGCACGGGGGACCGGGTGCGCTGGCTCGCCGGGGGCTCGCTGGAGTTCCTGGGCCGCGTGGACGCACAGGTGAAGGTGCGGGGCTACCGCGTCGAGCCGGGTGAGGTAGAGGCAGTGCTGGCGGAGCACCCGGCCGTGCGCCTCGCGGCGGTGGTGGCGCGCGAGGACGTGCCGGGTGACACGCGGCTCGTGGCCTACGTGGTACCTCGGGCCTCCGCGCCGCCGGCGGAAGCCTCCGGGGCGCTGGACGCCACCGAGCTGCACGCCCACCTGGCCCGGCGTCTGCCGCCGCCCATGGTGCCCTCGCGCTTCGTGGTCCTGGAGTCCCTGCCGCTGCTGCCCAACGGCAAGGTGGACCGCAAGGCGCTGCCCGCGCCGGACGTGGACGTCACCGGGCGCGAGTACGTCGCGCCGCGCACCCCCACCGAAGAGCTGCTGTCCGGGTTCTTCCGCCGGCTGCTGGGCGTGGAGCGCGTGGGGGTGCACGACGACTTCTTCGGGCTGGGCGGACACTCGCTGCTGGCCACGCAGCTCGTGTCGCGGGTGCGGTCGACCTTCCGGGTGGAGCTGGCGCTGCGCGAGCTGTTCGAGGCCCCCACGGTGGCCGAGCTGGCCCGGCGGGTGGACCAGGCTCAGCGGCAGGGTCCCGCGCGGCCGGTGCCCCGCATCGAGGCCCTGCCAGGCGTCCGGGAGCTGCCGCTGTCGTTCGCGCAGCATCGGCTCTGGTTCCTGGACCAGCTCCAGCCAGGGAGCGCCTTCTACAACGTGCCCGCGGTGGTGAAGCTGACCGGGCCGCTGGATGCGCGCGCGCTGGAGTGGAGCTTCGAGGAGCTGGTGCGCCGGCACGAATCGCTGCGCACGACGTTCCACTCCGGGGGCGGCACGCCGGTGCAGGTCATCTCGCCGGAGCCGGTGCTCGCCTTCGCGAGGGTGTCGCTGGAAGAGGTGCCGGAAGCGGACCGCGACGCGGAGGCGAAGCGGTGGGCGGAGGACGAGACCCAGCGGTCCTTCGACCTGAGGAAGGGCCCGTTGCTGCGGGCCACGCTCCTGCGTCTGCGCGAACAGGAGCACGTGCTGGTGCTGGTGATGCACCACATCGTGTCGGACGAGTGGTCCATGGGCATCCTCGTGCGCGAGGTGGTGGCGCTCTACGAGGCGCTCTCCCAGGGGCAGCGATCGCCGCTGCCGGAGCTGCCGCTCCAGTACGGCGACTTCGCGGTCTGGCAGCGCGAGTGGCTGAAGGGCGACGTGCTGGAGAAGCAACTGGCGTACTGGAAGCAGCAGCTCGAAGGCGCTCCGCGAGCGCTGGAGCTGACCCCGGACCATCCGCGTCCGGCGATGCAGACCTTCCGCGGTGGGATGCTGGACGTGAGCTGGCCGGCGGAGCTGTGGGCGGCGGTGAAGGCGCTCGGGCAGACGGAGGGCGCGACGCCGTTCATGGTGCTGCTGGCGGCGTTCCAGACGGTGCTGTCGCGCTACTCGGGGCAGGAGGATGTGAGCGTGGGCTCGCCCATCGCGGGCCGGACGCGCGAGGAGACGGAGGGGCTCATCGGCTTCTTCGTCAACACGCTGGTGCTGCGCACGAAGTTGTCACCCGGGCAGAGCTTCCGCGAGCTGTTGGGGCAGGTGCGGGAGGTGACGCTGGGCGCGTATGCGCACCAGGACGTGCCCTTCGAGAAGCTGGTGGAGGAACTGCATCCCGAGCGCGACCTGAGCCGCAGCCCGCTGTTCCAGGTGACGTTGACGCTGCAGAACACCCCCGCGTCCGAGGTCCGGCTGCGGGAGCTGACGCTGAAGGGCGTCGACGCCCAGGAGAAGACCTCGAAGTTCGACCTGTCGCTGCTGGTGGAAGAGGCGCCGCACGGACTCGCCGTGGCGGTGAACTACAACAGCGACCTGTTCGAAGCGGAGACGATGAAGCGGTTGCTGGAGCACCTGCGGGTGCTGCTGGAGTCGGCGGTCGCGCGGCCGGAGCAGCGGTTGTGGGAGCTGCCACTGATGGGACCGCAGGAGCAGCAGCGGCTGGTGCGGGAGTGGAGCGGCACGGCGGCGGAGTACCCGCGCGACTCCAGCTTGCACGTCCTCTTCGAGGCTCAAGCGCAGCGGACGCCAGAAGCGGTGGCGGTGGAATACGAGGGCCAGCGGCTGACGTACGCGGAGCTGAACCGGCGGGCCAATCAGCTCGCGCACCACCTGCGGGCGATGGGAGTGGGGCCCGAGGTGCGCGTGGGCCTGTGCGTGGAGCGCTCGCTGGAGCTGGTGGTGAGCGTGCTGGGCATCTTGAAAGCGGGAGGCGTGTACGTCCCCTTGGATGCGAGCTACCCGCTGGAGCGACTGTCGTGGATGAAGCGCGAGGCCGGAGTGGCGCTGCTGGTCGCCCAGGAGAAGCTGGCGGACGAAGTGGCCTCGGGTGGTGAGCTGGTGGTGTGCGTGGACACCGAGTGGGGTTCCATCGCGCGCCAGCCCGAGAGCAATCCGAACTCGAACGTCGGCGGCGGCCACCTGGCGTACGTGATGTTCACGTCGGGCAGCACGGGCCAACCGAAGGGCGTGGGCGTGCCGCATCGTGCGGTGTCGCGGCTGGTGCTGGGGACGGACTTCGCGCGCTTCGGGCCCGAGGAGGTGTGGCTGCAACTGGCGCCCATCTCCTTCGACGCCTCGACGCTGGAAGTCTGGGGTGCGCTGCTGCACGGCGCGAAGCTGGTGGTGTACCCGGCGGGCACGCCGTCGCTGGAGGAGCTGGGCCGCAAGCTGGAGGAGTCGGCCATCACGTCGCTGTGGCTGACGGCGGCGCTCTTCGAGCAGATGCAGGCAAGGCAGCCGCAGGCCCTGGCGAAGGTGAAGCAGCTACTGGCCGGTGGCGACGTCCTGCCCGTGGGCCGCGTGAAGGAGCGATTGGAATCCGGAGGCGTGCTCATCAACGGGTACGGGCCGACGGAGAACACGACGTTCTCCAGCACCTACCGGATGGAGCGGGCCGAAGAGGTGGGCACCTCGGTGTCCATCGGCCGGCCGATTCCCAACACGACGGCGTATGTGCTGGACGGGGCGATGCAGCCCGTGCCCGCAGGAGTGCCGGGCGAACTGTACGTGGGAGGCGAGGGCCTGGCCGTCGGTTACGTGGGCCGACCGGAGCTGACGGCGGAGCGCTTCATCCCCAATCCCTTCGGAGACGGCGAGCGGCTCTACCGCACGGGTGACAAGGCGCGGTGGTTGAGCGACGGCACGCTGGAGTTCCTGGGCCGCACGGACACGCAGGTGAAGGTGCGGGGCTACCGCATCGAGCTGGGCGAAGTGGAAGCCGCACTGGCGCAGCACGCCGGAGTCAGCGAGGCCGTGGTGGTGGCCCGGGAGGATGGAGCCGAAGGCAAGCGACTGGTGGCGTACGTCACGGCGGAGGAGGGCGCCGCACTGGAATCCAGCGAGCTTCGCAGCCACGTGAAGCAGCGGCTGCCGGAGTACATGGTGCCGCAGGCCTACGTGGTGCTGGACGCGCTGCCCCTGACGCCCAACGGCAAGGTGGACCGCAAGGCGTTGCCCGCACCGGACACGGAAGGCACCACGAGCGCGCGGTTCGTGGCGCCATGCACGGCCACCGAGCAGAAGCTGGCGGCCATCTTCGCCGAGGTGCTGAACGTCGAGCGCGTCGGCCTCGACGGAGACTTCTTCGAGCTGGGCGGGCACTCGCTGCTGGCGACCCAGCTGGTGTCTCGCGTGCGCGAGGCCTTCCAGGTGGAACTCCCGCTGCGGGATGTCTTCGAAGCGTCCACGGTGGAGAAGCTGGCGCAGCGTCTGGAAGGTGGGCTCACCCACACACAGGGCCTCCATGCGCCGCCGTTGAAGCGGGTGCCGCGCACGGGTGCGCTGCCCCTGTCCTTCGCACAGCAGCGCCTGTGGTTCCTGGATCAACTGGAGCCGGGGAGCCCGTCCTACAACATCCCGGTGGCGGTGAAGTTGACGGGGACCGTGCGGGTCGCCGCGCTGGAGCAGGCCTTCGACGCGCTGGTGCGTCGGCACGAATCGCTGCGCACGACCTTCCATGCGGAGGCTGGCACGCCCGTGCAGGTGATTGCTCCGGAGTCGCGCGTGCGACTGCGCGCGGTGGACCTGAGCGGCCTGCCCGAGGTGGAGCGCACCGAGGAGACGCAGCGGCTGTTGGGCCAGGAAGCGTCGCTTCCGTTCAAGCTGGAGCAGGGGCCCCTGCTGCGCACGGTGCTGGTGAAGCTGTCCGAGCAGGAGCACGTGCTGGTGCTGGTGATGCACCACATCGTCTCGGACGGCTGGTCCATGGGCGTCCTCGTCCGCGAGGCTGCCGCATTGTACGAGGCATGCTCGCAGGGCCGGCCGTCGCCGCTGCCCGAGCTCCCCCTCCAGTACGCGGACTACGCGGTGTGGCAGCGCGAGTGGCTCCAGGGCGAAGTGCTGGACGCCCAGCTCGCCTGGTGGAAGCAACAGCTCCAGGGAGCTCCTCGCGCATTGGAGCTGCCCACGGACAAGCCGCGCCCCGCGGTGCAGCTGTTCCGGGGCGACAGCCGCGACGTGCAGTGGCCGCGTGAGCTGTGGGAGTCGGTGAAGGCGCTCGCGCACCGGGAGGGCGCGACGCCGTTCATGGTGTTGCTGGCGGCGTTCCAGACGGTGCTGTCGCGCTACTCGGGGCAGGACGACGTGTGCGTGGGCTCGCCCATCGCCAATCGCACCCGGGCCGAGACGGAAGGGCTCATCGGCTTCTTCGTCAACACGCTGGTGCTGCGGGCGCGGCTGGGTGGCAACCCCGCGTTCCGTGAGCTGCTGGCGCAGGTGCGGGAGACGACGCTCGGAGCGTATGCGCATCAGGACACCCCCTTCGAGCGGTTGGTGGAGGAGCTCAAGCCCGAGCGCGACCTGAGCCGCGGCCCGCTCTTCCAGGTGATGTTCATCCTGCAGAACACGCCTGCGGTGGAGCTGCGCCTGCCGGGGCTCACCCTGGCGGGGATGGACGGGGAGGCCCGGACGTCGAAGTTCGACCTGACGCTGGAGCTGACCGAGACGCCGCAGGGGCTCTCGGTCGGGGTCGTGTACAACCGCGACCTCTTCGAACCCGGGACGATGGACCGGCTGACCGGCCACCTGCGGGTGCTGCTGGAGGCCGCCGTGCGGACTCCCGACGCGCGCCTGGCGCAGCTGCCACTGCTGGGAGAGGCGGAGCATCGCCGGGTGCTCGTGGAGTGGAACGACACCCGCACGGGCTTCGCGCCCACCACCGTCCAGGCCCTCTTCGAGGCGCAGGTGGAGCGGACGCCTGACTCGCTCGCCGTCGTGGCCGAGGACTCGCGCCTGACGTACCGCGAGCTGAACCGGCGGGCCAACCAACTGGCGCACCACCTGCGCTCCATGGGCGTGGGTCCGGACGTCCCGGTGGGTCTGTACCTGGACCGCTCGGCCAGTGCGCTGGTGGGCCTGTGGGGCATCCTCAAGTCGGGCGGGGCCTACGTTCCGCTGGACCTCGCGTTCCCCGCCGAGCGCCTCCGGGGTGTTCTCGCGGACGCGGGAGCGCGGGTGCTCGTCACGCACTCGGCCCTGGCGGACGGTCTGGGCTGGGACGGTGGAGGGGTGATCCGCCTGGATTCGGACGCGGGCCCGCTGGCGGAGCGGAGTGAAGGCAACCCGGTGCCCACGGCGGCCCCGGAGAACCTCGCCTACGTCATCTTCACCTCCGGCTCCACGGGCCGGCCGAAGGGCGTGGCCATCGAGCACCGGCAGCTCGTCAACTACGTGGAAGGCGTGTCGCGCCGGTTGGAGCTTCCGCAAGGCGCCTCCTTCGCCTCCGTGTCCACGCTGGCGGCGGACCTGGGCCATACCGCCGTCTTCCCGACGCTCTGCCGGGGCGGCGCGCTGCACCTCGTGTCGCGCGAGCGCGCGTCGGATCCGGCCGCGCTGGCCGAGCTCTTCGAGCGCGAGGCGGTGGACTGCCTGAAGATCGTCCCCGCGCACCTGCAGGCGCTCCTGGCCTCCGGGAACCCCCAGCGGGTGTTGCCACGCCAGCGCCTGGTGTTGGGCGGTGACGTCTCCGACTGGTCGCTGATGGACCGCGTGCACGCGCTGGCGCCGGACCTGGTGGTGTTCAACCACTACGGGCCCACCGAGACGACCGTGGGCGTGCTCACGCTGCGGGTGGAGCGTGGGGCGGAGGGCCGCGTGTCCGCGTCCGTGCCGCTGGGCCGGCCCATTCCCAACGCGCGCATCTACGTCCTGGATGCGCACCTGCGCCCGGTGCCCGCGGGCATCCCGGGAGAGCTGTGCATCGGTGGGAGCGCCGTGGGCCGGGGCTACCTGGGCCGCCCGGACCTGACGGCCGAGCGCTTCGTGCCGGACGCGTACTCGGACGTGCCGGGAGCGCGGATGTACCGCACGGGGGACCGGGCCCGTCTGCTGGCGGAGGGACAGGTGGAGTTCCTCGGGCGCGTGGATCACCAGCTCAAGGTCCGCGGCTACCGAGTGGAGCCGGGAGAGGTGGAAGCGGCGCTGGAGCGGCACCCCGAGGTGCGCGAAGCCGTGGTGGTGGCTCGCGAGGCCATGACGGGTGGCAGGCGACTGGTGGCGTACGCGGTGCCGAAGCCGGGCCAGCTCCTGGAGGCGGACGCCCTGCGCGACTTCCTGGGCCGCACGCTGCCCGACTACATGGTCCCGCAGGCCTTCGTGGTGCTGGAGGCGCTGCCCCTGACGCCCAACGGCAAGGTGGACCGCGGTGCGCTGCCGGCACCGGACTTCCAGGCAGCGGAGCCAGGGGCTTTCGTCGCACCGCGCACGGCCACCGAGGAGGTCCTGGCGGGCCTCTTCGCCGAAGTGCTGGGCCTGGAGCAGGTGGGCATCCACGGCGGCTTCTTCGAACTGGGCGGGCACTCGCTGCTGGCGACGCAGGCCATCTCGCGGATCCGCGGCGCCTTCGGCATCGAGCTGCCGCTGCGGGAGCTCTTCGAGGCGCCCACGGTGGCGGTGCTCGCCGAGCGGGTGGACCGCGCGGTGCGGTCCGGCGCGGGCTTCGTGGCACCTCCGCTGAAGCCGAGGGCGGAGCGGAAGGACGTCCTGCCGCTGTCGTTCGCGCAGCAGCGACTGTGGTTCCTGGAGCAGCTCGCGTCCGGCAGTGCCTTCTACAACGTCCCGGCGGTGGTGAAGCTCACGGGACCGCTGGACGTGGCCGCCCTGGAGCGCGGCTTCGACGCGCTGGTCCGCCGTCACGAATCCCTGCGGACGACGTTCCGCGCCGAGGGCGGTCTGCCCGTGCAGGTCATCTCGCCGGCGGCCCGGGTCGTGCTGGAGGTCGTGGACCTGGGTGGACTGCCAGGCGCCGAGCGGGAGCAGGAGGCCCGGCATCGCGCGGAGGCGGAGGCGCTCCGGCCGTTCGACCTGGAGAAGGGGCCGCTGCTGCGGACCTCCCTGCTGCGGCTCGGGGAGCAGGAGCACGTGCTGGTGCTGATGATGCACCACATCGTGTCGGACGGCTGGTCGATGGGCGTCCTCGTCCGCGAGGTGGCCGCGCTCTACGAGGCCTTCGCGTTGGGGCGCCCGGCGCTGCTGCCAGAGCTGGCGGTGCAGTACCCGGACTACGCGGTGTGGCAGCGCGAGTGGCTGAAGGGCGAGGTCCTGGAGGCGCAGCTCGACTACTGGAAGCAGCGGCTGGAGGGAGCCCCGGCCGCGCTGGAGCTGCCCACGGACAAGCCGCGTCCCGCGGTGCAGACGTATCGCGGTGAGCTGCGGCACGTGCTGTGGCCCAAGGCGCTGTGGCGCGACATGGAAGTGCTCGGCCGGCGCGAGGGCGCGACGCCGTTCATGGTGCTGCTGGCGGCGTTCCAGACGGTGCTGTCGCGCTACTCGGGGCAGGAGGACGTCTGCGTGGGTTCGCCCATCGCGGGACGTACGCAATCGGAGACGGAGGGGCTGATTGGCTTCTTCGCCAACATGCTGGTGCTGCGCGCGAAGCTGATGCCGGAGCAGCGCTTCCGCGAGCTGCTGGGGCAGGTGCGGGAGGTGACGCTGGGAGCGTACGCGCACCAGGAGGTGCCGTTCGAGAAGCTGGTGGAGGAGCTGCGGCCGGAGCGTGACTTGAGCCGGAGCCCGCTGTTCCAGGTGACGCTGACGCTGCAGAACACGCCGGTGACGGAGGTGAAGCTGGCGCAGGGGCTGACGCTTTCCGGGATGGAGGCGGAAGGCAAGACGTCGAAGTTCGACCTGTCGCTGGTGGTGGAGGAGGTGCCGCACGGAGTGGTGGCGGCGGTGAACTACAACAGCGACCTGTTTGAAGCGGAGACGATGCATCGGCTGCTGGAGCACTTGAGGGTGCTGCTGGAGTCGGCGGTCGCGCGGCCGGAGCAGCGGTTGTGGGAGCTGCCGCTGATGGGGCCGCAGGAGCAGCAGCGGCTGGTGCGGGAGTGGAGCGGCACGGCTACGGAGTACCCGCGTGAGAAGTCGCTGCCGGAGCTTTTCGAAGCGCAGGCGCAGCGGACGCCAGAAGCGGTGGCGGTGGAGTACGAGGCGCAACGGCTGACGTACGGGGAGCTGAACCGGCGAGCCAATCAGCTCGCGCACCACCTGAAGGCGATGGGAGTGGGGCCCGAGGTGCGCGTGGGCCTGTGCGTGGAGCGCTCGCTGGAGTTGGTGGTGAGCGTGCTGGGCATCCTGAAGGCGGGAGGGGTGTACGTCCCGCTGGATGCCAGCTACCCGCTGGAGCGGCTTGCGTGGATGAAGCGCGAGGCCGGAGTGGCGCTGTTGGTCGCCCAGGAGAAGCTGGCGGACGAGGTGGCCTCGGGTGGTGAGTTGGTGGTGTGCGTGGACACCGAGTGGGGCTCCATCGCGCGCCAGCCCGAGAGCAATCCGAACTCGAACGTCGGTGGCACCCACCTGGCGTACGTGATGTTCACCTCGGGAAGTACGGGCCAACCGAAGGGCGTGGGCGTGCCGCACCGCGCGGTGTCGCGGCTGGTGCTTGGGACGGACTTCGCGCGCTTCGGGCCCAAGGAGGTGTGGCTGCAACTGGCGCCCATCTCCTTCGATGCCTCGACGTTGGAAGTCTGGGGAGCACTGCTGCACGGAGCGAAGCTGGTGGTGTACCCGGCGGGCACGCCGTCGCTGGAGGAGCTGGGCCGCAAGCTGGAGGAGTCCAGCATCACGTCGCTGTGGCTGACGGCGGCGCTCTTCGAGCAGATGCAGGCGAGGCAGCCGCGAGTGCTGGCAGGAGTGCGGCAGTTGCTGGCGGGTGGCGACGTGCTGCCGGTAGGCCGCGTGAAGGAGCGGCTTGCCTCCGGAGGCGTGCTCATCAACGGGTACGGGCCGACAGAGAACACGACGTTCTCCAGCACCTACCGGATGGAGAGTCCGGAGGACGTGGGCACGTCGGTATCCATCGGCCGGCCGATTCCCAACACGACGGCGTACGTGCTGGACGGGGCAATGCAGCCGGTACCGGTGGGCGTGCCGGGCGAGCTGTACGTGGGAGGCGAGGGCCTGGCCGTCGGTTACGTGGGCCGGCCGGAGCTGACGGCGGAGCGCTTCATCCCCAACCCCTTCGGAGACGGCGAGAGGCTGTACCGCACGGGCGACACGGTGCGGTGGCTGGCGGACGGACGCCTGGAGTTCTTCGGCAGGCGCGACGGGCAGGTGAAGGTGCGGGGCTACCGCATCGAGCTGGGCGAAGTGGAAGCCGCACTGACCCAATACGCCGGAGTCAGCGAGGCCGTGGTGGTGGCCCGGGAAGACGGGGCCGATGGCAAGCGACTGGTGGCCTACGTGACGGCGGAAGAGGGCACCGCACTGGAGGCCAGTGAGCTTCGAAGCCACGTGAAGCAGCGGTTGCCGGAGTACATGGTGCCGCAGGCCTACGTGGTGCTGGACGCGCTGCCCCTGACGCCCAACGGCAAGGTGGACCGCAAGGCCCTGCCCGCACCCGAGGCGCGAAGCCCGCGGCCCGAGCACTTCGTGGCACCGCGCACAGCCACCGAGCAGAAGCTGGCGGCCATCTTCGCCGAGGTGCTGAGCGCCCCCCAGGTAGGCCTGGACGGAGACTTCTTCGAACTGGGTGGGCACTCACTGCTGGCCACGCAGTTGGTGTCGAGGGTGAGGGAAGAGCTGCGGGTGGAACTTCCCCTGCGTGACATCTTCGAGTCGCCCACGGTGGAGAAGCTGGCCCTCCGGATCGAAGAAGGGTTCGGGAAGGAAGAGTCCGCGGCCCGAGCGCCGCCACTGAAGCGGGCGCCTCGGGACAAGCCGCTGCCGCTGTCGTTCGCGCAGCAGCGACTGTGGTTCCTCGACCAGCTGGAGCCGGGCAGTCCCTTCTACAACGTTCCCTCGGTCGTGAAGCTCACGGGGCACCTGGATGCCACGGCCCTGGAGACCAGCTTCCGCGAACTTGTGCGCCGGCACGAATCGCTGCGCACGACGTTCCGCGCGGAAGGTGGCGAGCCGGTGCAGGTCATCGCGGAGGAGCCGGTCCAGTCCTTCCGCCAGATGGATGTCACCGCGCTGGCGGCGGAGCGTGAAGCCACGGCGCAGCATTGGATCGAACAGGAGCTCCAGCGTCCCTTCAACCTGGAGCAGGGGCCGCTGCTGCGGGCGACGCTGCTGAAGCTGGCGGAGGAAGAGCATGTGTTGGTGCTGGTGATGCACCACATCGTGTCGGACGGCTGGTCGATGGGCGTGCTGGTGAGGGAAGTGGTGGCGCTGTACGAGGCGTACGCGCAGGGCCGTGAATCGCCGCTGGCGCAACTCCCCGTGCAGTACGCGGACTACGCGGTGTGGCAGCGCGAATGGCTGAAGGGCGAGGTGCTGGAAGAGCAGCTGGGATACTGGAAGACGCAGCTTGAAGGAGCGCCCAGAGCACTGGAGTTGCCCACGGACAAGCCGCGCCCGGCGGTGCAGACGTTCCGGGGAGACACGAGGCTGTTGCAGTGGCCGAAGGGGCTCTGGGAGTCGGTGAAGGGGCTGGCGCAGCGGGAGAATGCAACGCCCTTCATGGTGCTGCTGGCGGCGTTCCAGACGGTGCTGGGCAAGTACGCGGGGCAGGACGACGTCTGCGTGGGCTCGGCGATCGCCAATCGCACGAGAGGAGAGACGGAGGGGCTGATTGGCTTCTTCGTCAACACGCTGGTGCTGAGGGCGAAGCTGACGCCGGAGCAGAGCTTCCGGCAACTGCTGGGGCAGGTGCGGGAGGTGACGCTGGGGGCGTATGCGCACCAGGAAGTGCCCTTCGAAAAGCTGGTGGAGGAGCTGCAGCCGGAGCGTGACTTGAGCCGGGGTCCGCTCTTCCAGGTGATGTTCGTGCTGCAGAACGCGCCGGGCGGAGCGGTGAGCCTACCGGGGCTGAAGCTGGAGGCGGCGGAGTCCTCGGGGAAGACGGCGAAGTTCGACCTGACGCTCGGCCTGGGTGAGTCGAGCGACGGAGGCCTCGCGGGCGCGCTGGAGTTCAACAGCGACTTGTTCGAGGGCCGCACGGTGGAGCGGCTCTTGGGGCACCTGCGCGTGTTGCTCGAAGAGGCGGTGAGGGTGCCGGAGAAGCGGCTGTGGGAGTTGCCGCTGATGGGGCCGGAGGAGCAGCAGCGGCTGGTGAAGGAATGGAGCGGCAAGACGGCGGAGTACCCGCGCGAGACGTCGCTGCCGGAGCTGTTCGAAGCGCAGGTCTTGAAGACGCCGGAAGCGGTGGCGGTGGAGTACGAGGGGCAGCGACTGACGTACGCGGAGCTGAACCGGCGAGCCAATCAGCTCGCGCACCACTTGAAGTCGATGGGCGTGGGGCCCGAGGTACGCGTGGGCCTGTGCGTGGAGCGCTCATTGGAGCTGGTGGTGAGCGTGCTGGGCATCTTGAAGGCGGGAGGCGTGTACGCCCCGCTGGACGCCAGCTACCCACTGGAGCGGCTGTCGTGGATGAAGCGCGAGGCCGGAGTCTCGCTGCTGGTAGGCCAATACAAGCTGCTTCAGTCCGTGGGCCTCACCGAAGGCGGACCCGTGGTGTGCGTGGACACCGAATGGGGTTCCATCGCGCGTCAGCCCGAGAGCAACCCGAGCCCGAGTGTCGGCGGCGACCACCTGGCGTACGTGATGTTCACCTCAGGCAGTACGGGTCAGCCGAAGGGTGTGGGAGTCCCGCACCGGGCGGTGTCGCGGCTGGTGCTGGGGACGGACTTCGCGCGCTTCGGGCCCGAGGAGGTGTGGCTGCAACTGGCGCCCATCTCCTTCGACGCCTCGACGTTGGAAGTCTGGGGAGCACTGCTGCACGGGGCGAAGCTGGTGGTGTACCCGGCGGGCACGCCGTCGTTGGAGGAACTGGGCCGCAAGCTGGAGGAGTCCAGCATCACCTCGCTGTGGCTGACAGCCGCGCTCTTCGAGCAGATGCAGGCGAGGCAGCCGCAAGCGCTGGCGGGAGTGCGGCAGTTGCTGGCGGGTGGCGACGTGCTGCCGGTGGGCCGCGTGAAGGAGCGATTGGAATCCGGAGGCGTACTCATCAACGGGTACGGGCCGACGGAGAACACGACGTTCTCCAGCACCTACCGGATGGAGAAACCGGAGGAGGTGGGCGCCTCGGTGTCCATTGGCCAGCCCATCCGGAACACGACGGCGTACGTGCTGGACGGGGCGATGCAGCCGGTACCGGTGGGCGTGCCGGGCGAGCTGTTCGTGGGAGGCGAGGGTCTGGCAGTCGGTTACGTGAGCCGGCCGGAGCTGACGGCGGAGCGCTTCATCCCGAACCCCTTCGGGGACGGCAGCCGGCTGTACCGCACGGGAGATGTGGTGCGGTGGCAGGAGGACGGGCGGCTGGAGTTCTTCGGAAGGCGTGACACGCAGGTGAAGGTGCGGGGCTACCGCATCGAGCTGGGAGAGGTGGAAGCCGCCCTGGCGGCGTACACCGCTGTCAGCGAAGCGGCGGTTGTGGCGAAAGACGAGGGCGCGGAAGGCAAGCGACTGGTGGCCTACGTGACAGCTCGTGATGGAGCGGCGCTGGAAGCCAGCGAGCTTCGGAGCCACCTGAAGCAGCGACTTCCGGAGTACATGGTGCCGTCGGTCTACGTGGTGCTGGACGCACTGCCCCTGACGCCCAACGGCAAGGTGGACCGCAAGGCGCTGCCCGCGCCGGAGGCAGGGCTTCGCACGGCCAGCTCCGAGTACGAGGCACCCCGTACCCCCACCGAGGAGCTGCTGGCGGGTCTCTACTCCCAGGTGCTGGGGGTCGAGCGCATTGGCTCGAAGGACCACTTCTTCGAGCTGGGCGGGCACTCGCTGCTGGCGACACAGGTGGTGTCGCGGATCCGCGGCGCCTTCGGCATCGAGCTGCCCCTGAGGGAGCTGTTCGAGGCACCGACCGTGGCGGCCCTCTCCGAGCGGATTGAACAGGCTGCTCGCGCTGGCCAGTCGCTCACGGTCCCGTCGCTGAAGCCGCGCACGGCCCCCGGGGCGGCATTGCCGCTGTCGTTCGCGCAGCAGCGACTGTGGTTCCTGGATCAGATGCAGCCAGGCAGTGCCTTCTACAATGTGCCCGCGGTGGTTTGGGTGGAGGGCCTCCTGGATACGGGAGTGCTCCAGCGGAGCTTCGAGGAACTCGTGCGCCGCCACGAGTCGCTGCGGACGACGTTCAGCACCCATGACGGAAGGCCCGTCCAGGTCATCGCGGAGGAGCCGGTGCTGGCCTTCCGGCTCGTGGACCTGGAGTCCTCGCCGGAAGAAACCCGCGCGGCGGAGGCCACTCGCCTGGCGGAGCAGGAGTCGAACCAGCCGTTCGATCTGGAGAGGGGCCCGCTGCTGCGGGTGACGCTGCTGAAGGTCTCCGAGCAGGAGCACGTGCTGGTGCTGGTGATGCACCACATCGTGTCGGATGGCTGGTCGATGAACGTCCTCGTCCGTGAGGTGGCGGGGCTGTACGAGGCCTTCTCGCAGGGACATGCGTCACCGCTCCCCAAGCTGGCGGTGCAGTACCCGGACTACGCGGTGTGGCAGCGCGAGTGGCTGAAGGGCGACGTCCTGGAGGCGCAGCTCGATTACTGGAAGCAGCGGCTCGAAGGCGCGTCGCGAGCGCTGGAGCTGCCCACCGACCGGCCCCGTCCCGCGGTGCAGACCTTCCGCGGAGGGCACTTCGAGCACCAGTGGCCCAAGCCCCTGTGGGAGCGCGCGAAGGCCCTGGCACAGCGCGAGGGTGCGACACCGTTCATGGTGCTGCTGGCGGCGTTCCAGACAGTGCTGTCGCGCTACTCGGGGCAGGAGGACGTGAGCGTGGGTTCGCCCATCGCGGGGCGCACGCAAGCAGAGACGGAGGGCCTGATCGGCTTCTTCGCCAACATGCTGGTGCTGAGGGCGAAGCTGACGCCAGAGCAGAGCTTCCGCGAGCTGCTGGCGCATATGCGCGAGGTGACGCTGGGAGCGTACGCGCACCAGGAGGTGCCGTTCGAGAAGCTGGTGGAGGAGCTGCGGCCGGAGCGTGACCTGAGCCGGAGTCCGCTCTTCCAGGTGACGCTGACGCTGCAGAACACGCCCGTGTCGGAGGTGAAGCTGGCGCAAGGGCTGACGCTCTCCGGGATGGAGTCGGAAGGAAAGACGTCGAAGTACGACCTGTCACTGGTGGTGGAGGAAGTGCCGCACGGCGTGGTGGCGGCGGTGAACTACAACAGCGACTTGTTTGATGCGGAGACGATGCATCGGCTGCTGGAGCACTTGAGGGTGCTGCTGGAGTCGGCGGTCGCTCGGCCGGAGCAGCGGTTGTGGGAGCTGCCGCTGATGGGGCCGCAGGAGCAGCAGCGGCTGGTGCGGGAGTGGAGCGGGAAGGCTACGGAGTACCCGCGCGAGAAGTCGTTGCCGGAGCTGTTCGAAGCACAGTCACAGCGCACGCCGGAAGCGGTGGCGGTGGAGTACCAGGGCCAGCGGCTGACGTACGCGGCACTGAACCGGCGGGCCAATCAACTCGCGCACCACTTGAAGGCCATGGGCGTGGGGCCCGAAGTGCGAGTGGGCCTGTGCGTGGAGCGCTCGCTGGAGTTGGTGGTGAGCGTGCTGGGCATCTTGAAGGCGGGAGGCGTGTACGTCCCGCTGGATGCCAGCTACCCGCTGGAGCGGCTGTCGTGGATGAAGCGCGAGGCCGGGGTGGCGCTGCTGGTCGCCCAGGAGAAGCTGGCGGACGAAGTGGCCTCGGGTGGTGAGCTGGTGGTGTGCGTGGACACCGAGTGGGCTTTCATCGCGCGCCAGCCCGAGAGCAACCCGTTCTCGAACGTCGGCGGCGACTCCCTGGCGTACGTGATGTTCACGTCGGGCAGCACGGGCCAGCCGAAGGGCGTGGGCGTGCCGCACCGCGCGGTGTCCCGGCTGGTGCAGGGGACGGACTTCGCGCACTTCGGGCCGGAAGAGGTGTGGCTCCAGTTGGCGCCCATCTCCTTCGACGCCTCGACGCTGGAAGTCTGGGGCGCACTGCTGCATGGGGCGAAGCTGGTGGTGTACCCGGCGGGCACGCCGTCGCTGGAGGAACTGGGCCGCACGCTGGAGGCGTCGGGCGTCACCTCGCTGTGGCTGACGGCGGCGCTCTTCGAGCAGATGCAGGCGCGGCAACCGCAGGCCCTATCGAAGGTGAAGCAGGTGCTGGCGGGTGGAGACGTCCTGCCGGTGGGCCGCGTGAAGGAGCGGCTTGCCTCCGGAGGCGTACTCATCAACGGGTACGGGCCGACGGAGAACACGACGTTCTCCAGCACCTACCGGATGGAGAAACCGGAGGAGGTGGGCACCTCGGTGTCCATCGGCCGGCCGATTCCCAACACGACGGCGTACGTGCTGGACGGGGCGATGCAGCCGGTACCGGTGGGAGTGCCGGGCGAACTGTACGTGGGAGGCGAGGGTCTGGCAGTCGGCTACGTGGGGCGCCCAGAGCTGACGGCGGAGCGCTTCATCCCGAACCCCTTCGGAGACGGCAGTCGGCTGTACCGCACGGGCGACAAGGTGCGGTGGTTGAGCCACGGCACGCTGGAGTTCCTGGGCCGCACGGACACGCAGGTGAAGGTGCGGGGCTACCGCATTGAATTGGGCGAAGTGGAAGCCGCACTGACCCAATACGCCGGAGTCAGCGAGGCCGTGGTGGTGGCTCGGGAAGACGGGGCCGAAGGCAAGCGACTGGTGGCCTACGTCACGGTGGAGGAGGGCACCGCACTGGAGGCCAGCGAGCTTCGGAGCCACGTGAAGCAGCGACTGCCGGAGTACATGGTGCCGCAGGCCTACATGGTGCTGGACGCACTGCCCCTGACGCCCAACGGCAAGGTGGATCGCAAGGCCCTGCCCGCACCGGACACGGAGGGCACCACGAGCGCCCTGTTCGTGGCCCCGCGCACGGTGGCCGAGCAGAAGCTGGCAGCCATCTTCGCCGAGGTGCTGAACGTCGAACGGGTCGGCCTGGACGGAGACTTCTTCGAACTGGGCGGCCACTCGCTGCTGGCGACGCAGTTGGTGTCTCGTGTGCGCGAGGCATTCCATGTGGAGCTGCCGCTGAGGGACGTCTTCGAAGCGTCCACGGTGGAGAAGCTGGCACAGCACCTGGAACGTGCGTCGGGGTCTGGAGCGGCCGTGCAGGCACCTCCGTTGGTTCGGGCCTCGCGCGAGGGGGCTCTGCCCTTGTCGTTCTCGCAGCAGCGGCTCTGGTTCCTGGATCAACTGGAGCCGGGCAGCTCTTTCTACAACGTGCCCGTGGCGGTGAGGCTCACGGGGAGGCTCGACATCGGAGCGTTGGAGCGGAGCCTCGATGAACTGGTGCGTCGGCACGAATCGCTCCGCACCACGTTCCAGAGCGAGGGCGGAATGCCCGTGCAGGTCATCTCCTCCAAGGCGCAGGCCCGGCTGGAGGTGGTGGAGCTTGGAGCGCTGCCCGAAACCGAGCGTGCTCTGGAGGCGAAGCGCTTCACGGAGCAAGAGGCCAGGCACCCGTTCAACCTGGAGCAGGGACCGCTGCTGCGGGCGACGCTGCTGAAGCTGGCGGAGGAAGAGCACGTGCTGGTGCTGGTGATGCACCACATCGTGTCGGACGGTTGGTCGATGGGCGTCCTCGTCCGCGAGATGGTGGCGCTGTACGAAGCCTACGCGCAGGGCCGTGCATCACCACTGGCGGAGCTTCCCGTGCAGTACGCGGACTACGCGGTGTGGCAGCGCGAATGGCTGAAGGGCGAAGTGCTGGAGGCCCAGCTCGACTGGTGGAAGCAGCAGCTGCAAGGGGCGCCCAGAGCGCTGGAGTTGCCGACGGACAAGCCGCGTCCGGCGGTGCAGACGTTCCGGGGAGACACGAGGCTGTTGCAGTGGCCGAAGGGGCTCTGGGAGTCGGTGAAGGGGCTGGCGCAGCGGGAGAACGCAACGCCCTTCATGGTGCTGCTGGCGGCGTTCCAGACGGTGCTGGGCAAGTACGCGGGGCAGGAGGACGTCTGCGTGGGCTCGGCGATCGCCAATCGCACGAGAGGAGAGACGGAGGGGCTGATTGGCTTCTTCGTCAACACGCTGGTGCTGAGGGCGAAGCTG
>NZ_RAWB01000001.1 GCF_003612055.1 Corallococcus llansteffanensis
AGTCGAAGCCGCCCTGCGCGCCGCCTCCGGCGTCAACGAGGCCGTCGTCGTCGCCCGTGGAAGCGACGGGGACAAGCGCCTCGTCGGCTACGTCACCGCACGCGAAGGCCATGCCCTCGACGCCGACACCCTCAAGGCAGGCCTCAAGCAACACCTGCCCGAGTACATGGTGCCCAGCACGGTACTGGTGCTGGACGCCCTGCCTCTCAACGCCAACGGCAAGGTGGACCGCAAGGCCCTGCCCGAAGCGGACACGCGTGAAGCCGAGGCGAAGGACTTCGTCGCCCCACGCGACGCGCTGGAGATGCAGCTCGCCCGCATCTGGGAGGACGTCCTGGGCCTGCGCTCCGTGGGCGTGCGCACCAGCTTCTTCGAGTTGGGCGGCCACTCGCTGCTCGCCGTGCGCATGGTGGCCGCCGTGCGTGAGCGCCTGGGCCAGAGCCTGCCACTGGCCGTCCTCTTCCAGCAGCCCACCATCGAGCACCTCGCCAAGGTGCTGCGAGAGGACGCCCAGGAGTGGACGCCCCTGGTGCCCCTGGAGAAGGGAGAGCCAGGCCAACGCCCGCTCTTCTTCGTCCACCCGGGTGGCGGCAACGTCCTCGCCTACGGTGAGCTGGCGCGAAGGCTGGGCCCCTCCCAGCCCGTCTACGGCCTCCAGTCCCGCGGCCTGGACGGACGCCCCGTCGCGGAGTCCATTGAGGAGATGGCGGCCCTCTACCTCGACGCCGTGCGCACGGTGCAGCCGCGAGGCCCCTACCTCCTCGGCGGCTGGTCCATGGGCGGCGTCGTCGCCTACGAGATGGCCCGCAGGCTGCGCGAAGCGGGCGAAGCGGTGGACCTGCTCGCCCTCGTGGACGCGCACGCCCCCGGCCTGACGAAGCCCTCCGCGAAGTACACCCCCCATGTGAGGGCACGCATCGCCTTCGCCCACGCCACGGCCTCCGCCTTCGCTCAGACTCCGACGCTGTCAGACGAAGCCCTGGCCCAGGGCGACGACGACGCGATGCTCGGCGCCCTGCTGGAAGAAGGCCTCCGGGCCCGCATCCTCGACACCCAGTCGGGCCCCGCCCAGCTGCGCGCCCTCTTCCGCGTCTTCCAGGCCAACCTGCTCGCCCTGGAGCACTACGTGCCCAAGCCCTACGACGGCACCGCCCTGCTGCTCAGCGCCAGCGAGTCCGCGCCCGGCAGCACGCCCCTCCCGCGTCACCGCGGCTGGGAAGGCCTGGTGCGCGGCGGCCTGGAGGTCCTCGATGTCCCTGGCAGCCACCACGCGCTGATGCAGGACCCGCACCTCGAGCCCGTCCTCGAACGCCTGCGCGAAGCCCTCGCCCGCGTGTCTGCCATTGCCCCACGGGAATCCACGGGAAGCTGAAGCCGTCTTGCCCCCGCGTCTGGCCCTACAGACGCGGGGGACTCCATCGCGGAAACCCAAGCCCGCGGCCCGCGAACCGGGACGAACCTCCGAAAAGCGGCGCGGCTACGTCCCAGCGCGCCGATACATGAGGTCCGTGCGAAGCGCGTACTTGAGGCCCGCGGTGACCACCGCGCCTTCGTGAAACAGGTGGTGATTGAACAGCAGGGCGGTGCCCGCGCTCGGCGTCACGGAGCGCCCGAGATTGAGGAAGTTCGTCGCGCCCCCATGCGGGCAGTCATTCAGATACACCATGAAGGTGAGCAGGCTGCGCTCATCGCGGTGGCGCACGAACGCGCCGTCGAAGTGCGGCGCGAAGTACTGGCCCGCCTCGTAGCGATAGCAGCGGAGCCGCTCGTTCGCCCCGCACGCCTCCCACTCGCGCTCGAGCCGGAGCGGCACGTGGGGCGCGATGCGCTCGAACAGCAGCATCGCCAGCCCGACGTCGTCGAACATCACCCGCGTGTTGTTGCGGATGTCCGGGCGCATCACGAAGCCCGCCGCCGTGGTGATGGGCGCCGCGGTCGGCCCGGCCTCCTCGATGCGCTTGATCAGCGCGCGGCACTCCTCGGCGCTGAGCAGGTTGTCCACGGTGATGACGAGCGGGTTGCCCGTCCCGAGCGCCTCGTCGGGATTCGGAAGCATGGGCATCATGGTCAGAGCTTCAGCCTCTTGAACACCGGCTCCGGGATGCTCCGGATGATGAACATGATGAGCGCCCAGAAGCCGGGCACGTAGACCTCGTTCTTCCGCGCATCGGCGGCGCGCAGCAGCCCCTTGGCCACCTGCTCCGGCGTGGCGAAGAGCTTGTTCTTCGGCACGTGCGCCGTCATCGGTGTGTCCACGAAGCCGGGCTTCACCGTCACCACCGCCACGCCGGACTTCGCCAGCCGGTTGCGCAGGCCCTGGAGGAACACGGTCAGCGCGCCCTTGGACGCGCCATACACGTAGTTGCTCTGCCGGCCCCGGTCTCCGGCCACCGAGGAGATCACCACCAGCGTGCCGGCCTTCTGCGCCTCGAAGCGGTTGGCCAGCTCCGTCAGCAGCGACGCGGCGCTGAGGAAGTTCGTGCGCAGCACCACCTCCGCCGCCGCCCACGAGCGCTGGCTCGCGTCCTGGTCTCCCAGCACGCCATGCGCCAGCACGGCCCCGTCCAGGCCGCCCAGGGCCTGCCACGCGCGCTCCACGAGGCTCGCGTGCGCCTCGCAGTCGTTCAGGTCCAGCGCCCGGAACTCCACCTTGGGCGCGCCGCGCGTGGCCGCGTCACGGGCCACCGCCTCCAGGTTCTCGGCGTTGCGGCCCACCAGGTACAGCGAGGCCCCGCGCGCGGCGAGCAGCCGCACCGTGGCCTGGGCGATGGCGCTCGTGGCGCCGAGGACGATGACTTTCTTCATGGGGACCAGGGGCCTGTCAGCGAAGGGCGAGCAGTGAGGCCGGAGGGACCGCGCTGTCGCCGCGCCCCTCCAGTGAAGGCAGGGGCAGCGACACCGGATTCACCCGGCGCCAGAAGGAGGACGAGAACGCCGGGTCGAGGTACGCCGCGAACCGTTCACGCTGGGGGAAGTACGCCGCGAAGCTCTCCGGGCTCATGCGCGCGTCCTTGGCCGGATACACCGCGCCCCCTGCCTCGCGCGTCACGCGGTCCAGTTCCTCCACGAGCCGCCACGTCTTCTCGCCCCGGTTGGCGAAGTCCAGGGCCAGCGTGAAGCCGGGGCGCGGGAAGGACATCCACCCGGGCGACGGCAGGTCGCCGAACGTCTTGAGCACGGACAGGAAGCTGGGCAGCCCACCCCGCGCGCTGCGCTCCAGCAGCTCCTTCAGCGCGTCCCGCGCGGTGGCGTGGGGCACCACGCACTGGAACTGGAGGAAGCCCTGGCGGCCATAGATGCGGTTCCACCCGTACACGCTGTCGAGCGGGTAGAAGAACGGATCGTAGTGCACCAGCTGCCGCGACGGCCGGCCCCGCTGCCGGTGGTAGTACAGGAAGTTGAAGGCGGACACCGACAGCCGGTTGAGGCAGAAGCCCGGCAGGTCCATGGGCACCGCGAGCCCGGTGCCGTGCGACAGGTGGCTCCTGGCGAGCGGCAGCCGCTCGAACTGGGACGGCGCGAAGTTGCCCCGGTAGAACAGGCCCCGGCCCAGCTTCTTGCCCCGCGCCAGGCAGTCCACCCACGACATGGTGAAGTCGTGGTCGGCCTCGGACTCCGCCGACACGCGCAGGAACCCGTCCAGGTTGTCGAAGGGCACCGTCTCCTGCACCACGAAGGGGTTGCGGATGGGCGCCATCTGCACCTCCGCCCAGGTGATGAGCCCCGTGAGCCCCAGGCCGCCAATCGTCGCCCCGAACCAGTCGGGGTTCTCGTCGGGCGCGCACATCCGGCGGCTGCCGTCCGAGCGCAGCAGTTCGAAGCGCCGCACATGCCGGCCGAACGTGCCGGCGCGGTGGTGGTTCTTGCCATGCACGTCATTGGCGATGGCGCCGCCCACCGTCACGAACTTCGTGCCCGGTGTCACCGGCAGGAACCAGCCGCGCGGCACGCACAGCCGCAGGAGCGTATCCAGCGACACGCCCGCCTCGCAGCGCACCACGCCCGTCGCCGCATCGAAGTCGATGAGCCGATCCAACCCGGAGGTGAGCAGCACCGTGCCCCCGGCGTTGAGGCACGAATCGCCATAGCTGCGGCCCAGGCCATGCGGCAGCACGGGCCCGTCGACCTGAGGCAGCACGTCCGAGCGCCAGACGAGCGACCGCGTCCGCTGCTCGACGCGGGGGAAGCGCCCCCAGGAATCCGACGGGCTCATCGCGAGGCTCCGTTCACGTCGCCACCCACAGCACCAGCGCCGCGACGAGCCCGACGACGTAGCTGACACGGTCCTTGAGCGCGAAGACGAGCGGGTCCTCGTTCACGAGCCCCCGGTGGGCCAGCACCCAGATGCGTCCCACCCAGTACAGCATCACCGGGCAGAGCAGCCACAGCCGCTCCGGGTGGCCATACAGCGCGGTGACCTCCTTGCTGGTGATGTAGAGGGCGAGCACCAGCACGGACACCTGCCCCGCCGCCACGCCCAGGCTCGCGAGCTGCTCGTAGTCCTGCGCCAGGTAGCCGCGCCCATGGGCGGACGGCTCGTTGGACTGCCGCAGCCGCCGCACCTCGCTCACGCGTTTGAGGAGGGCCAGGGACAGGAAGAGGAAGGTGCTGAACATCAACAGCCAGCTCGACGTGGGCACGCCCACCGCCAACGCGCCGCCGAAGATGCGCACGGTGTACAGGCCCGCTAGCACCAGCACGTCCAGCATCATCACCTGCTTGAGCCGCAGCGAGTACGCGAGCGTGAGCACGAAGTACGCGCCCAGGAGCGCGGCGAACGACAGGGGCAGCGTCCCCAGCACCACCACCACCGCCGCGAGCCCCAGGAGCAGCGGCGCCAGCACCACGCCCGCGCGCACCGACAGCTCGCCCGACGCGAAGGGGCGCCGGGACTTGGTGGGGTGACGCCGGTCCGACGCCAGGTCCAGCAGATCGTTGAGCACGTACACGCTGGAGGCGCACAGGCTGAAGGCGACGAAGGCGAGCACCGCGCGCGGGGCCATGCCGCCCTGGGTCGCCTTGTGCGCGGCCAGGAGCGGCACGAAGACGAGCACGTTCTTCGCCCACTGGTGCACCCGCAGCGCCCGCACCCAGCCGCGCCAGGAGGCCTTGGGGGCCTCGAACACGCGGTGCACGGGGCGGCCCAGCCCCTGGGCCTGACGCAGCACCCCGGCCCGGGCATGCACGACCACGACCTCCCGGCACTCGCGCCACAGCGCCAGGTCCACCGCGTCGTTGCCCGCGTAGTCGAACGTGCCCAGCACCTCCCGCAGCCGCGCGAGCTTCCGCGCGCCGGACAGGTTCACGCCGGCCTCGCTCGCGAGCACGTCGCTGAAGAGGCCCAGGTGCGCGGCCACCGCGTCGGCGATGCGCCGGTCCGCCGCCGTGGTCAGCACGAGCCTCCGCCCCCGCGCATGCTCCTCGCGCAGGAAGGTGAGCACGTCCGCGTTGTAGGGCAGCGAGGTGACGTCCAGCGCCGCGTGGCGGGCGACCTCCGCCTTGAAGAAGGCCTTGCCCCGGAGCACCCACAGCGGCGCCAGCAGCAGCCACCACGGCGCGTGCTTGAGGAGCACGAGCAGGTTCTCGTGCAGGGTGTCCGTGCGCACCAGCGTGCCGTCCAGGTCGACCGCGAGCGGGACGGCGGGGGCGTCATCGGGGATGGGAGCGTGGGGCTGCATGAAGGGGGGCTGCACGCTAGCCCAAGGCTTTGGCCCGTCCACCGTTTCAGGGGCCAGGACAACGGAAGTCTCCTCCAGGCGACGGGCTTCCTGGCCGCCCGTCGGACGGGGGGCCAGGGGCTCTGCCCCGTCCGCTCAGAGCGACTTCAGGAACGCGAGCAGCGCGGCCCGGTCCTCCCGGGGCAGCCGCACGTAGCGCGACTGCGCCGGGGCCGCCTCGCCCCCGTGCCAGAGCACAGCCTCCTCCAGGTTGCGCGCCCGGCCGTCGTGCAGGAAGCGCGTGTGCTTGTTGACGACCTCCACCAGCCCGATTCCCCACAGGGGCGGCGTGCGCCACTCACTGCCACTGGCGAGCCCATCCGGACGCCCGTCCGCCAGGTCCTCGCCCAGGTCGTGCAGCAGCAGATCCGTGTAGGTGTAGATGACCTGACCGGACACCTCGTCGAAGCCCTCCACGGTCCCTGTCTCCTGGGGCGTGTCGATGTGGCAGGCCGCACATCCGATGGCGCGGAACACGGCGTGGCCGCGCTGCACGTCGGGGGCCTCCCAGTCGCGCCGCTTCGGCACGGCCAAGAGGCGCATGTAGATCATCAGCAGGTCCAGGTCGTCCGCGGACACCTCCGGCCCACCGGGCGCGTCCCGGCCCTGCTCACGGGGATACAGGGTCGTGGTGAGCCCCATGTCCGCGACGAGCGCATGCGCCACCTGCTGGCGCAGCGTGGGCTGGTTGGCCTTCCACCCGAAGCGGCCCAGGCGGGTGGCGCCGGTCTCCACGTCCAGCACCTGGTTGGCGCGGCCAGAGATGCCGTCGTGGTCGCGGTCCTCGGGGTCGGCCCGGGCGAGGATGGCTGCTTCGGGCAGGGCCTCCAGCAGCCCCAGTCCGAAGTTCACGGGCGACACGCGGGCGGACACGGGGGCACCGTCGCCCAGGGGGCCATGGACGAGCCCCTGGAACTGGTAGCGCGGGCGCACGAGCGAATACGGCTCGCCGGTGGCGAACGTGCCGCGCGTCTCCTCGAAGTCGACGCGGACGTGGCCCTCGGGCACGTGGCCTTCGAGGGCATGCGCGTCGAGCTGGTCGCCGTACAGCGGATGGGGACCCACGCCCTCGGGCGCGCTCAACTGGAACACCAGCGAGACGGGCGCCTCGGAGGGGGAGGCCGGTGGCTGACCGCGGCCGTCCTTCACGTGGCAGGTCATGCAGGAGGAGGCGCTGAAGAGCGGGCCCACGAGGACGGGGCCCCTGCGGGCCTCACTCCAGTCGCGGTCGAAGACGCCCTTGCCGGCATGGAAGTCCGGCCAGCGCGAGTGAGGCATGTTCATGGGCGCGCGCCCGAAGGCGTTGCGGCCCGGATCCGCCACCGTGGTGGCGCCGCCGGAGCGCTCCACCTCGGGAAGGACGACGGGGGCCAGGGCCCCCAGGACGAGGGGTTCGGGGCGACGGACGACGGTAGCCCACGCGGCGCCGACGAGCAGCGCTCCAGCGGAGATGCCAGCAATGGACCAGGGCACGCGCATCCGGAAGCTTCCTCGAAACCCAACCCAAAGACGGCTTGCTTCGTTCGCAACGGGGGAGCCGGAGCGCCTTGCACCTGCCACGCCACGCACCGCGACAGCCCGGCTCCGCTCGGAGGAGCAGGACCGGGTGACACGGCGGTCCGGGCGGTTGTAGCGGGGAGGGTTACAGGGGAGCGGGGTGGTGTATCGGTCCGCGTCACAGCGCGGGGCTTCCACTGGAACTCCGGGTGTGGGTGTCCTCCACTCCCGCAGCGGTGTTGCGTGGATCGCGACGGGGGACTAGGGAACCGGTCCTCGTATGTCGGCGCTCGCGGAACTGCTCGATGCCATCCGGGAAGAGACCCGCCCGGATACCTGGTCTGCCGGCATGGCCCTCGCTCGCGCGGGCGCCGTCTCGGTGCTCTCCGTCGGTGAGGAAGAGACCGTGGTGCGCGTGCGCGTCCCAGGTCGTCCCGCGCCCGTGAAGTCCGTGCTCTATCCGGAGGACGAGATCTGGGAGTGCGACTGCCGAGGCAAGCACGACCCGTGTGAGCACGTGGTCGCGGCCGCCTTCTTCCTCCACCAGGCCGAAGGCCGCCGCGTGCCGCCCCCTGCCCGCGCAGGCCCTGCTCCGACCGCCGCGCGTCCAGGCACCGCGCCGAAGCCGGAGCGCATGGTGTACCGCTTCAAGCGCGTGGACGGAGGCCTCCAGCTGGAGCGCCTGGTGGTGCGACCGGACAACACCGCGCGCCTGCTGGCCCGCAGCCTGACGTCCCTCTTGAACAACCCCGTGGAGGCAGCGCGCATCCAGGTGGAGCCCTGCGACCTGCTCGCGGACAAGCTGCTGGCGCAACCCACGAAGGGCGCGCTCCCCACGAGCCGGCTGGACGCCCTGCTCCACGTGCTGGAGAAGGCGCGCACCGTGCTCTTCGACGGCGTGCTGGTGTCCGTCTCGAACGAGCCCCTCCTCCCGCGCGTCACCGTGGAGGACCGTGGCGAGCAGACGGTGCTCAAGGTGGAGAAGGATCCGCGCATCACCGAGCTGGTCAGCCCCGGCGTCGCGCTCTGCGCGGGCACGCTCTGCCGGCTGGGCGAACAGACCCTCACCGGCGCGCGGCTGGAGAACCTGCCGCAGGAGCGCGTCTTCTCGCCGGATCAGCTGGCGGATCTGACGGGCAAGGTGCTGCCGGACTTCGCGCGGCGCATGCCGGTGGACGTGAAGAGCCGGCGGCTGCCGCCCATCGACCGGACGCTCAAGCCGCGCATCTCGCTGGAGCTCGACAAGCTCGACGCCGGGCTCTCCGTGCTGCCCACGCTGGTGTACGGCTCACCACCCACCGCGCGCATCGACAACGGGCGCATGGTGTATCTCCAGGGCGCCGCGCCCGTGCGCGACGAGGCCACCGAGACGAAGCTCATCCACCAGCTGCGGGACGAGCTGAACATGGCGCCGGGCCGGCGCGTGACGGTCCACGGCAAGGACGCGGTGCAGCTCGCGGACAAGCTGCGGCGCTGGCGCGGAGGCCTCACGGGGGACGCGGCGGGCGTGGTCAGCCCCGACGTGAAGCTCCGGCCCACGCTCACGCTGGACACGACCACCACCGAGGCCGGCGTGCCCCGCGTGGGCTTCTCGCTCGACTTCCAGGTCGAGGGCCTGGGGCTCGGCGTGACGCGCTCGGTGGACGCCGGCGCGGTGATGAAGGCCTGGGAAGAGGGACTGGGGCTGGTGCCGCTGGAGGGCGGCGGATGGGCGCCGCTTCCCACGGGCTGGCTGAAGGCCCACGGGCAGCGCGTGACGGACCTGCTCGCCGCGCGCGAGACGGACGGGCGCATCGCGAACCACGCCATCCCCCAGCTCACCGGGCTGTGCGACGCGCTGGAGCACCCTGCCCCGCCCGGCCTGGAGCGACTCGCGCCCCTGGTGCAGGGCTTCGAGAAGCTCCCCGAGCCGCGTCTTCCAAAGGACCTCACCGCGACGCTGCGCCCCTACCAGTTGCAGGGCGTGAGCTGGCTCACCTTCCTGCGGCAGGCGGGGCTGGGAGGCGTGCTCGCGGACGACATGGGCCTGGGCAAGACGCTGCAGACCATCTGCACGCTGGGCCCGGGAACCCTCGTCGTGGCGCCCACGAGCGTGCTGCCCAACTGGGAGGCGGAGGTGAAGCGCTTCCGTCCGTCGCTGAAGGTGGCCGTCTACCACGGCGTCGGCCGGACCCTGGATGAGACGGCCGACGTGACGCTCACCACCTACGCGCTGCTGCGCCTGGACGCGGCGATCCTGGGCGCGAAGACGTGGGACACCGTGGTGCTGGACGAGGCCCAGGCCATCAAGAACCCGGACAGCCAGGTCGCGCGAGCGGCCTTCGAGCTGGACGCGGGCTTCCGGCTGGCGCTCAGCGGCACGCCCATCGAGAACCGGCTCGAGGAGCTGTGGAGCCTGATGCACTTCACCAACCGGGGGCTCCTGGGCGGACGCAAGGCGTTCGAGGAGCGCTGGTCCCGGCCGGTGTCGGAGAACCAGAAGGGGGCCGCCGAGCAGCTTCGCGCGCGGATCCGTCCGTTCGTGCTGCGCAGGCTCAAGCGCGACGTGGCCCCCGACCTGCCGCCGCGCACCGAGGCCGTGCGGCACGTCACGCTCACCGAGCAGGAGCGCGCCGTCTACGACGCGGTCCACGCCGCGACGCGCGAGGAGGTGGTGTCCCAGCTCGAGGAGGGCGGCAGCGTGCTGAAGGCGCTGGAGGCCCTGCTGCGGCTGCGGCAGGCGGCCTGCCATCCCGCGCTGGTGCCGGGGCAGCAGGCGAAGACGTCCTCGAAGGTGCAGGCGCTGGTGGAGGCGCTCGGCACGGCGGCGGAGGACGGACACAAGGCGCTCGTGTTCTCGCAGTGGACGTCGATGTTGGACCTCATCGAGCCCGCGCTGAAGGAAGCGGGCATCGGGTTCATCCGGTTGGACGGCGGCACGGCGAACCGGGGCGCGGTGGCCGCGTCCTTCCAGGACGAGAAGGGCCCCCCGGTGATGCTCATCTCACTGAAGGCCGGCGCCACGGGGCTCAACCTCACCGCGGCGGATCACGTCTTCCTGGTGGACCCCTGGTGGAACCCGTCCGTGGAGGCGCAGGCGGCGGACCGAGCGCACCGCATCGGGCAGCAGCGGCCGGTGATGGTGTACCGGATGGTGTCCCAGGGCACGGTGGAGGAGAAGATCCTCCTCCTCCAGGACAAGAAGCGCGCCCTCTTCGAAGCGGCGCTCGGCGGTGCCTCGGGAGGAGGCGCCGCCCTCACGCGAGCGGACCTCATGCAGCTGCTGAACTGAGGACCCGGAAGGCGAACGGAGGCACGGCCGCTCGGGCACGGGCGTGAAGGAAGCCGCGCCTGACGCGCACGCCGGGAGTGCGCATCGTCTCGGGGAGTCTGGCTTCACCCGAAAGGAGTTACACCGTGCCCCCATCCATTCCCGACAAGATGAAAGCCGCGGCGCTCGACCAGTTTGGCGGCCCCGAGGTTCTCGGCATCAAGACCGTGTCTGTTCCCACCTGTGGTGACGACGAGCTCCTCGTCCGCGTCGAGGCCGCCGGAATCGGCGCCTGGGATTTCATGGAGCGGGAAGGACAGATGGCCGGGTTCGTTGAAGGCGGCCCGCGCTTCCCCTACGTGCCCGGCACCGACGGCGCGGGAGAGGTGGTCGCCGTGGGCAAGGCCGTGCAGGACTTCAAGGAGGGCGACCGCGTCTACGGCACCGCGTTCAACAGCGCCAAGGGCGGCTTCTACGCGCAGTACACCGTGGTGAAGGCGCGGCAGGCGGCACGGATTCCCAAGGGCCTGAAGATTGAGCAGGCAGCGGCACTCGCGGCGGATGGCATCACCGCGCTGCAGGGCCTGGAGGATCATCTCCAGCTCAAGGCAGGCCAACGCCTGATCATCTTCGGAGCCAGCGGCGGCGTGGGACACCTCGCATTGCAGTTCGCCAAGCGGCTGGGAGCCAAGGTGCTGGCGGTCGCTTCGGGCGAGGACGGGGTGGAGCTTGCCCGTCGGCTCGGCGCGGACGCGGTCGTCGAGGGCCGCCAGGGAGACGTGGACAAGGCCTGCCGTGAGTTCGCCCCGAACGGACTCGATGCCGCGCTGGTGCTGGCGAGCGGGGACACCTGCGAAGCCGCGCTCAAACACCTCCGCAAGGAAGGGCGCATCGCGCACCCGAACGGCGTGATGCCTCCCCCGAAAGGCCCCGAGGGCGTCAAGCTCATCACCTACGATGGCAACGCCCACCCGGAAGTCCTGCAGCGGCTCAACAACCTCGTCGAAGCGGGCCCCTTCCATCTGGAGATCGGTCGCATCTACGCGATGGAGGAGGCCGCCAAGGCACAGCAGGAGGTGCTCAAACACCACCTGGGCAAGTTCGCGATGCGGATCAACTGACGACCGCGAAGGCCCTCCCCAGCGATGCCCCCGGACGCCCGGGGGCGTCATGGGTGCGCGAGCACTGCAATCTAGGCGAGACTGGTTCACCCTGCCCCACCCACTTCAGGTGAACCATGCCCTCCCTCACCGCATTGCTCGCGGCGCTTGCCCTCGCCGGAGCACCTCCCGCTCCCGATGAAGCCACGATGTGGAAAGCCGCCTTCGCATTGGAAGGCTCCACCCCGGCGCCCCGGGCCGCCGCGGAGTCCGTGCTGCTCCAGGGTGGAGCCACTGCGTATGGCGTGCTGTCGAAGCTGGCGCGAGTCGGAGGACGGGCGCAGGTGATGGCCGCCGCGGGCCCGCTCCCCACCTGTGTGGAGATGATGCACTACCGCTCCATGGCGATGATGAGGGGCTCGAACGGGCCCCGGCTTCCCGGAATGGCCGCGGAGCTCGCGGGGCGCCTGCTGATGAAGGACGACGCCTTGCGGCGACGGGTCCAGACGTCAGAGGACCCTTTCGATCGGGGCCTCGCGCTGGCGGCGGTGACGCGGTCGCCCGAGCTCCAGGTGCAAGCCCTGGCGGCGATGCGCAAGGAGCCAGAGCCGTGGCTGCGGATGTGGGCAGGCTCCTTGGCGAACTGCTTCACGCGCACGGCGGAGAAGCGCGGCGATGGCTCGGTGGAGGCGCTGCGCGTCGAGGCAAAGTACCTGGCCGAACAGGCCGAGGACGTGCGAGCCCCCCTGCGGTGCGTGGAGCCCGCCGAGTTGGAGCCGACCCTGGTGGACGAGCTGGCCACGGAGCAATCCACGGCCGGGGGCTGGTCGTCCTCCGGGGAGGTGATGCAGGTGAATGTGCAGCGTGCGAACGGCGACGAGGTCTCGCTGAGCCCGGCGTGTGCATTGGCGGCCTATGACGCCCTGGTGACCCGGGGGAAGCATGTCGATTCGCTGGTGCAACCCGTGGCCACGCACCTGCAAAGTGATTGGCGCCTGCGGCAGGCCGCGGGGCAACGGGCGGCGCGCGACCTGGAGCACCTCCCGGAGTTCAAGCGCAACCGTGCAGCGGCGGAGCTGGTCAACGCGGGCCACGACGTGCCGCTGAAGGTGACCTGGAAGGAAGAGAGGGGCTACTGGAGCCGCGAGGAAGTCGAGGCCGCCATGCGCCAGGGAAATCCAGACGCGAAGGCCGCCCTCGACCGGCTGCTGTTCTGCCGGAACAGCAGCGGACAGAACGAGATGTCGCTGCTGGGGTATCTGGGGACGAAGAAGGCGGCGGAGACAGCGTATGCGATTGCGCAGCGTTGCCCTGACGCGCAGGCGGCCGCCACCGCGGCGCTGGTGCGCCTGAAGGATCCGCGAGCGGCGAAGTTCCTGCCCCAGGCGCTGGAACAGTGGGGCTCCGACCAGGAGGCGCTGAGGCGCGCACTGCTGGATGCGTACACCCCGAAGCTGGGCCAGCAACTGCTCGCCCTGGAGGCCAAGGGCCTCCAGCAGGCCAGGGAGATGGTGAAGCTGTTGAAGTCCGCCGGGGTGATGAAGCAATAGCTCCGGCCCTCAGTGCGGTCCGGCGTCCTCCGCGGCGGGGGTGAGCATCCGGACCGCCACGGAGCGGCACTCGGCGCACGCCACCCCGGTGCGCTCCCAGTGCACCTGAGCCTCCAGCTCGCTGGGGTCCTCGGATCCGGCCTCCAGCCGCTGGACGAGCTCCGCGAGCGCATCCCCGCGTCCGCCGTCCACTTCAGAGGAAGGGTCGAGCAGGTCCTGCTCCCCTTCCAGCACCAGGCTGAAGCGGTAATACACCTCGTGGGGAGCCAGGACGCGCTGACATGCCGCACAGGTTCTCGTTTGCGGACCCGTCATGCCCCGGATCGTAACCAGGAACGCGCACGGTCGCCCCTACAACCGTTCAGTGCGGCCCTGCGGGATTCGATGTGCAGTGCACTTGACACTCCAGCCATCCCTTCCCATCGGTGCAGCAGCTCTTCTCGGCGCTGCTGCTGGGGCACTCGCTATTCCTTGTTCCCGAGACAGCGCGCCGTGATGGCCGGCTGCTCGCGGAGTTCTTCATCCGCCACGGGTACATGGGGTCCAGGACTGCCGCATCCTGACCTGGTGCAGCGGCGTGAAGACGGGGTCGAGTTCGCCCGCCCTACCCGGAGCTGTCGGACCCGAAGACTGGCGCCAGGCTCGACCATGAGGCCTTCCGCCTCAAGTACCAGCACCAGGCGGAGTTCTACCTGGGCCCCATCGAGATGGACTGTAATACCGGCACCTATCTCGACAGTCCCTTCTATCGCCATCCCGGGGCCGCGGACATCGCCAGGGTGGCCCTGGAGCGCGTCGCGAGCCTGTCAGGAGCCGTCCTCACCGCCCAGGTTCCGGCCTCGCGTGCCATCGACCTCCAGCCCCCGAGTCCAGCCTCCAGGGCAAGGCGGTGCTTGTGCAGACGTCCCGGGACACCCGGTGGACCACCCCTGACTCCTACAAGTCCGGTCCCTCCCTGCCGCCTGCCTCCATCGAACTCCTGCTGCGCGCCAGGCCTGCGCTCGTCGGCGTGGACTTCTGGGGCGTGGATGACACCAGCGACCCCGCCCGCCCGCGCACACGCGGCTGCTCGGGGCCGGCATCCCCATCGTCGAGCGTCTCAGCAACCTCCGCTCCCTTCCCCGTGAGGGAATTCGCTGAGCTGGATGGAGAATAATCCACCAGGTGTGCCAGCCATGGCCGGAGCGTCCGCGAGGCCGGCCCGCCCAGAAGCCAGCGCTGACCATTCAAGACATGACGGAGCTTCAAATAGTGGACATCGCTGGATATAAGGGATAGAACGCATTGACAGCGAATCCACTGACAGTATAGAGGCGCCAAGGTGAACTGCGGTCCCTGAGTCCGCATTCTTCACAACATCACCCCACGCCTCCCGTCGCATTGCAGAGCAGTCGGTCGAAGGCCTCGCGGCATCGCAGCGCGATGTGCTCTCCGTCCCGGCTACGCGAACGGAACTCGTCAGCCCAGTCAATCACAGCAGTATCCGTACCGGCATTGCCGTTCCAGACTCAAAACACACGCCTGCGGGAGATACGACATGCATCAGTCCTGGTCTGGCCAATGCATCCACGAAATCTTTGAGGCCCAGGCGCGCCGCTCTCCTGACGCCGTGGCCATCAGTCTCGGGAGCGAGAGCTATACCTATTCGCAGCTCAATGCCCGGGCGAACCGTATCGCCCATCGGCTCCGGGCGATGGGGGCCGGCCCCGAGATGCTGGTCGGCCTCTGCCTTGAGCGCTCCCTCGACCTGGTGTGCGGGCTCATCGGAATCCTGAAGGCTGGCGCGGCGTACGTCCCCCTGGATCCCGCCTATCCCGACGAGCGGCTCGCCCTGCTGCTGGAGGACAGCGAGGCCTCGCTCATCGTGACGCGCAGTGCATTCGCGGTCCGGCTGCAGCGCCAGCCGGAGCAACTCCTCTGCCTGGACCAGGACGGTGGCCTCACGGGCGCGCCCGAAACGGACCTGCCTCGCGGCGCCACGCCCAGCAACCCCGCCTACGTCATCTATACCTCGGGCTCGACGGGCCGCCCCAAGGGCGTCCTCGTGGAGCACCGGCACGTGGTGCGGCTCTTCGAGTCCTCGCACTCCGCCTTCGGCTTCGACCACACCGATGTGTGGACCCTCTTCCACTCATTCGGCTTTGACTTCTCCGTCTGGGAGATGTGGGGAGCCCTCCTGTATGGCGGCCAGCTCGTCGTGGTACCACAAGAGGTTGCCCGCTCGCCGCACGCCTTCTACGACCTGCTGGCGGATGCCAGGGTCACCGTGCTCAGCCAGACGCCGTCCGCGTTTCTGCAGCTCTCCCGGGAGGAGGAGGGCCGGCGCAATGACAGGCCACTGTCGCTGCGTTTGATCATCTTCGGAGGCGAGGCGCTATCCCCTGCTTCGCTCCGCGGTTGGATGGAGCGCCATGGAGACGAGCGGCCGCGGCTCATCAACGGCTATGGCATCACGGAGACAACCGTCTTCGTCACTTTCCGTCCCATCACCCGTTCCGACCTCGAGATGCAGGCCCCCGTCGGAGAGACGCCCATCGGCGTGCCCATCGCCGACCTCACGGTGCAACTGCTGGACGAGCGAGGAACTCCGGTTCCCCGGGGAACGCCCGGTGAGATCCATGTCGGCGGCGCGGGCGTGGCCCGCGGCTACCTCCGCCGCCCGGAACTGAACCGGCAGCGCTTCCTCGAAAGCCACGGCTCCCGGCTGTACCGCTCTGGCGACCTCGCCATCCAACGGGATGACGGCCTGTGGTACCTCGGCCGCGTCGACGAACAGATTAAGATCCGCGGCTTCCGCATCGAGCCGGGCGAGGTGGAGAACCACCTTCGCCGGCACCCCGCGCTCGCCGACGTGGCCATTGTCGGGCACGACTTCGGGGCCGGCGACAAGCGACTGGTGGCCTACATCGTCCCAGGCGCGGGCCATGGCGGTTGTGCCGACACGCTCACCCAGGAGCTCAAGCAGCTCTCGGACCGGGGGCTCCCTGAGCACATGCGGCCATCCATGTACATCCCGCTGCAGGCCATGCCACTCAACGCGAACGGGAAGATGGATCGCCGCGCCCTGCCCCCGCCCGCGGAGGCGGCGCAAGAGGCTTCCACCAACGTCCCAGCCGCGACGGTGGAGGAAACCCTGCAGCAGGTCTGGCGCAAGGTGCTTCGCAACCAGACCGTCGGCGTCGACGATGACTTCTTCGACATGGGAGGGACGTCCGTCGCCGCCATCAATGTCCTGCTCTACATCCGAGACGAGCTGGGACATGACCTGGACATGGCCGTGTGGGCGGAAGGGGCCACCGTCCGCCACTTCGCCGAGTTCCTTGCGAAGCAAGCCGCGACCGGCCAGTCCGCGGCGTAGACAATTGAGTCCTCCGGGAGTTGCCTCGCGGAACGATTGATTCGGGAGCAATCATGAGCGCAGAAACCAGGGCAGTGGTGGAGAACAACGTTCGCTTCGACCTCTCGGACACGGAGCTGGCTTCGTTTCACAAGAATGGCTACTTCGGGCCGTTCACGATCTACGAGCCGGACGAGATGACGCGCATCTGGAAGCAGGTGCGCCGCCAGCTTTTTGATCGGAGCCACGCCGCTTACAAGCTGGCTCCCGACGTGGGGCCACGGGTCAGCATCGCCAACTACGACCGGCACCTCGATGTGCCGGTGCTCAGCCGGCACGTCTGCCTTCCGGAGATCTCCCACCGGTTGAACCGCATCCTCGGGCCGGACCTGCTGTGCTGGCGCTCGGAGTTCTTTCCCAAGTACAAGGGTGACGAAGGCACCGAGTGGCACCAAGCGGACACCTTCGCCCATGCCTCCGGAAAGCCCCAGCTTGTCTGGCCGGAGAGCGAGGAGTTCGGCGGCACCATCACCATCTGGACCGCGTTCACCGAGGCACACGAGAAGAACGGGTGCCTGCGGTTCATCCCCGGCACGCACGGGGCCGAGACCCGGTACTACGACGAGACGAAGGGAATGAAGTACGCGCCGGACAGGAACATCGGCATTGAGAAGGACGGCCTCCGGCGTGGCTTCTTCGGGTACGACTACCGGCAGCTGCAGATTGACCCCGATTGGAAGCCAGACGAGAGCAAAGCCGTCTCCATGGTGATGCGTCCCGGCCAGGCCGTCATGTTCTGGTCGACGCTGATGCACTCATCGTTCCCCAATGCCTCGGAGACCGACGAGATGCGCATGGGTTACGCCGCCCGGTATGTCCCCACGCGGGTGCGCGTCTACCCGGACACCGAGAGCATCGAGGAGTTCGGAGGGAAGATCTCGCTTGAGAACTACGGGGCGGTCCTCGTCTCCGGCAGGGATGAGTACGGGTACAACAGGATCCGCACCCACAACATGCGCGGAGAGCCCTTCAGCAGGAGTTGAGCCTGTCGCCTTCCCAGGCAAAGCCAGCCAATGCGGCCGTCCTCCCACCGAAGAACAGCGGGGTGTGTGTGAATACAGTCAATGTCAAAAGCAAGTTCGAGCTGTTCAACGACCACTGGAGCCCCAAGATCGTCGGAGAGCTGAACGGCCAGTACGTCAAGCTGACGAAGCTCAAGGGCGAGTTCATCTGGCATCAGCACGACCACGAGGACGAGCTGTTCCTCGTGGTGAAGGGCACGCTGCGCATCATGCTTGAGGACCGGGAACTGGTACTCCAAGAGGGCGATCTCACGATTGTCCCCCGGGGGGTGCGGCACAAGCCCATCGCGGACGAGGAGGCCCACGTCATCCTCTTCGAGCCGAAGTCGACTCTGACGACCGGTGCCATCCAGAACGAGCAGACCACCGCAGGCGAGTGGATCTGAGCCCCGGTGGCGGTAGCCGTGCACACCTGTGACTGACAGCCGTGAGAGAGCCATGAGCGACACCGTCAACCCGTCCATCTCCGGGAGGCCTGCGGGCGTGGAGCTCGCGCGGCCGCCCCCGTCGCAGCCCGAGCCCATGCTCAGGAACGAGCCGCAGCCCGCCACGACCGGCGTGGCGGTAGCGCTGGCTCCGCGCACCGCCATGTGCGCGGACGGCAGCAGGCTTGAGTATTTCGTCTCGGAGACACAGGGACCGGTGCTCGTCCTCATCAACGCGCTAGGCCTGGGGCTGCTGACCTTGCGCGGACTCATCGAGCACTTCTCGAAGAGCTACCGGGTCATCTGCTGGAAGCCTCGCGGTACCTACGGCCCCGTCCGCACCCTGCGCAACCAGGTGGAGGATCTCGACCTCATCCTGGCGAATGAGGGCGTCTCGCGGTGCCGGATGGTCACTTGGTGCAGCGGCGCCAAGGTGGGCATCGAGTTCTTCAGGCGCAGGCCGATTGCCTCCTCCCTGGTGCTGATGAACGGGGCGTACAAGTCGATTCCGGGGCTCGAGCAGCACGAAACACCCTTCGAGCAGACCATGCTCAAGCTCTGCGAGATGGTGGTGCAGCGGCCCGCGCTTGCCTCGACGATGATGAACTCGATGCGCGCGCTGCTCACCGGGGTGGTGCCTGGAAGGAAGGACGCGGTCTCGCCGCTGGACGGGGTGGCGGGGGGGCGCGAGCTCAAGGCCGCCATCGTCGAGCCCTTCAGCAGCATGGAGAGCACCACCCACTACAGCCACCAGGTTATCGACTATCTGTCCCACGACATTGCCCCGTCGCTCGCGGGGGTGGACGTGCCCGTCCTGCTCCTGGCCGGTCAGAATGACCAGATCTCCGCCGCCGGCATGTCGAAGGCAATCGCCGCCCGGTTGCCGAAGGCGGACTATGCCGAGCTGCCGAGTGGCACGCATTACGGCGTGTATGAGAAGCCGGAACTGGTGACGGCTCTTATCGACCGTTTCTTCCAGGCACAGGCAGCCAGTCCCTGACGGCCGCGGGCAGGACGCCGGCGAGGGCCGGGGCACGACGTTGCCCGGGCCGCCGGTCCGACGTGTCCCCGTTCCCTGCCCTCCTTCCTCGGTGCGTCACTCCCAGGCTTGGCACCGCATGGAAGGGCGTGTCTGCCGCGCCGGTCCAGGTAGCCCCCCGGCGGGCACGCCCCCAGACCCGAGCCTCCATCCGCTTCTTCAACGTCTACGGCCCCACGGAGTGCACCGTGGACGCCACGGTCTGCGCGCTGCATTCCTCTCCGGACGCGCCGAGCATTGGCCGGGGTGCCCGTCTACGTGCTGGATGCGTCACTGCAACTGGTGCCCGTCGACGTTCCAGGGGAGTTCTACATCGGTGGGCTCCAGGTGGCCCGCGGCTACCTGCATCATCCGGAGCTGGACGCCGAACGATTCATCCCGGATGCCTTCAGTGGTCTCCCCGGAGCGCGGCTCTATCGCACCGGCGATCAGGTGCGCTGGAAGGCCACCGGCCAGCTCGAGTACCTCCAGCGTGCGGAGGCTCAGGTGAAGGTCCGCGGCTTCCACATCGAGCCAGGCGAAGTGGAGGCCGTGCTTCTCCAGCAGCCCGCCGTGAAACAGGCTGTGGTGGCCGCGCGGGGAGAAGGTACTGCTGAATGGCGGGTCGCCTACCTCGTGCCCCGTGCCGGCTTTGCCCTGGAGACCGCCGCGCTCAAGGCGGAGCTGGGCCGGCGGTTGCCCGAGTACATGGTGCCATCGTCATTCATGCGGATGGAGGCCCTGCCACTCACCATCAAAGGCAAGGTGACCCACAAGGCCCTGCCGGAACCGGACGTGCAGGCCGCGAGTCAGTACGTGCCCCCGCACCAGGACATGGAGGCATGGCTGGCGGCACTCCTGGCCGAAGTGCTGCGAGTCCCACGAGTGGGCGTGACCGATGACTTCTTCGCGCTGGGCGGCCACTCCTTGCTCACCACCCAGGCGCTCTCCCCGATCCGGAGCACTTTCCAGGTCGAGCTGCCATTGCGCGGTTTCTTCGAGGCTCCGACCCTCGAAGGGCTCGCGAAGCGGCGGCGTAGCTCCGAGCCTACCTACGAGAGCTGCCCGCGCGGCTCGCGACGGTCTCAGAAGTCCGGCAGTCCTCCTGAGAAAGTCCGCGTCGACCGCCGAGCCGGGTTGGCCGCCAAGATGCGCGCCCGCCCGGCTCCGGTGCAGGTACCTCAGGCATTGAGGTCACGGACCAGGGGCACATGGCGCGACCCAGTTAAAAATCCTCAAGGCGCCTGACCGGTTAGGAGTGCACGAGCCGGGGATCGAACCCGGACGACCCTTGCGGGTCAGCGGATTTTAAGTCCGCTGCGTCTGCCAGTTCCGCCACTCGTGCTTCCGCCGCATGACAAGCTACATCATCCAGCCGGATGGCGCGCACCGTGGGCCGGACGGTCTTTGTGCTCCCACCCGGACTCGCATGAAGAGCGCGGACCGGGTGCAGCGCGTTCGCATGTCGTCGCACGACGCCTACCCCTGGCAAGCCAAGGGCCCCATGGGCAGCGCCGTTCCGGCTGGTTCCATGCAGGGGGAGCCTCGGAATCTCCTTCAAAATTCCCGAACAAGGGTGCCGGGTCCCTTCGGATAGTCCGGGAATGGGCCGCTGGCAGGCCCTCCAAAGGGGTCCTAGGGGCGCCGAAAACCCCGAATGGTGGGAAGGAAGTCCCTCGATTCCTCCACTGCTGGACGGCCGGGGCTTCCGTGGGCGTCGCATCCGGCGGGCCCCTGTTATAAAGCGCCCCCCATGCTTGAGACCGTCACCAAGGGCTTCCGGGCCGCCAAGAACCGCCTCGCCGGCAAGAGCGAACTCACCCCCGACCTGGTGGACGAGTCGCTGCGAGACATCCGCGTTTCCTTGTTGGAGGCCGACGTCGCCTTCGACGTGGTGAAGAAGTTCGTCGCCCGCGTCCGCGAGAAGGCCGTGGGCGAGGTGGTGCAGACCACCGTCACGGACGCAGGGGGCCAGAAGCGCCGCGTGAGCGCGATGGACCACTTCATCAAGATCTGCCACGACGAGCTGCAGGCGCTCATGGGCCCGGTGGACACGAGCCTCAACCTGAAGCCCAAGGGCCAGCTGTCGGGCATCATGATGGTGGGCCTCCAGGGCTCCGGTAAGACGACGACGACGGGCAAGCTCGCCAGCCGGCTCCTCCAGGAAGGGCGCAAGCCGTTGCTGGTCGCCGCGGACATCTACCGTCCGGCTGCCGTGGACCAGCTCAAGGTGCTGGGCGAGCGGCTGAAGGTCCCCGTGTACTTCGAACCCGGTGTGCAGCCGCCGGAGCTGGCGAAGCGGGGCTATGCGGCCGCGCGCGAGCAGAAGTGCGACGTGGTGCTCATCGACACCGCGGGTCGGCTCGCCATTGACGAGACGCTGATGGCGGAGCTGGAGGCCATCAAGTCCAACGTGCAGCCGGACACCATCCTGCTGGTGTGCGACGCGATGATTGGCCAGGACTCGGTGCGCACGGCGGCCGAGTTCGACCGGCGCCTGACGCTGGACGGCTTCATCCTGACGAAGCTGGACGGTGACGCGCGTGGTGGCGCGGCGCTGTCCATCAAGGAAGTGACGGGCAAGCCCATCAAGTTCCTCGGCATGGGCGAGTCGATGGACAAGCTGGAGGAGTTCCGTCCGGAGGGCCTCGCGGGCCGCATCCTGGGCTTCGGCGACATCGTCGGCCTGATGAAGGACTTCGAGAAGGTCGTCGACGAGAAGAAGGCCGAGGACGACGCGCGCAAGCTGTTGTCCGGCCAGTTCTCGATGAAGGACTTCGTCGAGCAGATCCGCATGGTCCGCCGCATGGGGCCGCTGAAGGACCTGCTGGAGAAGTTCCCCCTCTTCGGAGACCTCACCGAGCACCTGAACCCGGACGAGAAGGAGCTCACGAAGATCGAGGCGATGTACGACTCGATGACGGCGAAGGAGCGCCTGCGTCCGGACCTCATCAATGCCAGCCGCATCAATCGCATCTCGAAGGGCAGCGGTCGCAAGCCGGAAGAGGTGCGTGAGCTGCTGCAGAAGTTCGGGATGATGCAGCAGGTGATGGGCAGCATCGGCCAGAACCCGGGCCTGCTGGGCCGCATCCCCGGCTTCAAGCAGCTGGGGCAGCTGGGCCAGATGAAGAACATGGACCTGGGCAGCATGTTCGGGAAGGACCCGAAGATGCTGGAGAAGGCCATGGCGGGGATGGGAGGCGGCATGGGAGGCATGCCCATGCAGCTGCCCCAGATTGCCCCGGGCTACACGCCCCCCATGGGCCAGGCCGCGATGGCCAAGGCCCGCCTGATGGGCTACGCGCCGCCGGCGGTGGGCAAGCCGGACGATCGCGACGCCATCAAGGAGCGGCGCAAGAAGGAGAAGGAGAACAAGAAGAAGAACCGCAAGAAGAAGTAGCCCGCTTCCAGCGGCACCCGAAGTCCCCCTGCCCGCGCGTCCCCACCTGGAAGAACCGGGGGCGGCGGGCAGCTGTGTATCCAGGGCCGGACGCCCATCCCCTGCGCCGGACGCCCATGGCAGTGTTCCCGGTCGGGACCGACCGGAACATCCCTTGCAGAAAGCCACCCCCATGCCCAATCCCCGACTTCATCTCAAATACAGCTTGGCCCTCGTGCTTGCGCTCGGCTCTGCCTGTGTGGACATCCCGCCATTTGAGGACCCCGCATCCGATACGGGAGCAGACGCGGGCTTCACACAAGACGCGGGTCCCCTCGACCTCCAGGAGCCCCGCCTGCTGACCACCGCGCCGGCCAGTGGCAGCACCCATGTGCCCGTTGAAACGGAGCTTGTGCTTTCATTCTCCGAGGCAGTTCAACCTGCGTCTCTTCTGATTTCCGTCTCGCCTCCCGTGACGTTAGGGGCTCCGGTCTGGACGGAAGACCGAACCCGGGTGGCGCTCCAACCCGCATCGCCCCTTGCCGAAGACACGACCTATTCCGTGACGGTCGTAGGCACGGATCTGGCCGGAAATCCCATCGACGGGGTCAACTCCTTCAGTTTCATGACCACGGGCCCACAGCCGGACACAATCCGTCCCACGGTTCTCTCGGCCACCCCAGACACCAGCGCCATTGGAATTGAGCTGGCCCCCACCCTCAAGGTGACCTTCTCTGAGCCCATGGACAAGGCATCTACCGAGTCCTCCATTTCATTCACCACACCCGCAGGATTCCATGCGAGCTCATTTTCCTGGAACACCGCAGCGACTGAGTTGACGTTCAAAGCCGACATCGCCTTCCCGCACGGAACAAGCGTCGCCTGGAAGATTTCCACACTGGCTCGGGATGTCGCAGGCAACACCACTGCTGCCGACACGGTGAAGAACTTCCGGGTTCTCCGGCTCAACACCGCGATGATTGATTTCGATCCAGAGACGAGTGGCTCGCTGGGGGCGCCCAGTTATTTCAGGCAAACGCCCTACTACAACAGCGCTACAGTGGGCGACGACGGAGGCCCAAACAATGACAGACTCTATTTGGGCTTCCGGCTCGACGTACTTCCTGAAAAACTGACACGAATCACTTTTTCCCAGTTGAGATGGCCTGTCGGCCGTATCTTTGGCGACCCGTTTGGGAAGCTTGGTGAACTGTTGTTGGAGCCGGTCGACGTGGGCGATATCATCGAATATTCATTCGATGGCAAGAACCCACAGACAATCGCGGACTACCATACGCCCCCTCTCAAGGACGCCTTCGTCGTGCCACCATCGACGGTTCCATTCCGAGGTGAGTTCGATGTTACCGAATGGACCGCCCAGGATTGGCAGAATCGTGGCATCCGAAACAAGCGGACTCAGTACCGGCTTCGCTTCCAAAACCCCACCAATGCGGACACGGTAAAGGATCAGCTTTACTGCGACCCCTCGTATAACGAGGTGCTGGCCGCGCTTTGGGTCACCTACGAGTACCCTTGATTCAGCAATGCGCCCTGGCGCCGAAACGTGAAGGCCGCGTGAGTTCAGGCGTAGATCACCCCTGGCGCTTCGGTACGACGAGCCCCCGGCTCAGCCGGTTGAGGACCCGTCGCTTCTGTCGGCGCTTGTAGCTCTCATGGGCATTGTCCCCAAGCTCATTGCGGCGAGCCGTTTCCTCGTCCGCGATCTGGAACTCCACCAATGCGAAGGTGACCCGCCCCTTTCGAGGGCGGGTGTCACTCTCAGGAGGAGGAAGATACGGGTCCATTCGGAGGGGGAGGTCCACGACGAAATTGAGGACCTGATAAGAACTTCCCGAGAAGGCGTTACCCGTACGGTCTTCGCGGTCCTCGAAGTCCCGGTCCAGGTGGAGCTGGGGGATGAACTGCTCGAAGTGGGGGTTCTCCGCGAGCAACCCCTTGAACGGCAGAAGCGTGTTCTCCGTCTGGCCCGGAACGACGAAGTTGAAGGGAAACAACCGCTGGGTGAGAAAGTAGAGGACCGGGAGCAGGTCGGCGCGGGTGCGGGTGATGACCCGGAACCGCGTGCGGTCATACACCTGGGCCGCCACCGTCTCCTTCTTCGCGATCAGCTTCGTGATCAGGGAGTCACGCGTCTTGATGGAATGCGCGAACTCCACGACGGGGAGCCCTTGCTCCTGCATCTCCCGCGCAACGCCCAACACCTTTTCTGTGACCATCTCCGCCAGCTCGGCTTCAGAGGCCGCCAGACGGAAGAGCAAATCGCGTCCCTCGATATGCTGGATGACGTGCATCACCTTCAGGACGATGCAGGCAATCCGCCGGTAGCGCGCCAGCCCCTTCGCACCTGACGCGAAGAGGAAGAGGTCATGGAGTTCGGCAGGCTGGGCCACGGCGTCCGCGACCCTGTAGTCGAAGGTCTTCCGAAGGTACTCCACCGCATCCGCGAGCACCGTTCGGGCCCAGGCATCGTCATAGGGCCGAGACACGTCGAGCTGGCAGAGGCGCAGGAACTGGTCCACCTCGTCCCGCGACTGGAAGTGCATGCGCCGCCAGTCGATGACGGACCCTCCTCGCAGGATGAGCCGGATGCGCTCAAGTTCACGCAACCCCATCTGCGGCACCGTACAGGCAGGGATGGCCGAGAGGACTGGAACGAGGGAAGGGGCCTTCACGCTGCTGTTCCTAGCTGGCTGGAGCGCCAAGGGAAAGCCCCGCAATGCGAAGGGCCCCAGCCTGGAAGCAGGCAAGGGCCCTCGTTGTCGCATGCCCCTTAACTACTTGACCGCGACTTCCTTGCCGTTCTCGAAGCGGGCCTGGTGGATGACCTTGCCATCCTCGCTCAGCTCCTGCACCACGCCGTTCTTCAGACCGTTCTGGTACTCCTCGATGAAGTGGGGCTTTCCGCTGGCGAAGTAGAGAAAACGCTTCCCGTGATAGTTGCTCTCGCGGAACTCCGTCTTGCCGTACTCGTTGCCAGCCTCATCGTAGAAGGACCAGGTTCCCGTCTTGAACCCGTCCGAGTACTGCCCCACTGCGGCCTTCTTCCCGTTGGCGTGGAACGAGCGGTAGGGGCCGTGCGCGACAAAGCTGCCCCCCGCGAGTTCCTGCTTGCGGCAGAACAGCCCATCCGCCTTGGAGCCGGCCTGCTTGGTTCCTTCGGGGCAGGTCAACTGGGTGGCGGCGTCTCCAGCGAAAGCGACAGGAGAAGCGAGAGCCAACCCCAGGGTGAACATCCGCATCAGCTTCTTTGACTGCATGGAGTCTCCTTTTGAAGTCGCCGGTGTGCCCGTGCGCGCACCCAAACAGACGAGGGTGCGCGAAATGAAATTCATGGACCTGGCCAGCACCTGGGAAAGCGTCAATGGCGCTGACAAGGCTTCCCGCACCAAGAAAAAACGAAGAGCCCCGCCCCGTGATTCCTGGGCGGGGCTCCGAACGATTGCAGCGGACCCAGGCGAGCCTGACTCAGCCGCGCATCATCCAATCCTTAGTTGTACGAGGACTGGAAGCAGAAGAAGTTTCCGCCCGTGAAGTAATAGCCCAGGGAGGTGGTCTTGCTGTCCGCCGCGACGCAGATGTTGGCCACGATGTCCGCACGCTCGCGGTTGGTGCCCGTGACAACGTAGTTGCCTGCGGACGAGCTGACGACAGGAGTCCTCGTGGTCCCGTTGACCAGCACGTACAGGAAGCCGTTCAGCTCGGCCGCCGTCGCCGGGAAGGGGGTGCTGGAGTAAGCGGAGATGGTGATCTTGACGCGCTTCGGCGCGCTCGCATCGCAGAAGCTGTCGACTGCGGCGCTCGTGGTCGCGGCCTTGAAGATGATCGGACCGGTGGTGCCCAGCGCCGCCTTGTTGGAGAAGTTGTTGTAGTTCTCGCAGGTGGGGGCCGGGGGCGCCGAGCAGGCGTTGTTGTAGCAGGCCGAGCCGTACGCGCAGGTCGCCTTGCCCTCGCCGGAGCAGGTCGTCGCGGCAGGCTTGCACTGGCCGCTGGCCGTGTCGCAGGTGTTGCCGGTGGTGCAGTCGGCGTCCTTGGTGCAGCCGGTGCTGGTGCCGGGCTCTTCGCAGCGCTTGGACACCGTGCCGCAGACCAGGGACGTGGAGTCATCCTCGTTGCACAGCTGGTTGGTCTTGCACTGGCAGACCTTCGCCGTGTTGGTCGCACCCGCGAGCGGGGCGCATTCCTTCTCGGTGTCGGGGCACTCCGAGGCGCTCTCGCAGGTCTCCATGCACACGCCCGCCGCCGTGTTGCAGAAACCGGAGGAGCAGTCGGTGTCGGACGTACACGTCTCGGCCGTCGTCGCGTCATCGCCACAGGCGGTCAGCGCCAGGCTCATCGTGCTCACCGCAGCGAGCATCACCATCATCTTGCGAAGCTGCATTCGGAACTTCCTCCTGGAATGGATACGTCGACCGGAGCCTCCGGCCACAACTCCAGGCCCCGGGTTTGAAGTCGAGCGGGCTTTAGTCCCCTCGCTCCAGACGTGTCAACGAGTGTCGACCGACCTTCCAACGCCGCCGCTCGGAGGAAATTCACTGTTCACGAAAGCGCACATTCCCGGCGCACTTCCGAGCGACATCGCCGTCATATCTGACGGCGATGTCGCTGTTTGACTTCAGAACGTGAACGGGAAGTCGATGGGGTCGCCCTGCTTCTGGTGCTTCGGGAAGGACCACCCCTTGATGATGCCGGTGATGCACGTCGCCATGTAGCTCGAGCGGAACTCGTCCGTGCGGCACGACACGCTGGTCGTCTTGCCACTCGTCTGGACCGTCCAGCGCATCACCAGCTTGCCGCTGAGCGAGGGGTCCTTCTGCCGCTGCTCGGTCACGCACTTCATGATGGCCGGCTTGTTGTTCAGCACCACCTGCATGATGTCCGACTGCTGCAGGCGCTCCAGCGTGCCGCCTCCCGGCTCGGGCGGGACGTACACCGTCGACGTCTTGCCCGCGGGCTTCGTGGCGGCGGCCGGCTTCTTCGTGCCGAACAGCTCATCGAAGTCGTCGTCCCCTCCCCCGGAGTTCGACGAGGAGGACGCGGCCGCGGGCTTCGAGACCGTGATGGCTTCATCGTCCTCGTGCGAGGAACCCCGGCTGCCACTGCTGCCGGAGCCCGTCCGACGCTGGGTGCGCGGCTCCACCCTCGCCACCGCCGTCGCCATGTTGGGCGTCGTCGCCGGGGGCTGCACCGCCGCCGCAGGAGGCGGAGGCGCGGCCGCGGGCGGTGCTGCTGCCACGGCGGGCACGGTCGCGGGAGGCGTTCCCGCCGCCACGGGCGTACCGGCCGCGGGGGCTCCCGCCACGGTGGCGGCCGGAGTCCCCGCCGCGGGCGCAGCGACCGGCGCCGTGGCCGCGGGCTGCACCGCCGCGGGAGGCGGAGGCATGGGCGGCAGCTCGGGCTGGCGCGTCGGCGCGACCGCGACCTGTGCAGGCGGGTCCACGGGGCGCTCGGACGAGTTGCCCCGCGCGACGTAGACGACCGCAGCTCCCGCGATCACCAGCACGCCCGCGGTCACCGCGACCAGCATCCCCGTGCGGCCCTTGCCACCGCCCGTGGGCGCCGCCGCCGGCGGCGGATAGGCCGCGGGATAGCCCGGAGGCGGATAGCCCTGGGGCTGCCCGTAGGGCATCTGCGCCTGCTGCTGCGGATAGGCCGGCTGCTGCGGCGCGTACTGCTGCACGGGCTGCTGCGGATAGGCCGGCTGCTGCGGCGCGTAGGCCGCGGGCGCGGCCATGCCCGAAGCGGCGCCCATCATGGCCACGGGCATCGCCGGAGACGACTTCGGCTCCGGCGGCGGCATGGGCACGTCCAGGAGTCGTGACTGCGACAACGGCTCGCGATCCAGCGAGGGCGCGGGACGCGGAGGCGGCTTGGTGAGGGCGTCGTTCTCCTCCTTCACCAGCGAGGCCAGCACGCTCGCGGCCGAGGGCTTCCAGCCCACCGGCTCGTCCGGCGCGGTCGACGCGCCGCCCAGACCCGGACGGGAGTTGCCCGCGCTGAAGGCGGACTCCACCGGGCCCGCGGGAATCGTCGGCGACGACGCGGTGACCGGCGCGGGGGCGACGATGACCGGCTTCGCGGGGCGCGGCGCCAGCACCGACGCCAGCTCCGCCGTCTCCGAGAGGGGAATCCAGTCGCCGAACCCCGAACGCCAGCAGAGGTTGTCCGGGCCCACCTCGCCCCGGTCCCAGGCGTCCTTCACCTTCTCCACGGACCAGGGGCCCACCTGCTTCTCGTCGATGGCGACGTACCACTCGTGCGACGCGGCCTTCGCGTCGTCCATCGTGGACTCGGCGGCCTCGGCCTCGGCGAGCTTGCGGACCGTGTCGGCCTTCGCGGCCTTCGCGGCCTCGGCTTCCGCGTCACGGGCCTGGATCTTCTGCGAGCCCGTGCTCAGGACCTGATCGAAGACAGCGCCAATCTCGTCCTCTTCGACGTCGGTGAAGAGGCCGCCTTCGGGCGGTGTGCCCAGCGTGGCGGGCAGCCCCGTCCCGGACGACTCCACGATGCGCGGCGCATTGGAGTCCGACGTGGCGCTCTTGGCTTCCGTGGACGCGGGGGTGTCCGCCCCTCCCTCCTTCGCCGCCGACGCTCCGGCGGGCCTCACCAGGATGGTGTGACCACACTTCTTGCAACGAAGCTTGACCCCCTTCGGGCCAACCTTGTCGTCGCTGATCATGTACTGGGCGCGGCAGCTGTCGCAGACGAAACGCATCGTTCCCGTAAGCCTCAGAAATGACGGGCGAAATCCCGTCCGAATCGTAGAAGTGGCAACAGGCGGAGATCAAGGACGCCTGCCTTGAACGCCCGCCTGCTTTCAACGCGTGAACCCTCGCGTCGGTCTGAGGGCCCTACTTTCGAGCCTGCACTTCCACGTGTGTGCCAACAGCCACACGCAGCTCGTGGAGGTCCTCGGAGGTCGCGAACACCAGCAACTCCCGCAGCTTGGTGCGCGACGGGACGCGGAACGACGAGCCCGTCTCGCCCTGGACCATGCGGCGCACGGGCTCCAGCTCGCCCGCGGCGAAGAGGCCCGCGCGCGACGCGGTGAGCTCCGCGCCCTCCAGCCAGGTGCGCACATCCTGCGGCGTCGCCGTGGGCAGGTAGGCCCGCGCGACCTTCGCCAGGGCGGCCCGGTCGGGCTCGCTCAGGCTCTTCTGGAGCAGCTGCCGCTCGGCGTCCACCAGCCGCGGATCCACCGTGAAGCGCACGTTGCCCACCACCAGGCTGAGCGCCGCCTGCACCACGGCCTCCAGCCGCTCGGGTGCGACGCGCTGGCTGAACGCCAGCTCCGGACGGGCCAGGGCCAGCGTCCTGCCCAGGAGGTAGTACACCTCCTTCTGCCCCTGCTCCGCGAAGTACTTCCCGCCCACACGCACGCACGCGGGATGCGTCTGGAGCAGGTCCACGTTCACGAGCGGCTCGGGGGCCGGTTCGTTGGAGCGCTTCGCCAGCCGCTCGCGCGTCGCCACGAGGAACGGCGAGTACAGCTCCACCGCCTCCATGCCGAAGAGCCGCGCGACGTAGCGGTAGTGGTTGACGTGGTACTCCTGCGCCGTCGCCACGTCGATGCGGTGGCGCTTGGGGACCAGCTGGTACTGCGGAAACGGCACCGCGTACAGGTGCCCCGCCTTCTCGAAGAGCAGCCCCAAGAGTTCCGACAGCGGCCCGCGCACCTTCGGGTGGAAGAGCGCCGTCTGCCACAGCCGGTCCGTCAGAGGACGCTGGGCCAGCTCCTTCTTCTTCGCGTAGGGCCCCAGCTTGGTGAGGATCTCCTGCTCGTCCTCCCCCGCCTCGCCCAGCAGCCCGGACACTGCCTGGGCCGCGAGCCACGCGGCGTCGTAGTCCTTGCGCACCGCGGACAGCCGCACCAGGTGGCCCACCACCTTGCGCGGGTTCTCCGTGTTCGGCAGCGCGCGGCGCAGCGCCACGATGGCCTCTTCCTCGCGGCCCGGCATCTGGCCTGCGACCTCCGCGAACGTCTCCTGAATGACCGGGTCGTCCGGCATGCCCTTCGCCGCGACGCCGTAGGCGGCCACCGCGCCTTCCGGGTGCTTGAGCACCTGGAGGTACAGGTCACCCAGCGCGCGCCACAGCGTCATGCGGGCCGGGTGCGTGTCCGGCGTCTTGGGCAGACGCGAGAGCATGCGCGTGTAGTTCTCCTCCAGCACCTTCCACTGGCGCGCCCCGCCGAGCAGCGCTTCCAGCGCGCTGAAGGCCTCCACGAAGCGGTGATCCAGATCGAGCGCGGCGTTGAAGGCCTGCGTCGCGCCCTCCACGTCCTTCAGCTCGTCGCGGCGGATTTCGCCGAGCGCGAACCACACGCGCTTGGCCTTGTGCGGCTCCGACGTGAGCGCGGGCAGCGCCAGCATGCGGCCCAGCACGTCCGCGGCCTTCTGGCCCTGACGCGTCTCGCGCAGCAGGCGGTAGAGCGCGTCCATGACTTCCGGCGCCTCCGGCTGCGTCTTGAGGGCGCCGCTGAACGCGTCGATGGCCATGTACGGGTCGTGCAGTTCGTCGCGCGCGATGCGCCCCAGCTCCAGGTAGACCTTGACCTTCGCCTCGCCCTCCAGGCTGTTGACGAGTTCCTGGCGCAGCTCCGCGGACTTCTCGTAGCGGCCCGCCTTGTCCATCAGCGTCACCAACGCGCGCAGCGTCGGCTCGTGCTGCGGGTCGATGGCGAGGGCCTTCTCGAAGTGGTTCTGCGCGCGGTCCGCCTGGCCGAGCGCGGCGTGCACGTCACCCAGCTGCCAGTAGACCTCCACCACCTCCAGGTCCGTCAGCTCCTCGCGGTGGTGGATGAGGATGGTCTGGAAGACCTTGAGCGCGTCCTCGTACCGCTTCGCCTGCACGAGCAGGTTGCCGTAGCCCTCCAGCGCCGGCAGGTACGTGGCATCCAGCCCGTAGGCCTTTTCATACGAGCTGAGCGCCTTGTCGCGCCGGCCCAGCTTCTCCGTCACGTAGCCCAGCCGGTAGAGCTGGCGGCAGAGGTCCTGGGCGATGGCGGCGTCCTTCTCCGCCATGGCCTTCTCCGCCATCTTGCGCGTGACGATATCGAGCATCCGCTCCGCCGACGCCCAGTCCTCCCGCGCGATGTAGACGTCCGCCAGCGGGCGTGCCGCCTCCAGGCTGTCCGGGACGTGCTTGAGGGCCTCCTCCCAGTAGTGGGTGGCCGTCTCGCGATCCTCGCGCGTCTCCGCGTGGTAGCGCGCGACATCCAGCAGGGCGCGGCCCTTGGCGGCCGGGTCCTCCGTCTGCTGCGCCTCCTGCAGGAGCGTCTGCTCGTAGCCGCCCCAGTCCTTCTCCTGCTCCTGGATGCCCTTGAGGGCGCGGATGGTGGGCAGGTGGCCCGGATCAATGGCGAGCGCCTGCTGGTACGCGGTGCGCGCGCTGGCCATGTCCGACAGCATGTCCTCGTTGATCTTCCCCAGCCGGTGCCACAGCTCCACCGCCACCGGGTCGGTGCCCACGACCTGGGCTTCCTTCTGCAGCATCTCCAGCGCGAAAGGCCAGTTGCCGCTGCGCTCGTAGAGGTTGCCCAGCGCGTGCAGCGCCTGACGGGAGTCGGGGTCCGTGGCGAGCGCCGCGTGGTAGCTGTTCACCGCGCGGTCCACCACCTTGAGCTGCTGGTACTGGACGTTGCCGATCTCCACGTACAGCTCCGCCTGCTCCTGCGGGCTCGTGGCGAGCGCGAGCTGGCGCTCGTACGCGGCGATGAGGTCCTCCCACCGGCCCTGCGCGCGGCGCAGCCTGATGAGGGACTTGATGGCCGGCACGTTCTGCGGGTCGATGGAGAGCACGCCCTCCACGCACGCGTCGGCGTTGGCCGGGTTCTGGTACGTGTCCTCCCAGATGGTCGCGCTGCGGAAGAGGACGCGGACCTTCTCGCGGTAGTCCTGGCTCAGCTCCAGCATCCGCTCGTAGATGGCGAGCAGGTCCGCCGGATGATCCAACCGGATGTGCAGCCGCTCCAGCGACTCCAGCGCCTCGCGGTTGACCGGGTCGAACTCCAGCGCCATCCGGAACGCGGACACCGCGGACTCGTCGTCCTTCAGGTCGCGCTCGTAGACGTTCGCCACCTCCACCTGGATGCGCGCACGCTCCTCGGCGGAAGAGGCGAGGTCGCGCGCACGCAGCAGCGTGGTGGTCACATCGCGGTGCGCCCCCCCGCTGCGGTAGAGCTTCGTGAGGACGCCGAGCGTCTCGAGGTCCGGCTCCAGATCCAGCGCGCGCAGCAGGGCGCTGGCCGCCTCGGTGGGGTCCTCCAGCGTCTCGTCCCAGACGCGGGCGATCTCCTTGAGGATGCCCTTGCGCGCCTCGATGGAGCCCGCGGCCTCCAGCTTCTGCTCCAGCGCGACGACGTATTCGCGGTCGCGGCCGCGCCGCTGGAACACCGCCGCCAGCCCGTCCAGCGCGGTGGCGTTGGTGGGGTCGAACTCGAGGATCTTCCGGAACGCGGCCTCGGCGGCCTGCGGATCATCCAGGCGCGTGTCGTGGATGCGCGCGAGCGTGGCGTACAGCCGCTCGGCGAGCGGTCCGCGCGGCAGCTCGTCCGCGACCTCCTCGTAGACGGCCGCCAGCTCTTCGTGGCTGCCCGTCTCGTCCGCGAGGCGCTCCACCTCCTCGCGCAGCCCGTCCTCCGTCGCGTCCAGCTGCAGCGCGCGGCACAGCGCCAGGAACGCCACGTCCTTCTGGCCCAGGCGCTCTTCCTGAACGCGGGCGATCTCGCGAAGGGCCGCCAGCTTCTCCTCGTCGGTGACGAGGTTTGGCATGTAGCGGTCCATCACCGTCGCGTACGCACGCCAGTCGTTGTGCGTCCGGTACAGCGTGCACACGCGCTCGTAGGCGGTGCGGTTCGCCGGATCCAGCTCCAGCACCTTCTCCAGCGCGCCCGCGGAGAGCTCGGGCTTGCCACCCTGCCCCTCCCACAGCTCCGCGACGGTGAAGTACGCGGCGATGGCCGGGTCGCGCTCCTCGGTCTGCAGGTGTACCTGGACCTTGAGCTCCAGGGCGCGCACCGCGTCGTTCCACGCGCGCAGCGACACGGACAGCGCGTACACGCGCTCCAGGTCGGAGACGATGTGCGGTTCGACCTCCAGCGCGCGGCGGGCCGCGTCCAGCGACTCCTCGCGCCGGCCCATGCCCGCGAGCACCTCGGCCAGCCGCAGGCGCAGCGCCTTCACGCCCTCGCTGTTCTCCTGCAGCGGGACCAGGCGGCGCAGCACGCCCACCAGCTCCTCGCGCTGGCCCGTCTCGTCGTACAGCTCGCGCAGCGTGTCCAGCACGCCGCGGTGGCGCGCGTCGCGGTCCAGCGCCGCCTTGAAGTACAGCACCGCCGCGTCCGGCTGCTTGAGCAACCGGTACACCACGCGGCCCAGCCGCTCGTTAAGGCGCACCACCTCGCGCGGATCGAGCGTGAGGGCGAGCCGGCCCTCGAGCAGTTCGCGCAGGTCCTGCGGACGGTTGGCGCGCTCGTACAGCGACTCGAGCGCGGAGAAGACCTGCTCGTTGCGCGGGTTCTTCGTCAGCAGCTCGCGATACAGGTCGATGGAGCGACCCAGGTCCGACAGCCCTTCGGCCGACACCTGCGCCATCTTGCCAAGCACGCGGTCGCGCTCGCTGCCGACGACCTTGTCCGCCTGGAGCTTCAGGATGGCGTAGAGCTTCTCGGACGCACCCGCGCCCTCGTAGATGCCCTCCAGCAGTCGCGCCGAGGCGAGGTGTCCGGGCTCCAGCGCGAGGATGGCCTCGTAGGCGCTCGCCGCGCGGTCCGGGCTGTCCAGCCGCTCCTGGTAGAGCTGCCCCAGGCGGAAGAGGAAGCCCAGCTTGTCCGCGGTCGTGGTCGCGCCGGTCGCCAGCGCCTCCAGCACACCGGCCAGCTCCGGCCACGCCTCCAGGTGCAGGTAGAGGCGGTCCAAAGCGACGAGCGAGCGCTCCTGCACCGAGGCGTGCAACGTGCGCGCACGCTCGAAGTAGGACACCGCGCGGTCGGGATCACGCAGCCGCGTCTCCAGGAGCTGCCCCAGCTTGAGGCACACCTGGGCCGCGTCGGCGGCCTCGGCGATGCGCGGCAGGGCCTCTTCGTAGAGCACCACCAGCTCGTCATAGCTGCCCGCGACGTCGGTGGCGTTCTCCAGCCGGCGGCGGACCTCCGCGTCGTTCGGATCCTCCTTGAAGCCACGGTAGAGCGCGAGGAAGGCCAGCTCGCCTTCGCCCTGCGTCTCGCGCAGCGTGGCCAGCTCGCCGAGCAGCTGCTTGCGCTCGACCGAGTCCGGGGACACGCCCACGCGCGTTTCAATCAGCTGCGCCAGCCGCTGGACGTCACCGCTCGCGCGGAAGGCGCGCAGCAGCGTCTCCACCGCGAGCAGGTTCTGGGGCTCGCGCGCCACCAGCGCTTCCATGCGGCCCACCGCGCCCGGGTGGTTGGGCTGCACCGCCAGCACTTCGCTGTACAGCGCCAGCGCGCCCACCTTGTCGAGCAGCTTGGACTCGCGCACCGTCGCGAGGCGGAACTTCAGCTCCAGTCCCTCCTCCGTCGGCATCAGCGCAATGCGCCGCGCGAGGACGTCCGCGAGCTCCGGCCAGCGCTCCTGCTTCTGGCAGAGCGCTTCCATCCGCGCGAGCGCGGCGGCGTCATCCGGCTTGAGCTCCAGCAGGCGCCGGAACGTGGCCAGGGCACCCAACGTGTCCTTGAGCTGCTCCTCCTGCAACGCGCCAATCTGGAAGAGCACCGTGGCGCGACGCGCCGGCTCTTCCGACAGCGCGAGCTGACGGCGCAGCACTTCCAAGAGTTCCGACGGACGGCCCTGCGACGCCACCAGGCGCGCCGTGCCATCCAGCGCCTCGTGGTCCGTGGGCTTGAGCTCCAGGACGCGCTTCCAGGACGCCAGCGCCTCGGCCGGCTCGCCCAGGTCCACCTGCAGCCTCGCGAGCGTGCGGTACAGCTCCGCGCGGGCGGCGTCACCGGCCTTGGGCGCGACCTCCATCAGCACCGCGCACAGCTCTTCCGGGGCCTCCGCCTTGTCCACCAGCGAGACGCACAGCTCCAGCGAGCGAGGATCCTCCGGCAGCTCGCGAAGCGCTCGCGTGGCGGAGAGGAACGCCATCTCCGCGTTCTCCAGCGCGGTGGAGTAGATCTCCGAGATGCGGCGCAAGAGCGCGGCCCGCTCCTGCGGCACGGCCTCCGCGGAGGCACGCGACTCCAGCATCTCCACCTGCTTCAGGTGGTTGCCCACCGAAGCGAAGACGGGCTCCAGGGCGCTCGCCGCCGCGCCTCGCAGCGGGCTCTCCGAACGCGCCAGCTCCTCGAGCGCGCCCACCGCTCCCGGGTGGCCGGCGCGCCGCGCGAGGACGGCCTGGTACAGCTCCAGCGCGCCGCGCGGATCATCCAGGCGCGAGACCTTCAGACGGCCCAGGCGCACCCGCAGGTCGGACGCCTCTTCCTGCGCGTCGCGCGCATCCGCCATCTGGATTTCACGCTCGACGTGCTGCGCGAGCTCCGCCCAGCGCTCCATGTCCGCGAGCACGCGGCCCAGCAGCTTCAGCGCGTTGGCGTTCTCCGGACGGCGCTCCAGCACCTCGCGGTACGCCTGCGCCGCGAGCGACTTGTCCGCCAGCGTCTCCTCGGCCAGGTGCGCCAGCTCGAAGAGCAGGTTCACCTGCGAGGCGGGGGTCGGCTCCGCGGCCACCTGCCGGCGCATGACGAGCGCCAGCTCCCGGTGCGCGCCCGTGCGGCGATGCACGCGAGCGATGGCCTCCAGCACCGTCTTGTTCATCGGGTCGCGCCGGCTCACCTGCTCCAGCGCGCGCACCGCCAGGTCGTAGCGCTTCAGGCGGTTGTCGTAGATGGCCGCGAGCCGCCGCCACAGGTCGCCCGCCAGGGGCTCCGCGGGGTCGCGCTCGAGCTGATCCTCGTAGGCCGCCGCCACCTCCTCGAAGGAACCCGAGTCCGCCGCGAGCCGCTCCAGCTCGTCGCGCACGCTGGCTTCCGCGGGCAGCTCGTTGAAGGCGCGCAGGCGCGCGACGAAGGCGAGCGACGTCTGGCCCAGGCCCTCGCGCAGGATGGCGATCTCCTGCAGCCGCTCCAGGCGCTTCTCCGGCGGCACTCCAGGCAGGAGCACCTCCAGCACGTCCACCAGCTTCCGCGTGTCGTTGAGGCCGCGGTAGACGGGCTCCAAGAGCCGCGCCGCCTCCAGCCGGGGGCCGTCGTGCGCGAGCAGCCGCTCCAGGCCCGCCACCACCTGGCCGTCGCCGGGCGACAGCTCCAGCAGCCGGCGGTACACGGGAAGCGCCTCGGCGGGGCCGACCTCCTTCTCCAGCAACTGCGCGCGGCGCAGCAGGTACGCACGCCGTCCCGGTTCGTCCGGCGCCAGCTCGGCGAGCTGATCCAACACGTCCGCCTGCTCCACGAAGCGGCGCGTCTTGGCATACAGCTTGTCGAGCGCCAGCAGCCCTTCGGGCACCTTGCTCAGCGCCAGCGCGGAGCGCAGGGCCTCGATGGCCTTCGTGTCCTCGCCCGCGCTCGCGAAGGCCTCACCGGCCTTGAGCAGCAGGCCCAGGCGCGTCTCCGGGTCGGTGGCGAGCTGCGCCTGGCGGGCATAGACCTCCGACAGGCTCTTCGCGTTCTGGCCCTTCTCGTACAGCCGGGACAGCGCCTCCAGCGCCTGACGGTCCTGCGGCGCGTCTGACAGCAGGTTCTTCCAGAGGCGCGTGGCCTCCTCGGGCTGATCCAGGCCCTCGCGCAGCTCCGCCGCGCGGCGCAGCAGGTCCAGCGCCACCGGATCACCGGAGGTGAGGTCCACCGCGGCGCTCTCGTAGATCTCCGCCAGCACCTCGTGGCTGCCCGTCTCGCGCGCCAGCCGCTCCAGGTCCGGCCGCACGCCTTCGCGGTCCAGGCCGTTGGCGAACGCCTTCACCGACGCCATGAACGCGAGCGACGGCTGCTGCATGTCGCGCTCGTAGATGCGGCGGATCTCCCCCGCGAGGATGATCTTCTCCACCGTGAGCGCGGACTCCATCCGCGTCTCGCGCAGCGCCACGCGACGGGCGTGGTCGCCCACCTGCGCCAGCACCTTGTCCAGCACCTCCAGCGCCGCCCCGCTCGTGGGCACCGCCGCCTTCACCCAGGCCTCCAGCGCGGCGCGCGCGCCCGGATGCCCCGGATCCTCGGTCAGGATGCGCTTGTAGAGCCCCAGCGCCGCGTTGGCGTCGTCGAGCTCCGTGCGCAGCAGCTCCGCCAGGCGGAAGGAGACCTCGCGACCCTGCGGGCTCTGGCCTTCCTGGTTGCGCCGGAGCGCGAGCGTCCACGCCAGATCCTTGGAGCGGTCGAGGTCCGTGTAGAGCCGATCCAACGCGGTGGCGGCCTCGCGCTGCGCGGGGTCGCGCTCCGCGATGGCGCGCCACGCGGCGGCGGCGCTCTCCTTGTCGGTGAGCTTCGTCTCATGCAGCAGCGCGGCCTCGCGCAGCGACACGAGCTGATCCGCCGGCTCCTGCGATGCGGCCGCCAGCTTCTCCAGCACCTCCGCCAGCGCCGCCCACTCCTCGCCCGCGCGGTGCAACCGCTGCAGGGCCCGCAGGCTGTCGAGGTTGCCCGGCTCCAGCACCAGCAGCGCGCGCAGGGCCTTCACCGCGCCCTGACGGTCATCCAGCTTCTTCTCCTGCACCTCCGCCAGCTCGCGCAGCAGCGCCGCGCGCGACGGGCCGACGTCGCCCTCTTCCGTCAGCTCGACGAGGATCTCCGCGAAGCTGTCGAGCGAGTCCGCGTCCTCCGCGGCCTGACGCGCGGCGGCCCGCAGGCCCGCGTCCGCCGGGGCCATGCGCATCGCCCGCGCGAGCGACGCGAACGCCAGCTCCGGCTGCCGCAGGTGCGCCAGGTGCACCTGGGCCGCGGAGCGCAGCGCCTGCACCCGGCCGGCGTCGTCTCGCGCCACTTCCGAGAGCACGTCCAGCGTCGCCACCAGCTTGCGGTGCTCCTTGGTGCGCTCATACGCGGGGATCAGCGCCCGCGCCGCAGCCTCGCGCGACGGGCCCGAGGCCAGCATCGCCTCCAGCGCCGCGAGCGCGTCCGGATCCGACGGGCGCTGACGGAGCAGGTCGCCGTAGCTCTGCACCGCCTCCGCGCTGCCATCCTGTGAGCCCTGCAGCAGCTGCGCGCGACGCAGCTTCAGCCGCGACACGTGATCCGCGTCCCCGGCCGTCTCCGCGAGGCCGATCATCCGCGCCAGGGTGTCCCCCAGCTCGCGCTTCATGCCGGCCTTCTCATACAGCTCGGCGAGGCGCGGCAGGTGCCGGCCCTCCTCCGCGCCGTGGGTGATGGCGGACTGGAGCGCTTCGGCGGCTTCCAGGGGACGGCCCAGCTCGACGTTGAGCTCCACCAGGCGCAGCAACAGCTCCAGCCGCTCCGGTCCACGCGTCGCGTGGATGCGCTTGCGCAGCAGCGTCTCCGCGTCCGCCGAGCGGCCCGCGCGGCCGTACAACCGCACGAGGCGCTGGAGCACCTGCGGCGCCTCGGGCGCGCGCGACAGCGCGGCCTCCAGCGCGGTGATGGCCTCCGCCGCCATCCCGCCCTCCTCCGCGAGCACCGACGCCTCGGAGAGCAGCTGCACGGCCAGGGCCGGATCCTCGGCCTCGGTGGCGAGCGTGCGCAGCACGCGGCCCAGTTCTGCGTGGGCGGACAGGTCGCGCGCCAGGCGCGCCGTCTCCGAGCGTCCCGCTTCGTCCCGGGGCTCCTCGCGCACCATGCGCAGCCGCGTGTCGAAGGCGGCGCGGCTGTCCGCGAGCTGCTTCTCGTGGATGCTGGCCAGCACCGTCAGGAGCCGCTTGCGCGTCGCCGCGTCCGTCGTGGAGTCCAGCTGCTGCTGGAGCGCGGCCACCTGGCGCTGATGGTCTCCCGTGCGCCCGTAGTGGTTCGCCAGGGCCTCGGTCAGCGCGGCGGTGCGCACGCCACCGGCCGCCAGTCGCTCCAGGCCGCCCACCACCACGCCGGTGGAGACGTTCTCCGCCAGCAGGCCCAGGAACAGGTCCGCCGCGTCCTCCTGGCGGTTCAGCCGCTCCGCGTACAGCTTCGCCTGCCGCGCGGTCCACTCGTTGCGCTCGAGCTGCGACTCGGCGAGCGTCGCGAGCTTCGCGGCCAGCGACGCGGCCTCCTCGAACTTCGACAGCGCCACGCACAGCGCCTGGAGGCGCTGCACCGCGCCCGCATCCTCGGGCGCGAGCTGCACCCACTGGCGCACGAGCGCTTCCAGCTCCTCCGGGGACGCGCCAGACGCCTCACGACGCGCGATGTCCGTCTCCAGCCGCGTCTTCGGATCATCCGCCAGCGCCGCGGCCGCCTGCAGCGACTTCACGGCCTCGCTCGCCACCGAGTCTCCCGGCACGCGCGAGAGCACCTCGCGCCACGCGGCCTCCGCGCGCACGGGATCCGCCAGCGGCCCCTGGAGCAGCTGCGCCAGGTGCCGCCACAGCGCCACCGCCACCGCCGGAGGCGCCGCCGCCTGCGCCGCGCGCAGCAGGGCATGGGCCAGCGCCGGCTGCGCGTTGGCCTTCTCCGCGTGCTCCACCACCGTGTTGAGCAGGAGCGGCCGTCCCGGCTCCAGCTCCAGCGCGCGCGCCAGGACCTCGAAGGCGCCGCGCTCGTTCTCCTGCTCCTCGAACATCAGCGCCAGCGCCTCGCAGAACGCCACGCGCTCGGCGCGCGGACGCGGGGCGAGCATCGCCAGCTCCAGGAGCGGCAGCACCTCGTCCAGCTTCTCGTCCTCCGCCAGCAGGCGCGACAGCTGGAAGGCCGCGAGCGCGTTGGTGGGCTCCAGCTTCAGCGCCGCCTCCAGGTGCTCGCGCGCCGCCTCCGGGTCCTTCAACTGCTGCATGCACAGGTCCGCCAGCCGCAGCCGCAGGCTCGCCTGCTGCGCGCGGTCCTTCACCGTGCCCAGGTAGCGCTCCAGCGTGGCCACCGCCTCCAGGTAGCGCTCCTGGCCCAGCATCAGCTCCGCCGCGAGGCTCGCCGCGTCCGCGCGCGAGGCATCCGCCGCCACGGCCTTCTCGAAGGCGGCCAGCGCCCCGGCCGCGTCGTTCATCCGCCCCAGCTTGAGCGTGCCCACGCGCAGCCACAGGTCCACCTGCGCCGTCCGGTCGCGCGCCTCGCCCGCCATCGCCTCCAGCTGCGCGATGGCCGGCGCGTGGTCACCCGCGCGCTCCGCCATCCGCTCGATGAGCGTGAGCGCTTCGGGCATGCCCGGCCACAGCAGGAAGCAGCGGTCCAGCGCTTCCTTCACCTTGCCGGCGGCCGTCGGGTCGTACCAGGCGAACAGCTTCGCCACGAGCAACGACAGGCGCGCGGCGCTCTTGCGGTCACGCTCTTCCAGCGACATGCCGCGCAGCATGCGCACCTTGTCGCGCCACACCTGCTCGAAGCGCTGCATCGCGCGGGTGGCCTTCTCCGCGCGCGCGTTCTGCGGATCCAACTCCCGCGCCACGTCCAGCACCTGCTGCGCCAGCACGTGCTCGGTGGGGTCGTCCACCAGACGCTCCGCGAGCGCGGCGTACTCCTCCGCCATGCCCGCGTCGCCCAGCGCCGCGCGCTCCCGCTGCAGCGCCTCGAAGGCCGGCTGGAAGCGCTCCTCGCTCAGCAAGAGCTGCCGCACGCGCCGGAACGTCGCGCGGTCGGGCTTCACCCTCGCCGCGCGCTGAAGGCACAGCACCGCGCGGTCGCGGCGGAAGAGCTTCTGCTCGTAGAGATCCGCGGCCTTCAGGTAGTGGCCCGCGCTCTCCTCGCCCTGGGTGGCGGCGCCCAACCGCTCCAGCACGTCCACCAGCGCCGCCGAGTCCTGACGGATCTCATGCAGCCGCTTGAGCCCACGCAGCGCGGGCATCGGATCCTTCGCCACCAGCAGCGCGCGCTTGAGCAGATCCTCCGCGCGAGGCGCGTTGCGCTGCCGCTCGTGCGCGAGCTCCGCCGCGCGGCACAAGAGCCGCGCCGCCTCTTCCGTGGGCACGTCCCGCGAGCGTCCCTCGTACAGGCGGATCAGCTCCTCGACCCGGCCTGTTTTCTCCAGGGCCGCTTCGGTCTCGACGAAGGAGCGGTCATCGGTCACACGCAGCGTGGGACGCGCAGGGGTGGAAGGCAGTTCCATGATGCTCGGGGGCCAGGGGGGTGAATGAAACGAGGGCGCCAGCGGCCGGAGTGTACCGGCCGCGGGCGCCCCCGGGCAATCGCGCAAAACCCGTCAACCGATGGGAATTATTGGCTTTCTTGCTCGCCAGCCGAGGAAGCATTTTCCGCCGACGTCGCCGCGCCATCCGCGCCGTCCGCATCGTCACCGGCTTCCGACTTGTCGCCCGCCGCGCCCGGGGGAGGCGTGGCCGGAGCCTCGGGCAGGGCCTTCGCCCGCTCCAGGCCCGCGCTGTCGTTGAGCTGCGTGTACAGCGCGATGGCCTTCTCGCGCTGCTGCAGCTCTTCGGCGAACTGCGCGGCGCGGGGCAGGTCCCCGAGCTTCTCGTACAGCGGCAGGGCCTTGTCCTTGCGACCCGCCTGCGTCCACGTCTCCGCGGCGGCGGCCGTGTCGCCCAGCAGCTCCAGCCACCGGGCGCGGCCGGCGGGCTTCTGCTCCTGTTCGGCGCGGGCCAGCTCGCGCTGCGCGAGCTCCTTCGCCTCGTCCTCGAGGGTGAGCCGCTGCATGAAGTGGAACGCCTTGGGCGGCGGCAGGGGGCTCAGCACCTCCACCGCTTCACGCCGCTGGCCCACGGCCACCAGCAGGGTCGCCGCGCCCAGCCGGTCGCCACGCTCCACCAGGGCCTTCACCTCCAGGCCCCGGATGCGGTTGGCGCTCGGCAGGTCCCGGGCGCGCTCGTACGCCTTGCGCGCCAGGGTCAGCTTGTTGGCGCGCTCGTACGCGAGCGCCGCCTGGTCGAACTGGCGCGCGCGCTCGTACAGGCGGGCGACGTTCTCGAAGTCGGCCTTGGCGACGTAGTGCTCCATGAGGAGCTCGTACGCGCCCGCCTTCTCCAGCGTGGGGCCGATCTGATCCGGCGGCAGCGTGCCGACGAGGCGACGGGCCACGTCGTTGTCCTGCCCGGCCAGCGCCGTGCGCAGTGCGCTCTTCAGGTCCCCGCCCGCCTCGAACAGGCGGGTGGCGTCCGCGAAGCCGTTGTTGCGCTCGTGCAGCCGCGCGGCATCGCGCGTGCGGCCCATGCCCTCCAGCTGCGTCGCCTGCTCCTTCCAGTCGCCCGTCAGCTCCGGCATCGGCGCGCGCTCGGGGCGCTCACCGCGGGGCGGACGCTCGGCGCGCTCCGGACGGTCGGCCCGGGGCGGACGCTCGCGCCGCTCACCGGCGGCACCGCGCTCCGGACGGTCCCCACGAGGAGGACGCTCGGAACGCTCCCGGCGCTCGCCAGGGCCACCGCGCTCGGGACGCTCGGACCGCTCGCGCGGCGCCTCGCTCCGGGCAGGCGCCTCGGGCTCCGGGGTCGGCTCGCGACCGCTGAGCGTGAAGGCCGCCTGGGAGCGCTCGCGATCCCCCGCGGCGCGCCAGACGCGACCCACCAGCGTCATCACGTCCAGCCAGGCCGCGTGCTTCGCCTTCGCGGGATCCTCGGCCGGAGCCGCGGGAGCCGCCTCGGCGGGCGTGGCACCCTCGGCCGGAGCAGCGCCCTCGCCTTCCGCGGCCGGAGCCTCGGAGGGAGCAGCGGCCTCGGCACCTTCCGTCGACGCGGACGCTTCCGGAGCCTCGGCGCCCGCTTCCGGCAGGGCCGGCTTGGGCTGACGCTGCACGCGCAGGAGCGTGGTGATGAGGCGCCCTCGCGTGTTGAGGTCCAGGTCGTCCAGCGACTTGAGGTTCATGGGCCGCAGCGAGCGGACGATGGCCTCCAGCGGACCCTTCTCCGCCGCGAAATCGTTCTTGGAGAGCGCCTTCTCCAGGACGCTCAGCTCGGCGATGACGCGCTGGCCCGGACCCACCGGACCGGCATCACGGTCGCGGCCACGGCCTTCGCCCCGCCCGCGCCCTTCACCGCCACGGCCACCGCCTGGACCACCTGGACCGCCACCACGACCGCCGAATCCACCCGGCCCGTCACGGCGAGGCCCCTGACCCGGCGCGCCCCCACCCGGACCGCGTCCACCCGGACGCGATCCACCGCTTCCATTCTCCTGAGCCACGTGAATCTCCCGCTAGAACGCGTAGCGAATGTTGGGCGCGACCGCGAACCCGAAGGCGCCCTTGGAGGCGAGGTAGTTCCCCGTGACCTCCAGCCCCACCGAGAAGTGGCGCAGCCGCGTGTAGTACTCCACTCCGGGCCCGGCAAACACAAGAATGTCGGAATCCGGGAGGAGCTTCTTGGGAGAGAACATCGCGTAGCCCACGCCGGCGCGGGCGTAGATCCACGTGCGCTTGACCTCCTGGCTGTCCGCGAAGCCCACCAGGCGGGCGCGCAGCACCGCGCCCGGCGTCATCATGGAGAAGTCACCGGAGGCCGCGCCCTGCGAGTCGCCGACGTACTCGGACCCCGCGCGGTTCACCGAGCCCATGAAGAAGACGCCCAGCGACAGGCGCTCCCCCAGGTCGATTCCCAGCTCCACCTGGGCGAACTGTCCGGACGAGAAGGGCCGGGGGCCCGACGCCGCGGGAGGGTTGGCGATCCACGAGGGGCCGCCGTACACCGCGAAGTACACACCGCGCTCGACCTCGTCGAAGGTCACCGCGGGCCGATCCTGCATCGCAGGGGACCCGGCACTGGGAGTCTCCTGCGCACCCGACACCCCGGGAAGGAGGAAGGAAGCGCACAGGACGAGAGGAGCAAGGACTTTCTGCATGGAAGGCAGCCTGGGGGGGCAGGACTCCCGCGGGGACGGGAGGAGGAAGTGAAGAAGCGGGCAGCCCTGTCGCCAGGGCCGCCCGCGCGGAACACGGATGATTCGAGCTGCGAGTCTAGGCTAGTCGCCGGCCTGCTTGAAGATGAACGGGTAGGTGACGATCACGGAGCCGCCACCCTTGGGCTCCGGGAACTTCCAGGTGCGCACGCGGCCCGCGACGCAGGTCTCCAGGTCCGAGTTGCCCGCCGTGGACTGCGCGACGTTGGACGTGGCCACCGAGCCCGTGGCGCTGATGATGAACTTCACGGACACCTTGCCGCCCAGCTTGGGGAAGCGGTTGAGCAGGCTCTCGTAGCAGTAGCGGATCTGCCCGCGGTTGCGCTGGATGACCTGGCGGATGAGCTCCTTGTCCAGCGAGCCCATGACCTCCGGGTCCGAAGACGTGATGCCCACGTCCACGCTCTGCTTGCCGCCGAGCGTGCCCACGCCGGTGCCGTAGCTGCCGCTGCCGCCGCCACGACCCTTGGTGCCGATGCCGCCGATGCCGATGCTGTCACCGGTGCCGCCGCCACCGCCGCCGCTGCCGCGCAGACCCAGGCCGCCGAAGCCGCCCGCGTCGCCCGCCTTGGCGCCGAACATGTTGCCCATGGCGCTCTTGAGCTCACCGCCCAGGCCGGACTTGCCGAAGATGGTGGAGATGCCGCCCTTGCCACCGCCGAAGATCTTCGCGGTGAGGGCGCGCGCCTCGTCCTTCTTGTTCGGGTCGCCCTTGGGCGCGGTGCGGTTGTTGGCCTTGGGCGCGTCCTTCTTGCCCATCTGGCCTTCGTCGCCGCGCGACTTCTGGGCCATCTCGCCCGACTTCTTCTCCTTCTGCTGGTTGAGCTTCTCCAGGAACTTGTTCTTCTGGGTCTCCGGAGGCTTGATGATCAGCTTCGCGATGCGCGCGTCATTGCCCGCGAGCTCGTCCGCGTACTCGTCCCCTTCCCCGCTGCTGTTCATCGAGTGGATGACGAACGCGGTGGCGATGAAGAACATCACCAGGAAGATGTTGAGCGCCGTGTAGTCGACGTTCTCGCCCACCGGCACGACCACGCGCTTGGGCACCGGCTGGAACTGCGCCTCCAGCGTGACGCCGCCCAGGTCCACCCAGAAGAAGTCGTCCGCCTCCAGGGTCACCGCGTAGGACTCGCCCTCGTTGGACGCCTTGCCCGACTCGATGACGGCTTCCAGGTCCAGCGTCTGGCCCTTGCGGGTGAGCTCGCCCTTCATCTTGCGCGCGAAGCGCACGGAGAAGGACTGGCCGTCGGTGCGCAGCACCTCGAAGGACGGGCCGCCCAGCTTGGCGTCGCCCATCACGAAGTCCACGCCCTTGGCGGAGCCGACCGTGAAGCCCTTCTTCTGGCCCGGGGGCACGAAGAACTCGCCCACGCGCTGATCACCCCAGAGCAGGCGCAGCGACACGCCCTGCGGCCCGTTGGACTTGGTGCGGCGCACGGTGCGGACGCGCGGCGCCTCCTCGTCCTCGGAAGGGGCCTCCGGCGCCTGCTCGGCGGCGGGGACCACGGCGTGCTTCTGCGTGGGCGCGACCGACGCATCCATCGCGGCGGGGGCCGGAGGACGCGGCGCGGCGACGGGCGCCGTCACGGGGGCGACAGCGACCGGGGCGGCCACGGCCTGCGCGATGGCGGCGGCGGAAGCGCCGGCCACGGGGGCCACGATGGTGTTCTTGTCGGTGGGCGCATCCGCCTGCGCGACGGCGGCGGCCAGGTTCACCGCGGCGACGGCGGCCGGGTTCTCCAGGCGGATGGTGGTGCCGCCCACGCGGACCTCGTCACCGAAGGAGACCTGCCCCTTGTTGACGCGCTTGCCGTTGACGTAGGTGCCTTCGACGCTGCCCATGTCGATGATGGACATGGAGCCGTCGCCCGCGACCTCGATGACGGAGTGGATGCGGCTGACCTTGTCGTCCTCCAGGCACAGGTGCGCGGAAGACAGACGACCAATCTTGATGATGTCGCGCTCGTAGTCCTTGGAGGCGACCAGCGTGTCGCCCTTGAAGACCTTGAGTGTCAGAGGTACGGCCATGAAGGGGGGCTCCCGGTTCGCTTACGCGCTCGTTGGACAACAGGGCTGGCGGAAGGTTCCCGCCGCAATTCGTGAGGATTTACAGCTCACCCACGGACTGCATGACCTTGTCCTCGAAGTCCTCGCGGATGCGGATGAGGTTCGAGTGCTTCACCGACTTGCGCGCCTCGACGTACTCGCCATCCGGCTTCGTGAGGTCACCCTCGATGGTGTCGTCCTCGAAGTCGACGTTGGTCGTCTTCTGCATCCGGGCACCACCGCCCTCGCCACCGCCCTGCGCCTTGCCGCCCTCGTCCTGGGCGAAGGCGGGAGCCACCGACAGCGTCACGCACAGCATCAGCCACTTCCGCATCCTGCCTCCACGTGGGGCCCCTTCCCGGGCCCACTCGTTTCGCACGGCAACCCCCGCGACATGCCGGGGGCTCATGAGGTTCGCATCATCCCGAGTGACACCGCCAGCGTGAAGCCACTGGCGGGCTTCTCCCACATCACAGCAGGTCGTCGGCGGGCTCGTCCGCGTCCGCCGGGGCTGCATTCTTCTGGGCGGGCGCGGCCGGAGGACCGCCCGCCGGAGTGGCCGCGGCCGGCTGCGCGCCGGTGGCGGCGGCCGGAGTGGCCTTGGGGGCGGTGCCGTCGCCGGACACGGGCGTCGCGGCGGTGTTGGGCGCGGGGGGCTGCTGGCCCTTCTGCTTCGCCTCCTCGGCCTTCATCGCGGCCTGCTGCTGGACCTGGAGCGCCTCCATCTGCTTGGCCTGCTCCTCGGCGGCCTTCGCCTCGCGCTTGGCCTGCACGATGCTCTCCGCTTCGCGCATCAGGCCGAAGACGGGGGACTCGGCGTTGAGCGCGACCTCGCCGCCCGCGAGGGCGACGTACTTGCGGTACAGCTCCACCGCGCGCTCCGGGGCGTCCTTCACCTTGTGCAGGATGATGCCGCGGTTGAGGTAGGTGGCGCCCAGCTCCGGGTTGAGCTTCTCCGCCTCGTCGTACTCCTGCATGGCCTTGTCGTACTGGCCCTGGCCCTTGAGCGCGATGCCCAGGTCCACGTGCGCGGCGGCGTTCTTGCCATCCGACTGCAGGATGCGGCGCAGGTGCTCCTCCGCGCCGGGGAAGTCCTCGGCGTCCAGCGCCAGCTGCGCCAGCGCCACGTGCGACGGCACGTAGTCCGCCTTCGCCTCCAGCGCGCTCTTGAACTGCAGGCGCGCGCCCGCGGTGTCCCCTTCCTTCTGGAGGATGAGGCCCACGGCGTGGTGCAGCTCCGGATCCGTGGCGTCCAGCTTCACCGCGCGCAGCGCGACGAGCTTCGCCATGGCCAGCTGCTTGCGCTCCAGGTAGCTGCGGATCATCACCTTCAGGGCGTTGGTGTTCTGCGGGTCGCGCATGAGCGCGGCGCGCGACAGCTCCATCGCCTTGTCGTGGTCATTGTTCTGCCGGTAGATCTCCGCCAGGCGGGCGCGCGAGCCGGCGTCGTCCGGGTAGCGGGCGAGCACGTCCTGGTAGAGCGCCACCGCGCCGGCCACGTCGCCGGAGTTCTGGCGCATGATGGCCAGGTTGTCCGACGCCTGCCGGAGCGACGGCTTCTTGGTGAGCGCCGCCTGGTAGTGGGCGCGCGCCTCGTCGGGCTTGCCCATGCGCTCGGCGATGACGCCCAGGTTGTACTCGGCCTCCGCGAGGTTCTGATCCGCCTCCGCGGCGGCCTTGAACTTGCGCTCGAGCGACGGGTAGTCGAACGCCTTGGCCTTCTTCTGCGCGTCGAAGGACTTCACCGCGTCGTCGAACAGCAGCATGGCGCGGTTGGAGATGGCCACCGGCCCGGTGGGCGCGACGGTCGCCGGCTTCGTGGCCGCGGGCTTGGCCGCGGTCTGCGACGAGGTGCAGCCGACGGCGCTGAGCGCCAGCGTGGCGAGGAGGAGGGCGGGACGGAACGGGTGCGTGCGGTTCATTAGAGGAAGTCCTCCGGCTCCTGATCATCAACGGTCTTCTTGGGCGCGCTGCCGTCCTTGGAGGCAGCGGGCTTGGCGATCTCGGACTCGGTCTGCTGGCGGAGCTGATCCGTCAGCGTCGACAGGTCCTCGTTGAGCGCCTCGCTCTTGGCCAGCTTCTCCTGCTCAGGCTTCGCCGTGGGGGGCGGGATGTCCTGTACGGCGGCCAGCAGGTCACCGCCCAGCACCAGCTCCTTGCCCTTCAGCGCGAGCTTCTCCTCCAGCACCTCCGGGTACCGGTCCGGGGCGTAGGTGGCGCGGAGGATCTTCAGGCTGCCCGCGGCGCACTCGTTGAACACGCCCAGCTCGCGGCTCTTGGCGACCGCGCCGGAGAAGGCCTCCGTGGCCTTGTCCTTGAGCGGCTGCGCCTGGTTGGTGAACTCGTCGCGCAGCGCCTGCTGCGACTCTTCATCCAGGCCGCGCGGCATGGGCGCGTTCACCACGAGCTCCGCCATGTGGTCGTACGCCATGCCAATGCGCTGCAGCGCGCAGATGGCCGGCTCCGGGGCGCCCAGGGCCACCGTCTGCACGTACTTCTTCTGGACGACCTCCAGCGCGCGGCCCTTGTCGGCCAGCGAGCCCTTGAAGCGCTCCGGCGACGGCGGCACGCCCCAGTACAGCTTCAGGCGCTTGAACTCGACCCAGTCCGGCTCGATGGCGAGCAGGCTGGCCTGCGCGGCGGCGGCCAGCGCGGGCTTCTCCAGCGCCGTCTGCGCGCGGCGCGGGAGCTGGTCGAAGTACTCGTAGATGCGCTTGTTCATGCGCGTCACGTCGCGCGTCTTCTTCATCTTCTCGTAGATGGCGACGATGCGGCCTTCAGCGTTGAGGAACTTGCTCGACGAGCGCTGGTTGTCACGCTCGTACTCCTCCAGCAGCTTGATGGCCTTCATGGTCGCGCCCTGCTTCACGTGCAGGTCCACGATGGAGAGGAACACGCCTTCGGCGTCCTTCGACTTCGGCCACAGCTCCAGGTAGTGCTCGCGGTTCTTCAGCGCGGCCTTCAGCTGGCCCAGGCCCTCGCGGTAGGTGGACGCGTTGAACAGGGCGATCTGCGCCTTGGACTCGTCCCACTTCTGCACCACCGCGGGCTTCGCGGGGGCGTCGTCGTTGGAGGCCTTCGCGCGGGCCTTCGCCTTGGCCTTCGCGCGGGCCTTCGCCGCAGGAGCGCCGCCCTTCTCGCTCAGGTTGCGCTCGTAGCCGCGCACGTAGAGCTCGTAGGTGGTCGCCGCGTCCTCGAAGTCACCGATGGCCTCCAGCGCCTCCGCGTTCGCGTAGATGGAGTCCGGGACGTACTTGGACCGCGGGTACTCCGCGAACAGGCGCTTGCGGACCTCGATGGCCTTGTCCAGGCTCTTCGCCTTGTAATAGTCGACGGACGCGTTGTAGAGCGCCAGGTCCGCGATCTCCGTCTGCGGGAAGTCGTGGACGAAGTTCAGGTACGCCTCGGCCGCCTTGGAGAACTCCTTCTTCTCCTCCAGTTGGCTGACCAGCTTGAACGACGACTGTTCAATCAGCTTCGCCAGGTCGTCGCGGAACTTGCCCACCGCGAGCTTGTCGTTCGCGTAGAAGCGGCGCGCCCACTCGTTCACCTTCGCGAAGTCCTGCAGCAGGTTGTACGAGTCGAGGATGAGGTTGGCGGCGATCTCACCCGCGCGCTGGCCGTCCTCGAACTTGTACTCGGGGTAGCCCAGCGCGATCTCGCTGAAGCGCAGCACCGCTTCGTCGAAGTGGTTGTGGCGGTAGTAGATGTTGGCCGCCTTGAAGGCGATCTCCACGCGCTTGTCGCCCTTGGGGACGTACTTCAGGTAGCGCTCGCACGCATCCAGCAGCGACTTCTTCAGCGTGGGGATGGCGATCTTCTTGGTGATGTCGGAGCCGGCCGACTCGCTCTTGGCCTCGCCGCGCGCTTCGGCCGCCTTGACGACTTCGTCATAGGCGAGCACCGCGTTGTAGGAGGCGTTGGACAGCCACTTGCCCGGCTTGCCCGGCTTGGGCTTGCCCTTGTCGTCCTTGGCCTCCAGCACCTTGGCGTCCTGGAGGACGACGAGGGTGTAGTTGGCGGCGGCCTTGTCGAAGTTCTGCAGGTTGTCGTTGAGGAGCTCCGCCCAGAAGAAGCGCAGGTCGTACGCCTTGGGGTTCTCCGGGAAGAGCGTGAGGTAGTCGCTGTACACGGCGTCCGCGTACTTGAAGGTCTCCTCGTTGCGCGTCTTCTTGCCCTCGTTGTGCCAGGTGACGGCGAGGTTGGAGAGTGTGCGCTCGGACAGCTCCTTCGCCTCCGCGAGCGCCTTCTTGTCCTTGTCGTCCTTGATGACGCCAGAGGACTCCACGTCCTTCATGATCTTCACGAGCCGGCGCACCTGGGCCACGGTGCGCTCCTTGTTGCCCATGCGAAGGATGCAGTCGACGATCTTCCCCTGGAAGCCGGGCGCCTCCGGCGACAGCGGCTTCTCCTTGATCAGGGCGTTGTACGTGATGGCCGCTTCGCGGTCCTTGCCGTCGCCGTAGTACAGGTTCGCGAGCTGCTTCATCATCGCGAAGCGGTCTTCCGGGTTGGTGGCGACCTTGCCGAAGTCCGCGCGGGCCTGCGTCACGTCACCCTCGCGGGCGAAGGAGCGCACGTAGTCGGCGCGGGCTTCGCGCACGAGCGAACCCTTCGCCTTGGCCTTGCCGTCCTTCTCCACCGCGGCGGCGCCGGCCAGCTCGCCGTAGAGGACGACGGTCTTGTACTTGTCCTTCGCGGACTCGTACTCGCCCATGTTGAAGTAGCACCAGCCCTGCTTGTAGAGGGCGAAGGCGTAGACCTGGTTCTCCGGGAACTCGGCGGCCTTCTTGTAGGCGGCGAGCGCCTTCTCCAGCTCCGGGCGCTTGCCCTTGGAGTTGTTGAAGTAATACTCGCCGAAGGCGAAGTACGCGTCCGGGATGTACTTGGACTGCGGGTACTTCTCGATGAGGCGCTTGAACGCGACGAGCGCCTTCTTGTCCTGGCCGTCCTCCATCAGGTACTGGCCGAGGAAGAAGAGCACTTCGTCCGTGCGCTCGAACTTCGGGTACTCCTGGACGATCTTCGTGTACTGCTCGACGGCGTACTTGCCGTTCTCCTTCACCTTCGCCATCAACTCCGCCTTCTCCGCCTTGGCCTTCTGCTGGCCCGCGGCGTCGTTGCGGTTCATGGCGACGATGAGCTCGTCGTCCTTGCGGTTGGCTTCGAAGAAGAAGAACTTCGACTCCTCCCAGTAGAGCTCACCCAGGCGGAACAGCAGGCTGGGGGCCTCCTTCTGGTCGGGCGACAGGGAGATGATCTTGCGCAGCGATTCGATCTGCTCGCGGCGCTTGGAGGCGACCTGCACCTCCACGCCCAGGCGGAACTGATCATATTGCAGCGCGGGAGCGGCCTGCTGGGCTTCCTTCGGGCGCGTGATGTCGCCAGCGAGGGACTTGTCCACGGTGGTGGTGGACTTCTTGCCCAGATCAGCGTCGCGCAGTGCTTTCTTCTCCTGGGCCGAAGCCATGGAAGTCAGGAGAACGAGGCAAACGAGTAGCGAGCGGCGCATGGTCTTCCTAGGAGCGAGGGACCGGCATTCCCGATGGCCTGCCTGCTTGGCAAGTGTCCGGGAATCTTCGGGAATTTCCATGAGGGGACTCGCACTATGCGCGGTTTCCGCAAGGCGGGTCAACTTGGACGGACGGACGTTTGGTCCGTTGAATAGCAGGCGAGAAAACTTCAAATTCATTGTGCTCGGGGGGCAGCCAGCCAGGTCTTGAAGAGTGGCCGGAAGGTTGCGATGTCGGACCCAGGGGGTATGGACAGCGGACGGTCGAACGACTGGCCGCCCTGCCTGGAGCCGTTCGCGGATCATGAGCCTTCTGCCGGAGAGCGCCAGCTTTGAAGAGCTGGTGCAGGACTACTTCCTCGCGGTGCGTGGCGCGGGGCTGATGTTGTCCGCGTTGGATACCGAGCTGGTGACGGCGTGGGCGCAGGAGGGGGTTCCCTTCGAGGTGGTGGCGCGCGGCATCTCCCGCTCGGCGGAGAAGGCGCTGTGGGACGCGCGGCCCGGGGAGCCGGTGCTGCGCTCGCTGCGCGCGTGCCGGCGCCAGGTGGAGACGGAGATCCGCAAGTACCGCGATCTGTCCGCGGGCCAGGGGGAGGAGGCCCTCCCCGCCGCGAAGAAGCGGCCGGCGCGCTCGTGGGAGGAGGTGCGCCATGCACGGCTGTGCGCGGCGCTCCGGGCCCTGACGGAGCGTGAGGCCGCGCTCGCGCCCCGGGTGCACCGGCTGCTGGACACGGTGCTCGCGTGCGTGCCCCGGGAGCCCGCGGCGATGGATCAGCAGGAGGCGTGGGCGCTGCTGGCGCTCTTGCGCGCCCTGCCCTTCTCCGAGCGGCGCACGGTGTGGCGCGACGCGCGCACGGGAGAGCAGCAGCTCATGACGGCCCGGGCGCGGCGGGTGTCCCGGCGCTTCCGGTTGCAGGCCGCGGTGCGGCGGCGGCTGGACATGAAGGAGACCTGAGGGGTTGGGCCCGCGCCGCACGCCTGAACGGAAGCTCAGTGGGCTGACGGGCAGGGTCGGCGGTGGTATGGCTGGGCCCAGATGGCTGCCAAGGCGAACGGCGAGGCTTGCGGGGAGTGCAGCGGGCGGACGTACCTCATCGAGCGGCGCGGTGAGCTCGCGTCGGCGCGGGTGTGTCCCTGCTCGGAGAACTGCCCGGTGTGCGGCGGGCGTGGGCACATCCTCGTGGAGAAGGAAGGCACCTTCAGCAAGAAGGTGGGCGCGCGGACCTACGAGGTGCTGCAGCCGTGCATGTGCACGCTCCGGCGCAAGCGGGTGGCGCTCTACAACGACGTGCAGATGCCGGGCGTCATGGCGCACGCGTCGTTCGACAACTACCGCCCCTTCAACGAGGCACAGGACCGGGGCCGGGGCGTGGCGATGCACTTCGCCCACCAGTACGTGAAGGCCGCCACCAACAAGGGCTACGTGCTGAGCGGCCCGGTGGGCACGGGCAAGACGCACCTGCTGGCGGCGACGCTCGCGCACCTGGTGCTGGAGATGGGCGTGCGGGCCCGGTACGTGGAGATCTCCCTGCTGTACGCGACCATCCGGCGCGGGTTCCAGGACGGCAAGAGCGGCGGGGAGATCATCGGGCCGCTGTCGGAGGTGGAGGTGCTGGCCATCGACGAGCTGGGCAAGGGCCGCGGCAGCCCCTTCGAGATGGAGACGCTCGATGAGCTGATTGCCCGCCGCTACAACGCGGGCCGCACCACGCTGTTCGCGACGAACTACTCGCTGGAGCCGGAGCGCAAGAACGCGCGCACCACCGCGCCCACGGGCTACCGCGCGACGGACGACGCGCGCACGGCGATGAAGGACGCGGAGCTGCTGCGCGAGCGCGTGGGCGAGCGCATCTACAGCCGGCTGTGTGAGATGTGCAGCTTCGTGGAGCTGCCGCGCGACACCCCGGACCGGCGGCGCACGCGGCAGGAGATGGACGCGCCCCCGCCGATGGGTGGGATGCGCAACCCCGGGCGCTGATCAGCGCATCACCGCATCAGGGCATCAGGGCGTGATGGCGCGCAGGAGCGAGTTGCCAGCGTCCGCCACGTACAGCGTCCCGTCCGGTCCCACCGCGAGCCCCGCGGGCAGCACCAGTTGGGCATCCCTGCCCGGGCCATCCGCGGTGCCGTAGCGGCCGCTGCCCGCGAGCGTGGTCAGCTTCTCCGGCTCGCCGGCCGCGTTGAACACGAGGCGGCGCACGCGGTAGTTGCCGGGGTCGGACACCGCGAGCGAGCCGTCCGGCAGCAGCGCGAGCCCCAGGTAGGGCAGCAGCTGGGCGTCCTTCGGATCTCCGTCGCGGAAGCCGGGCGTGGAGCCCGTCATCACGGAGGTGACGCCGTCGCGCACGCGCACCACCCGCGCCATGCCGCTCTCCACGACGTACAGGGTGCCGTCCGCCGCCTGGACCGCGGCGGAGGGCCGGTAGAGCCAGTCGCCCTGCAGCGTCGTCACGGGGTTGCCGGGCGTCACCATGTCGATGCGGCGGATGACGCTGTTGTTCATGTCCGCGACGAGCAGCCCCGTGCCGTCCGGCGTGAAGGACAGCCCCGTGGGCTGGTTGAAGGCCGCCGCGAGGGCGGGCCCGTCCTGGTAGCCGAAGGTGGTGCCCGCGAAGACCTCCGCCTTGCCGTCCGCGGAGATGCGGCGGATGAGGGCGTTCTCCGTGTCGGACACGTAGATGTTGCCCAGCGCGTCCGCGGCGATGCCCATGGGGCCCGCGAGGTTGTTGAGCACCGTGCGGATCTTCCCGTCCGCCGACACGCGCTTGACGGCGTTGCCCAGCGCGTCCGCCACCGCCCAGCCGCCACCCGGCAGGACGGCGACCGCGAGCGGCGCGCCCAGGGCGTCCGACGCAACCTTGCCGTCCGAGTGGCAGCGCTTGCCGGGCTCGCCCGCGACCGTGTGCACGGCCTGCGCGAACGGGCCCTGGGCCTGGGGCTGCGCGGGCGGCTGGAACTTCACCAGGTCGTCCGGCACCTTCCGGCCCAGCGCCTTGTAGAGCACGTTGGCCACGATGCGGCCCGCGCGGGCATCCGGCACGCGGTCCCCCACCCCGGCCAGCTTCTGCACGAAGTCGATGCCGCCCGAGGAGAACACGTACGCGTCCCCCTGCTTGCGCACCACCATGTGCGAGAAGCCGAAGCCGGCCTGGAGCGACAGCGAGGGGGACTCGGAGAGCACGTCCACGCCCGAAGGCTGACGGCCGTTGTTCACCAGCTGATCCACCTCGTAGCCGTTGGCCATCCACAGCGTGTCGCCGTGCTTGAGCCCGGTGCCGGCGAAGGCCCAATGGTCCGGCGCGGTGATGACCGTGGGGAAGGGCCACTGGTGCCAGCGCGCGGCGAACTGCACGCCCAAGAGCGCGTTCTCCGGCCGGGGCGCGGGCAGGTCGCGGAACTTCACCGTCCGGCGCTGATCCTTGTACGGATCCTCCGCGTGGCCCTTGTAGCAGGTGACGATGCGGCGCTCCCGGCCGTCCGCCGCGGGCTCGAAGCGCACCTGCCAGTAGGCGTTGTTCGCGCCCAGGTTCAGGAGCGACCGGCCCTCCGACAGCGCGCGATCCGCGTGGTCGCGCTGCTTCGAGGACCAGTACTCGTCGTGCCCGGACATCACGAACACCTTCGCGCCGCGCAGGAAGTCGTAGCTCTCGTCCAGGTCCTCGTCGGTGAAGTAGCCCACGTCCAGGTCCTGCGACTCCAGCCACGTCACCAGGCTGAGGTCGTCCGTCATCAGGCCCCCGGTGCCCTGGGCCCGGTAGTAGGGCCGGTCATACGAGGACTGGAAGGCGCGGGTGACGCCGTGCGACTTCATCACGCCCTTCTGATCATCGTAGAGGCTGGTGCCGCCCCAGGTGTTGTACGCCGCCCACGTGGCGGTGGGGATGAGCACCGCGATTTCTGAACGCGGGTTGGCGTCGCGGACGAAGAAGGGCACGTAGCGCGACGGCTGGTCCTCGCGCACGAGCTTCATCACGTACACGCCACGCACCCAGTCCTTCCCGATGGGGATCTCCAGCGTGGGAGACCACCCGCAGGCGATGATGCCCGTCGTCAGGTCCGCCGGGCAGTCCGCCTGCCGCGTGCCCTTCACGGGGCCACCGCGCGCGACCTCGCGGGCTCCCACGCCGCCGTAGTAGCCCAGGCGGTAGACGAACCACGTGAAGCTCTTCGCCTCCGACAGCGACACCGCCACGCGCAGCGACTCGCCCTGCTTCAACGTGGCCTGGAGGGGGTAGCCCTCGATTTCACGCTGGTTGGCGTTGCGGGTGATGCGCCAGTTGGCGGTCCCCTTCTTCTGGTTCTCCTTGTGCACCGCGTCCGCGTCGCGCGCGGGCAGCGAGGTGCCGCCATCCGGCAGGGTCTCGTCGGGGTCGTCCGGGATGCCCGCGTCGTATTCGGGCACGATGACGCCGCCGTCCGGGGCAGGGTCCACCCCCGCGTCGTCGTTGTTCAGCGGGGGATCATCATGGCGATCGCCGGGAGGAGGCGTGCCCGGGGCAGGACCCGAGTCCTTGCATCCGGCGGCACCCGTCACCAGGAGCGCCAACACCACCCCCAGTCCCATCCACTGACGACCCTGTCCCATTGACCGCCCCTCCACCCCGGGTGTTCAGGAGCGGAGGGTAGGCATCGACTTCCGGGAGGGAAGCACCCTGCCCGATGTGGGAACAAAAGTTCGACACTTCCACCGCGCGAATGCCCGAGCGGCCACGCAAGTGTCCGGATCAGCGAAGGGCCATGGGACTCGCGCTGTCAGCTACCCAGCAGTTCCCGGTGCAGCCTCGCCGTCAGCGGCTTGAGGTGGGACTTGTCCACCAGCAGGGTTACCTGCAAGGGGGAGGTGCTCACGGCATGCACCCGGGCAGACAGGCCCTCGGCCGCCGCCAGGGCTTTTCTCAGGGGCACCCAGTCCGCGTTGAGGCCCACGCCCACGCAGGTGACGGTGCCCCAGCCGTCGCGCCACCCCACCGCCGGACCGAAGCGCGTGGCCAGCTCCCGCTGGAGCGCCTCCGGACCATGCACGTCCGCGAGCGGCACCGCGAGGAACGTGCGCCCCGGCGCGCCCGGCAGCCCATCATGCGCGAGCGTGCGGCCGCGCACGGCGCGCGCGTCCAGGAACTCCAGCAGCTCTTCCAGGGTCACGCCGGCCCCGGCGACGAGCACCGCCATCTCCGCGTCGGCCGTCACGCCCTTGACGCGGCTGTCGGTGGGCACGGCCAGCTCCTGCACGGCGGTGCCGGTGCCCTGGCCGTGCGCGGTGCGCGCGAGGATGGTGATGCCGCGCGACTTGGCCCACTCCACGGCCTGGGCGTTGAGGACCTTGGCCCCGGCGCTCGCCAGCTCCTGCATCTCGTCGTAGCTCAGGGACTCCAGCTTGCGGGCGTCCGGCACCACGCGCGGATCCGCGCTGAAGACGCCGTCCACGTCCGAGTAGATTTCACACGCCTCCGCCTCCAGCGCCGCCGCCAGCGCGACCGCCGTGGTGTCCGAGCCGCCGCGCCCCAGCGTCGTCACCTCCTTCTTGAAGGAGACGCCCTGGTAGCCCGCGACGATGACGACCTTGCCGTTCGCCAGCTCCTCCTGGATGCGGTAGGGCCGCACCTCCACGATGCGGGCCTGCGCGTGCGCGTCGTTGGTGATGATGCCGCTCTGGCTGCCGGTGAAGCTGATGGCCGGCACGCCGTGCTCCTGGAGCGCCATGGACAGGAGGGCCATGGAGATGCGCTCGCCGCACGAAAGGAGCATGTCCAGCTCGCGCCGGGGCGGGTCCGCCGACACGCCCTTGGCGAGCGCCAGCAGCTCGTCCGTCGTGTCGCCCATGGCGCTGACCACCACCACCACCTGGTAGCCCGAGTCCCGCTTCTCCTTCACGCGACGGGCGACCTTGCCGAGCTTCTCCACGTCGGCGACCGATGAGCCGCCGTACTTCTGCACCACGATTGGCATCCGCGCCTCGCTTCCCGGGCAGTGTAAAGTCCGCCCCCGCGCATGCCAATCACCGAGAATCCCATCATCGAGGTGCGCAACCTCACCCGGCGCTACCGCGATCGCGTGGCCATCGAGGACCTGTCCTTCACCGTGGGTGAGGGAGAAATCCTTGGCTTCCTCGGGCCCAACGGCGCGGGCAAGTCCACCACGATGAAGATCCTCACCGGCTTCCTGCCGCCCTCCGGGGGCCAGGTGAAGGTGGCCGGCTTCGACGTGTCCACGCACCCGATGGAGGTCAAACGGCGCATCGGGTACCTGCCGGAGACGCCGCCGCTGTACCCGGAGCTGACGGTGCACGGCTACCTGACGTTCGTGGCCGCGCTCAAGCAGGTGCCCGGCCGCGCGGTGAAGGCGGAGGTGGCGCGCGTGGCGGGGCTCACCGCGCTGGACGACGTGATGGGCCGCGTGCTCCAGAACCTGTCCAAGGGCTTCCAGCAGCGCGTGGGCATCGCGCAGGCGCTGCTCGGCTCGCCGCCGGTGCTCATCCTCGACGAGCCCACGGAGGGGTTGGATCCCACGCAGCGCGCGGAGCTGCGCGCGTTGATCCGGAGCCTGGCGGGCAGGCACACCGTGCTCCTGTCCACGCACATCCTCCCGGAGGTCACCATGACCTGCGAGACGGTGCTCATCCTCCACCGGGGCCGCGTGGTGGCCCACGAGGCCATCGCCACGCTCGCGAAGTCCCACGGCCAGGCGGAGCACGCCTCGCTGGAAGAAGTCTTCATCAAGCTGACCGCCGCCTGAGCGCCTCCCCTTCCCCTTCGAGGATTCCCCCAGCATGCGCACCGCCCTGGCCATTGCCCGCAAGGAGCTGGCCGTCGCCTTCACCACCCCGTGGGCCTACGTCGTGTTCACGGCGATGGCGGCGCTCTCGTCGTTCTTCTTCGTCAGCCTGCTGGAGCAGTTCCAGCAGGTGCAGGCGCTGGCGCGGGAGCACGGCTGGAGCAAGCTGCCGCCGGACTCGGTCGTCTACCGCAACCTCACCGACGGCGTGGTGGTGCAGCTGTGGGGCGTGGTGCTGATCATCACGCTCTTCGTGGCGCCCTTCCTGTCCATGCGGCTGTTCGCGGAGGAGAAGCGCCAGAAGACGTTCGCGCTCCTCTTGACGACGCCGGTGCGGCCGGTGGACATCGTGCTGGGCAAGTACCTGGGAGGCCTGGGCCTCATCTTCGTCACGCTGGGGCTGACGCTGGTGTTCCCGTTGCTGCTGTCGGTGGTGGGCTCGAGCGCGTCCGGGCCCGCGCTGGAGTGGCCCACGGTGCTCCTGGGCTACGGAGCGGTGCTGCTGTGGGGCGCCACCTGCATGGCGGTGGGCCTGTTCATCTCCGCGCTGACGGAGAGCCAGATGCTGGCGGCCTTCCTCACCTTCACCGTGCTGCTGCCATGGATGCTCCTGCGCGCCGTGGCCCAGTCCACGGAGGAGCCGCTGCGCTCGTTCTTGAGCTACCTGTCCTTCGACACCCAGTTGCAGGGGATGATCCAGGGCGTCCTGGAGGTGCAGGCGCTGGTGTTCTTCGCGTCCGTCATCCTGTTCTCGCTGCTGCTCACCCACCGCGCGGTGGAAGCGCAGCGCTACGCGTGACCATGAGAGCGAACTCCATCTCCCAGGTGCAGGGGGCCTTCGGACTGCTGCTCCTGCTGTCCAGTCCCTTCACGCTGTTGCTCACCTCCGGCAGCGTGCCGCTCGCCGTGGGCAAGGCGGTGCTGGGCGCCGTGATGCTCGCGCATTACGTCGTCACGCAGCGCCAGGAGCTGGGGCGCGCGGGCTCACGCCGCACGGGGCGGTTCCTCGCGACCACCGTGATCACCACGCTCGCGGCGCTGGGCGTGCTGGTGGCCCTCAACGTCCTCGCGTTCCAGAACAACCGGCGCTTTGATCTGACGCGGGAGCGCATCTTCTCGCTCGCGCCGCAGACGCGCGAGACGCTCGCGGGCCTGAAGGAGCCGGCGCACGCGCTGGCGCTCATCCCGCCCACGCACCCGTCCTATGGCGAGCTGGAGGAGCTGTTCCGGCGCTACCACGAGGCGGCGCCCCAGACGTTCGACTACGCGTTCGCGGATCCGCGCCGCGAGCCCGCCCTGGCCGCGAGGTACCAGCTCAAGGACGGCCAGACGCTGGTCGTCGTCTCGCGCGGCGAGGGCGAGGATGCGCCCCACACCACCCTGCCCCTCCCCTCCGAGCAGGAGCTGACCAACGCCCTCATCCAGCTGGGCGCGGCGGGCGCGCAGAAGGTGTACGTGCTCGAAGGGCATGGCGAGTGGCCGCTGGAGACGCCGAACGGTCCCCAGGGTCCGGGCGACGGGCTGTCGGAGCTGCGGCGGCAGCTGCTCCGCGAGGGCTACCGCCCCGAGCCCCTCAACCTCCTGGGCCTCAAGGAGGTGCCGCGCGACGCGGGGCTGCTGATCATCGCGGGGGCGAAGGAGGACTACACGGCTCCGGAAGTGGCGGCCCTGCGCACCTACCTGGGCGAGGGCGGCCGGCTGCTGTACTTCACCGACGTGGGCACGACGGACGGGCTGGGCCTGTTCCTCGCGGACTACGGCGTGCAGGTGGACGACGGCGTGGCGGCGGACGCGCAGTTCAACGCGGGCAATCCGTTCGTCCTCGTGTCGAACTTCTTCGGCAAGCACGTCATCACCCGCCCCCTGCAGGAGCGCGCGTTCAACGTGCAGCTTCCCACCGTGCGCAGCCTCACGCTGTTCCGCGAGGGCTTCCTGCCCGGCGTGAAGGTGGAGCCGGTGCTGCTCACGTCGCCCTATGCCTGGGTGGAGACGCGGCCCCAGGAGGACACCACCCCGTCCGATGGCGAGAAGATGGGACAGCTCACGCTCGTGGCCGCCGCGGCGCGGGACACGCGCGGCGCGGAGGCCCGGCGCTTCGACGAGGCGCGGCTGGTGGTGATGGGGGACTCGGAGCTGCTGCTGGATCCGAACTGGGGCCATGAGGCCAACCGCAACCTGGTGATGAACGCCCTGGGCTGGGCGTCCCACCAGGTGGAGAAGATCACCCTGCGCCCCCCCGACCGCGAGACGTCCACCCTGGAGCTGAGCGCGGGGCAGCTCCAGGTGCTGCGCTTCGTCTCCACCGACCTGCTTCCCTTGTCGCTGCTGGGTGTGGGGCTCGCCGTCTGGCTGTCACGGAGGAACCGGTGAGGACTTCTGGATTCGTGGTGCTGGGGCTCGCGGTGCTGGGGCCGTGGGCGTGTTCGCGTGAAGCGGAGAAGCCGGCGCCTCCGAAGCTCTTCGCGACGGAGGCCTCGGAACCGGCGCGTGGCTCCACTGCGCCAGCGGCCCCCGTCTTCACCCACCTGACGGTGAAGGCCCGGGGCGCCACCACGGAGCTGGAGCGGACGCCCGAGGGCTGGCGGCTCACCGCCCCCGTGGAGACGAAGGCGGATCCGTACGCGGTGGAGGCCCTGGTGCAGCAGCTCACCACGGCGAAGTTCAAGGCCACGGTGAACGCCTCGCCGTCGGACGCGGACCTGAAGAAGTACGGCCTCACGTCGCCCACCTTCACCGTGACGGCGCGGGCCTATGTCCCGGACGCGAGCGGCGGCGGCGCGGAGGATCCATCCCGGCAGCGCACCGTGACGCTGTCGGGTGGGGAGGAGAACCCCTTCGACGGCTCCGTGTACGTGCGCCGCGAGGGCGACGCGACCGTCTACGCGGCCGAGGGCGCCGTGCGGTGGGCGCTCGACAAGGGCCCCTTCGAGCTGCGCGCCAAGGAGTTCCTGGGCCCGCTGGACGCCGCGTCGCTCCAGTCCATCGAGGTGACGGCGAAGGCGCACGCGTACCAGTTGACGCGCGACGTGGACGGCAAGGCGTGGCGGCTGGTGAAGCCGGAGCCGACGCGCGCGAACGCCAGCCGCGTGAGCGACCTGCTCACCGCGTTCGCCGGACAGCAGGCCCTGTCGTTCCCCGAGGACTCCCCCGCCCAGCGGAAGGCCCTGGGCCTGGACGCGCCCGTCGTGGATGCGCGCTTCGTGCCCTCCTCGGGCGAGCCCATCCGCGTGCGGCTGTCCCAGGTGACGCGCGAGGGCGTCCCCCAGGTCTACGCGCTGCGCGAGCAGGGCACGCGCTCCACGCTGGCGGAGGTGGAGGAGCGCGCGCTGACGACGCTGGACGTCGGGGTGCCGGAGCTGAAGGACCGGCGCGTGCTCGCGTTCCCGCGCGAGGCCGTGCGGCGGCTGGAGTTCCATCCCGGAGGCAAGGCCGCGCCCGTGGTGGTGACGCGCGGTTCATCCGCGGACGGCGGCACCGACGCGTGGCAGGTGGAGGGCCCCGACGGGGGACGCGCGCGGCACTTCCGAGTAGTGAAGCTCCTGGGCACGCTCGAAGCGCTGAAGGCCGCCGCGTTCGGCGAAGCCAACGCGAAGCGGTGGGAGCGCTACGGCATCAGCGAGGCGTCCCGGAGCGTGGTGCTGCGCGACGCGGACGGGAAGGAGCTGGCGCGGCTGTGGCTGGGCAACGCGGTGCCGGAGCAGGAGGAGCGGCTCTACGCGCGCGGCTCCGGACCGGACCTGCTGGAGGTCTCCGCGAGCGCCGTGGCGGACCTGCCCACGAGCGCCGCGGACCTGAAGGACGCGCCGCCCGACGGCGGCGGGGCTCCCGCGCCCTGAGGCGGCGTCAGACCTCCATCAAGGCGAAGCGCTGCTCGGGCGTGAACTTGGTGAGCAGCGGCATCGCCACGTTGAACACGGGGATGCCGCTCTTCGTCTTGCCCTCGCGCGCGCCGTGGTGCGCATGGCCGTGGAAGACGTAGGCCGCGCCGTAGTGGTCGATGGGCATCGACAGGCGGCTCGTGCCGAGGAAGGGGCGGATCTCGATGTTCTCCCCCTCCAGCGTCTCCGGGATGGGGGCGTAGTGCATGATCACGACCTTCTTCTCCGTGTCCAGGTGGCTGAGCGCCGCCTCCAGCTTGAGCGACTCCTTGACGGCCTCCTGCACGAAGGACTTCGTCTCGCCTTCGCCGAAGGCCTGCAACGTCGCGTTGCCGAAGCCCCCTCCGAAGCCCTTCACGCCCGCCACGCCCAGCACCTTCTCGAAGATGAAGTGGTCCCCGTCGAGGATGTGCACCCCTACCTTGGACAGCTCCGAGCAGATGTCCTTCACCTGCCCGTGTTCGTAGTCGTGGTTGCCCAGCACCGCGGCGCACGGGACGCGCAGGGCGGACAGCTCCTCGGCCAGCACCTTCCCCTCTTCCAGCATGCCGCGATCCGTCAGGTCGCCGCACAGCAGCAGGAGATCCGCCGAGGCGTTCACCTGCTTGACGAATTGACGGAAGCGGCCGTGCTGGTCGTCCCGACAGTGGAGGTCACCGACCGCTGCCAGCCGTATTTTCGAGCTCGGATCTCGCGCCACGCACGTCCCCCTCGGGTCGTTCCTGTTCGTCCCACGCCCTGCCGTCCCCAAAGCCCCAGTGATGGATGTCCACGTGGTAGTTCACCTTGGACACCAGGTTGCCGCGGCACAGGCGCGTATCCCAGCTGCCATCCCGCACCGTCTGGAGCGTGCGGCTCATCAGCTCCGTCATCACGTAGTTGGGCACGATGTCGCGCTCGCTGGGATAGGCGAAGCGGAACATCATCAGGTGGCTGAGCAGCACCTCCCAGTAGCGGTCAAACCGCCGGAGGATGCGATCCCAGTCCATCTCCCGCCCCGCCTTGAGGATGAGGTGGTTGATGTCCGCGCCGTCATAGCGTTCGCGTTCGGTGACGAAGGCCTTGGACCAGATCATCTCCTCGGCGGGAGCGATGAGACACTCGTAGCCGAAGATGTTGGCCTTCTTGGCGTTCGTGAACCACTCGTCGTCCACCGTCGCCACGCCGTTGCCGGACGAGAAGATGAAGTCGACGAAGTAGTCGCCCTTGTAGGCCTTGTAGATCCACACCTCGTCGTGGTGCTCGGTGCGCCACCCGTCCTTCTCCAGGACCTCCAGCGCGCGGACCGCATCCGCCTTGCGCGGGAACAGGTCCAGGTCCTTGGTGTCGCGGTAGATGCCCGTATAGGTGGCGTAGGCATAGGCCCCGCCCACCACGAATGGCACCCCGGCGTCATGGAGCAGGCCGACGGCTCTGGCGCGGGCGTTGATTTCGTCCGGCGCACGCTCCCGCTCGGCGAGCGCGGCGTCCGTACCCATGTCCCCGGGATGGTTCGGGTGTCGTTTTTCCATGGGCGAAAGGTAGGGATGCTCCATTTCGGCCGTCTGGCAGGCGGGCGTGGGCGGCCGGAGGGCAGGCAGCCGAGTTCCAAAGGGTTGGTTTCATTGGAACTTCTTTCCTCAAGCGAGCCCTTTTTCTGTTTTCCGGTCGGCCGGTGTCCATAGGAGCGAATTCACTGCCGCACGGCCCGCGCGACGGGCCCTGAAAGGACACCGACCATGCTGCGCAAGAGCCTGCTGTGTGCCGCCTCCCTGCTGTTCGCCGGTTGCGACAATGCCGAGACCAACGACGCGGACACGTTCCGCAACGGCCTGCCGTCCAAGGAGATGATGCAGGTGAAGGCGCCGAAGGAGGACGGCCAGGGGCTGACGGCGAGCGACCCGTCCGCGATGTATGGCCAGAACCAGAAGGCCGAGTACTACCAGGCGACGGTGGCGGCCACGGTCTCCGTGAACGGCGGCACGCTGTGGGTGCTGAGCCTCATCGAGTCGATCACGAAGTATCCGCCCACGACGCTGGAGGAGAACAAGGCGGTGTGGGGCCCGAGCACGGAGGCGCTGAGCCCCACGACGTGGCGGCTGACGGTGACGAAGTCGGGGGACGCGTCGTTCTCGTGGGTGCTGGAGGGCAAGGCGAAGGCGGACACGGACAGCGCCTTCAAGGCGGTGCTGTCTGGCACGCAGACGGTGGCGGTGGACGCGGAGGGTGAGCGCCAGAAGGGCTTCGGCTCCGGCGAGCTGTTCATCGACTGGGACGCGTCGCACAGCCTGCCGGATGGCGACGAGAACGTGGGCACGGTGGAGATCCGCTACGCGCGCCCGAGCGCCACGGCGGACGCCACGGTGGACGCGGACTTCCACCAGGTGCGCGACGACAAGAACCCGCAGCAGCGCGTGGACGGGAAGTACCACTACAAGGCGTCCGCGACGGCGGGCGGCGAGTTCGACTTCTCGACGAACAAGGACATCGACAACAACGATCCGCTGCGCGCGAAGCTGGAGAAGCTGAGCATCAAGAGCCGCTGGACGGCGACGGGCGTGGGCCGCTCGGACATCAAGGTGGCCGGGGGCGACCTGGTGGGCGAGGCCACGCTGAGCGAGTGCTGGGACACGAACTTCCTGAGCACGTACTTCCGCGTCAGCCTGGACCCGCGCCTGGGGTATGGCGAGGCGGAGACGTCCTGCGGCGGCTTCACCGCGGCGGTGTACTCGTCGCTGTGAGCCTCCTCGCGGTAGGCTGAGCCGCGCGTGACCGGACCGACCCCGCTGGCCCTGAAGGTGGTGCCTCCTCGAACCCCCGAGGACCGGCGGGTCGTCCTGCGCGACCTGTATGTGAAGTACGGCGGCAGCGTGCGTGAGCGCTGCCGCTACCTGCTGAAGGACGCGAGCCGGGCGGAGGACGCGATGCAGGACGTCTTCGCCCGCGCGCTGGTGCACGGGGATTCGTTCCGCGCGGAGGCGTCTCCGCTGACGTGGTTGATGAAGATCGCCACGCACCACTGCCTCAACCAGCTGCGCTCGGAAGGGGCGGCGTGGCGGCGGTGGTTCGCCCGGGACGAGGCGGCCCGCTCCGAGGGCCACGGCGGGGCGGAGGCGATGGAGACGCGGGACCTGGTGCGCAAGCTGCTGGCGCGGGTGGACGCGGAGACGCAGGCGGCGGCCATCCACTACCACGTGGACGGGATGACATTGGAAGAGGTGGCCGCGGTGCTGGGGCGTTCGGTGCCCACGGTGCGCAAGCGGCTGGAAGCCTTCGCGGAGCTGGGTGGAGAGGAGCTGAACGTCCGATGAGCGCGCACGAGTCGACCTGGACATTGCGCCGCCTGCACGTCGGCGAGCTGCCCGCCCTGGAAGCGGCCCGCGTCCGGGAGCATGCGGAGACGTGCGAGGCGTGTGGCGCGCAGCTCCGGTCCTTCTCCGCGACGCAGGCCGCGTTCGAGGCGGAGGTTCCATTCGAGCGCTTCGAGGCGGGCGTGGAGCGCACCGTCGAGCGTCAGGCGCGGGCAGCGAAGGAGCCGGTGACGCGGGCAGCGTGGGTGCGGCCGCTGAAGGCGGTGGCGGCGTCGGTGTTCGTGCTGGTGCTGGCGCTACCGCTGCTGTATCGCGACGGCGTGGGGACGGTGCAGCCTCCGGTGATGGGCAACCGGATGAAGGGCGGCGCGGGCGCGGAGCTGCGCATCGGAGGAGGCGCGGAGCCGCAGCGCGTGGCGAGCTTGGATGCGCCGGAGGCCTTGCGGCCCGGTGAGCGTGTGCGGCTGGGCTACACGCCGGAGACGCACCGCTACGTGGCGGCGCTGTCGGTGGATGTCTGGGGCGAAGTGACGCCGCTGTATCCGGAGTCGGGAGACAGCCTCGCGGTGGAGCCGGGCGCGGGGACGCACTGGTTGCCGGAGAGCGTGGAGTTCACGGGCGTGGGTGCTGAGCGCGTGGTGCTGGTGCTGACGGATGCGCCGGTGTCGATGGAGGCCCTGAGCGACGCGGCGCGGAAGTCCTTCGAGGCGGCGGGACGGAACGTCACGCTCATGGCTCCGCTGGACGTGGCGGGCGAGCAGGCGCAGTGGATCCTGCTGAAGCCATGAGCCACCGCGTTCCAGGCGGCTGGACCGCGCTCGTGAGGGGGCTTGTTCCGGCCCCGGTGCGGGCGCTCGCCGCGAGGCTCCTTGCCTCGGGTCGGGCGCGGGCACTCGTCACGAAGATCCTTGGTTCGGCCCCATTGCCGACACTCACCGCGAAGCTTCGCGCGTCGCTGCCGGGGTTCACGCTGGCGTTCGCCTTGGTGTCCACCGCGGCGCACGCGGACACGCTGCACCGCTTCGCGCTCATCGCGGGCAACGACACGGGCGGCGGCGACACGCGCCCCTTGAGCTACGCGCGCGACGATGCGCGCAAGATGCACGACCTGCTCACCCGGCTGGGGGGCGTGGCTCCGTCAGACGCGAAGCTCCTCCTTGATGACGACGCGAAGGACTTCCTCACCGCGCTGTCGGACCTGGAGCAGCGGGCGCGCACGGCCCAGGCTCGCGGGGAGCGCACGGCGCTGTTCGTCTACTACTCCGGCCACGCGAAGGACGGAGCGCTGCGGCTGGGTGACTCGCGGCTGGCCTTCGACGCGCTCAAGCGCCGGCTGGCGGACGCGCCCGTGGACATCCGCATCGCCATCCTGGACTCGTGCCGCTCCGGCGCGCTCACGCGCACCAAGGGGGCCCGCAAGGCCCCCGCCTTCGACGTGGAGTCCGGCGCGGCACGCGATGCCCGGGGCGTCGTCATCCTCACCTCCAGCGCGGCGGACGAGGACTCGCAGGAGTCGGACGCGCTGGGCGGCAGCTACTTCTCCCACCACCTGGCGAGCGGCCTGCTGGGCGACGCGGACCGCAGCGGCGACGGACGCGTGACGCTCTTCGAGGCGTACTCGCATGCCTACGCGCGCACCGTGGCGGACACGGCCGACAGCAGCGCGGGCCCGCAGCACCCCACGTTCAGCTACGACCTCGCGGGCAACGGCGACCTGGTCCTCACCGACCTGCGCGCGAGCGCCGAGGGACTCGTGGTCCCCGGCGGTGCCCCCCCGGGCTCGTACTACTTCGTGGATCCGGGCGGTCTGGTGGTCGCGGAGCTGGACAAGGCCGCGGACACGGAGCGACGCGTGGCCCTGGCCCCCGGCACCTACCGCGTGAAGCGCCGGCTGAGCGACCGGCTGCGCATCGGTGAGGTCGAGATCGCGCGCGGCCGGACCACGGTGCTGGAGGAGCCGCGCCTCAAGGACGCGCCCTTCTCCGACGACCCCGTGAAGGGCGCGGGCCGGGGCCGGGACACGTGGTGGGCCTTCGGCCTCACGGGCGGCTACCAGTCCTTCTTCGACGCGGCCACGCGTCAGTCCCTCTTCCTCTCCGTGCCCCTGTTCGGCGCGGAGGCCGAGCTGCACGACTACTTCCGCCGCGACTGGGTCTGGGGCTTCGACGCGGCCGTGGGCGGAACCCGGAGCGTCCTCGCGCTGCCCACGCTCGCGGGGCCAACGTACCGGTACTCGGTGGTGAACCTGGGCACCAGCCTCACCACCGAGTGGCCCCTGGGCCGCGTCGCGCCGTTCGTGGGCGCGCGGCTGGCGTACCTCATCCTGGGCCGCCAGTTCGAGGACGCGGCGTTCCCGGATCAGCGCTTCGCCATGGTGTCCCCGGGCCTGGTGGCCGGCGCGCGGTTGCAGCTCACGCGCAGCGTCCACCTCACCACGCGCGGCCGGCTGCAGTACCTCCAATACAACGTCGATGCGCAGCGCTCCCTGGGCTACTGGGAACTGGCCGCGCTCCTCACCTACGCGCCATGAGAGAGCACGTCATGCGATACCTGGCCCCGGCCCTGCTCTGCCTCCTCGCCGTCGCGTGCGGCGGCGACTTCTCCAACGACGACCTGGAGTTCCAGAACGCCCTGCCCCAGCGCCAGGACCTGGCCGCGAAGCTGCCGGACGCCGCGGCCCGCTCCGGCCAGGGGCTGCGCTCCCAGCGGGTCGGCCTCCAGGCGCTGGGCGGCACGTCGGCGCTGGCCATGGAGTCCTACGCCGCGGGCACGCGGTTCAACACCAGCGTGGACGCCCTGCTGTCCCTCCTGGAGCTGTTCCGGAACGCGCCGCCCACCACGCGCGAGACCGACCGGCGCATCTGGGGCCCCTACCCCGCCGACGACCATCCGGGCCACGAGCTGCGCTTCGTGATGGAGCGCCAGGGCGCCCAGTTCGCCTACCTCCTCCAGTACCGTCCGAAGGGCGGGAGCGAGGACGCGTGGTGGACCTACCTGCCCGGCACCTTCAAGGCGGACGGTGGCATCCGCAAGGGCGAGGGCACGCTCGCGCTGGACCTGAAGGCGGCCCGCGCACACGGCTTCGACACGGGCGACGCGACCAGCCTGGATCGGCTGGACATCGGCTACCAGACCCGGGCGCTGCCCACGCGCGTGGAGCTGCTCTTCACGGGCGCGGGGGCCACGCTGCCCCTGACGCGCTATGCGTCGCGGCAGGTGCCGGAGGGGCTGGGGGAGATGGCGTTCCGCCTGCCGGGCACGGACCTGATTCCCGGCGGGCTCCTGGAGACGCTGGACATCCTGGCGCGCTGGACGCCGGATGGCCGGGGCGTGCTGGTGCTGAACATCCTCGAAGGCGACGCGAAGGGCGCGAAGTACACCGAGTGCTGGGACTCCCGGACGCGGATCACCTTCCTGCGCCGCAACTGGGACTTCCTCAACCCCACCGAGGGCGACGCCTCCACCTGCCCGGACGTGTCCGCGCTGGAGCCGTAGCGACAGGCCGCCCGGGCTGGTGCCCGGACAGCAGCCGGGCGGACATTCCGGGCCCCTGGGAAGGTGACGTGCGGGGCGGATTCTCTATGCTGGGGGCCGCTTCCCCACGCCCTCCATGCCCAATCCCTCGCTTCTCACCGTCTTGAAGAGCCGGCGCATCTGGCTCCTGATGGCCGTCGGCTTCGCGTCCGGCCTCCCCCTGTGGCTGACCGGCGTCACGCTGTCCGCGTGGATGAAGAACGAGGGGGTGAACCTCAAGACCATCGGCATCTTCAGCCTCGTGGCGCTGCCCTACACCTTCAAGGTGCTGTGGGCGCCGCTGATGGACCGCTACACGCTGCCCTTCCTGGGCCGGCGGCGCGGCTGGATGCTGCTGACGCAGGTGCTGCTGATGGGCGCCATCTCCGCCATGGGGCTCGTCAACCCGAAGGACGCCCCCATCGCCATGGCGTGCATGGCCGTGGTGGTGACGTTCCTGTCCGCCAGCCAGGACATCGTCGCGGACGCGTGGCGCACGGACATCCTCACGATGGAGGAGCGCGGGCTGGGCAATTCGATGTACGTCACCGGCTACCGGATGGGCATGCTCGTCGCGGGCGGACTGGCGTTCGTCCTGTCGGACATCCTGGGCTGGTCGAAGACGTACTACGTGATGGGCCTGCTCATGATCGTGGGCGTGGTGGCCACGCTGCTGGCCCCGGAGCCCCAGAGCGTGCGGCCTCCGCGCAACCTGCTGGACGCGGTGGTGAAGCCCTTCGTGGACTACTTCCGCCGGGAGTACGCGCTGGGGGTGCTCGCGTTCCTGGTGCTCTACAAGCTGGGGGACGCCATCGCCGCCAGCATGGTGACGCCCTTCTACATCGAGCTCGGGTTCTCCAACACGGAGATTGGCGCGCTCAGCAAGACGCTGGGCATGCTGGCCACCATCGGTGGCGGCCTGCTGGGCGGCGTGCTGATGGTGAAGCTCAGCATGCGCCGCGCGCTGTTCATCTTCGGCGCCGCGCAGGGCCTCACCAACCTGGGCTTCCTGGCCCTGTCGCTCGTCGGCAAGAACGACCTGATGCTCGCGACCGCCATCACCCTGGACAACGTGTGCACGGGCCTGGGCGTGATGGCGTTCGCGGCCTTCCTCATGTCGCTGTGCCACAAGAGCTTCAGCGCCACGCAGTACGCGCTCCTGTCCACGATGGGCACCATCGCCAACCGGCTCATCGGCTCCGTGTCCGGCTACCTGGCCACGTGGCTGGGCTGGCCCACCTTCTTCGCCTTCACCGCCGCGGCGGCCATCCCCGCGCTGGTGCTGCTCACGTTCCTGCCGGAGCACGCCGCCCGGCCCGTGGAGGACGAGCCCCCCGCGCCCCAGGCCATGCCGCCCTCCGCTCCCGCGGCCTCCGT
>NZ_RAWB01000200.1 GCF_003612055.1 Corallococcus llansteffanensis
CCATGGAGGAAGCCGGGGCGTTTCGGAAAGAGGGACCGCCAGGAGCGAATCTCCAAGCGGCCCCGTGGGCCCAGAGGGGGAGGGGGGGGACCCCTAGGCCCAACACCATGAAATCAAGAACGTCCGACCAACAACCCCGGGGCACCGCTCTATTTCCGCCCCGTGTCCGCCCGTTGTGGGGATCATGGAATCCGGCCCCACCACCTTCCTGCCACCGCGAATCTGTAACCCGGTCACCCGTCCCTCCATTCCTTCGCTGGTGCCATGCCCCGCGAGTCTCCTGAACGCCCTCCGCTGCCTGCCCTGCTGGCCCGGGCCTACGCCGACCACGGCCTCGCCGCGCGTTCGGTGCTGCTGGCCGTCTCCGGGGGCGCGGACTCCACCGCGCTGCTCGCGGGCACCGCGCGCGTCCGGGACTCGCTGCGCCTGCGCGTGGAGGTCGCCACGTTCGATCACGGGCTCAGGGCGGAGGCCGCGGAGGAGGTGGCGGCCGTCGCACGCCTGTCCGCCCGACTGGGGCTTGCTTGCCACGTGCGCAAGCTCGCGCTGTCGCCGGGGCCCGGTGTGGAGGCCCGGGCCCGCGAGGCCCGCTACGCGACCCTGGAGGTGCTGCGCAAGGAGCGCGACCTGGACGCGGTGGCCACCGGCCACACGATGAACGACCAGGCGGAGACGCTGCTGATGCGGCTGGCGCGCGGCACCGCGCTCCGGGGCGCGCGCGGCATCCACGCGGAGGCGGCCACGCTCATCCGCCCCCTGCTCGCGTGCTCCCGCGCTGACGTGCTCGCGTTCCTGCGGGCCGAGGGCCTGGACTTCGTGCGCGATCCGATGAACGCGGACCCGGCGCTGTTCCGCACCCGCGTGCGCACCGGCGCGCTGCCCGCGCTGGATGAAGCGGCGGGGTTCAGCACCGTGGAGCACCTGGCGAACTTCGCCCGGCTCGCGGCCGAGGACGAGGCGCTGCTTGCCCGGCTGGCGGACGCCTCCTGGGAGCGGCTGTCCCTGCCAGGAGGGGGCCTGGACGCCGTGGGCCTGCGCGCGCTGGAGCCTCCCCTCCAGCGCCGCGTGCTCGCCCGGCTGCTGGGCATGGCCGGTCTCCGCGTGGACCACGCCACGCTGGAGCGGGGCCTGGACGCGGTGCGCCGGGGAGCCTCCACGGCGCTCAGCGGCGGAGCGCGGCTCAAGGCCACCGGGGGGCGGGTGCGCTGCGTGGGACGGCATCCGGAGGCGCCGCCCGGGGCGCTCATGCTCGGGGGGCCCGGCGCGGCGGGCGACTTCGGCGCATGGCATTTCCAGGTGGCGGAAGGATCCAGCCCCCCGGGCGTGTTGGGCATTGCGCTGGGGAAGGAGACGGCGTGGCCGCTGACAGTGCGCTCCCGCGAGCCGGGGGATCGCATCCGGACGCATTCGGGGCACCGCAAGGTGCAGGACGTGCTCGTGGATGCCCGCGTTCCTTCGGAGGCGCGCGATGCGCAGCCGGTGTTGGTGGACGCGCGAGGCGGGCTGCTGTGGCTTCCGGGCGTCCTCGCGCCCCCCGCGGCTTTGGGGGAGGACGTGCACGAGGTGGCTTCCCGACAGTCGCTCTGGGCGACGCCGCCGGGCCCAAGCGAACGAAAGACCCCTCCGTTATAGAGTCGATGATTCGAAACAGGGGATGGTCGCGGACCCCTAAATAGTTGAGGGCTTTTTACTGTTGCTGATACGGTCCGTCGCTGGCCTGCACACTGGCGGGCGCCGGGCACATGACGAACATCGCCGGGGTTCTTCCTGGCACGGCCCTCATCCCGCCGAGTACCGAAAGGGCAGCTGAAACGTGCGTTCGACCTACAAGACCATCGGGCTCTGGGTCATCCTGATCGTCCTCTTCGTCGCCTTCTACAATTTCTTCTCGCAAGGCAACGATCAGGTGCAGGAACCGACCTTCACCCAGCTTCTGACCAAGGTGGAGGAGAAGAAGGTCCGGGCCGTCTCCGTCAAGGGGAACACCTACTCCGGAACGTTCAACGATTCGAACGACAAGTTCCGGACCACGGGCCCGCCGCCGGACGTGGCCGTGCTCAACCAGCTCCGCGCCGCCGGCGTGGACGTGAAGTACGAGCGCGAGGAGCAGAACAGCCTCTGGCTGACCATCCTCGGGCAGTGGATGCCCGTCGTGTTCCTGTTCCTGTTCTTCATCTTCTTCATGCGCCAGCTCCAGGGCGGCAGCGGGAAGGCGATGACGTTCGGGAAGTCGAAGGCGAAGCTCCTCAGCGAGAGCCACAACAAGGTCACGTTCGCGGACGTGGCCGGTGTGGACGAGTGCAAGGAGGAGCTGGAGGAGATCGTCGCCTTCCTCAAGGACCCCAAGAAGTTCACCAAGCTGGGCGGCCGCATCCCCAAGGGCGTCCTGATGATGGGGCCTCCGGGCACGGGCAAGACGCTGCTCGCCCGCGCGGTGGCCGGTGAAGCAGGCGTCCCGTTCTTCTCCATCTCCGGCTCGGACTTCGTGGAGATGTTCGTGGGCGTCGGCGCCAGCCGCGTGCGCGACCTGTTCGAGCAGGGCAAGAAGAACGCCCCCTGCATCATCTTCATCGACGAGATCGACGCCGTGGGCCGCCACCGTGGCGCGGGCCTGGGCGGTGGTCACGACGAGCGCGAGCAGACGCTCAACCAGCTGCTGGTGGAGATGGACGGCTTCGAGTCCAACGACGGCGTCATCCTCATCGCCGCCACGAACCGTCCGGACGTGCTGGATCCGGCGCTCCAGCGCCCGGGCCGCTTCGACCGCCGCATCATCGTTCCCCGTCCCGACCTCAAGGGCCGCCTGGGCGTGCTGAAGGTGCACACCCGCCGCGTGCCGCTGGCGCCGGAAGTGGAGCTGGAGGTCATCGCCCGCGGTACGCCCGGCATGACGGGCGCGGACCTGGAGAACCTGGTCAACGAGTCGGCCCTGATGGCCGCGCGCCAGAACAAGGAGCGCGTGGACCTCACGGACTTCGAGCAGGCCAAGGACAAGGTCTTCATGGGCCCGGAGCGCCGGTCCATGATCATGACCGACAAGGAGAAGCGGAACACGGCCGTCCACGAGGCCGGCCACGCGCTCCTCGCCAAGCTGCTGCCGGGCTGCGACCCGCTGCACAAGGTCACCATCATCCCGCGCGGTCAGGCCCTGGGCGTCACCTGGTCCCTGCCCACCGAGGACAAGGTGAACGGCTACCGCAAGCAGATCCTCGACCAGATCACCATGGCGATGGGTGGCCGTATCGCCGAGGAGATCATGTTCAACGAGATGAGCAGCGGCGCGGCGAACGACATCGAGCGGGCGACGGAGACGGCGCGCGCCATGGTGTGCCGCTGGGGCATGAGCGAGAAGATGGGCCCGCTGGCGTTCGGCAAGAGCGACGGTGAGGTGTTCCTGGGCCGCGACTTCAACTCGTCCAAGGACTACTCCGAGGACACCGCCCGGCAGATCGACGCGGAAGTGCGCAGCATCGTCGTGGGCTGCTACACGCACGGCAAGCAGCTGCTGACGGACAAGATGGACGTGCTGCAGCGCGTGTCCGACGCCCTGGTGGAGTACGAGACGCTCGACGCCGAGGACGTGAACATCATCCTGCAGGGCGGCCAGCTCACCCGTGAGCGTCCGCCCCCGCGCGTCAGCTCCTCGCCGAAGCCGACTGAGAAGAAGGACAAGCGGAAGATCCTCGATGCGCTCGAGGGCCTGCCCAACATGGAGCCGAAGAAGGCGTAAGCGCCTCCCAGGCACCTGCTGAAGTGATGAAGGCCCTTCCCGCGACTGCCGGGGAGGGCCTTTTCCTTTGGCGCTTCCGCCGTCCTTTCGTGGGCCAAAGGAAGCGGCGACACTGGGCCCTGCGTCCTTCCCGCGCTCCCAGGGGCTTTCCGACCGTGCTGCGTGCCCGCCTCATCTCGCGTGACCGTCCCGACGACCTGTCGCTGGCCCTGCGTCGTCTGAACCTGCCCGCGCGCGCCTGCCAGCACCTGTCGCGCGAGCTGGGCCACGCGCAGGTGCTGATCACGGGCGGCCGGCCCTCCTACGAGGACGAACTGGTGCCCGAATACGGCACCCGCGAGCGCGAGCAGTTCCCGACCTGGGTGTCGGGCCAGTCGCACGGGCGCGCCGGGGATTCGCTCCTGTCCGGCAGCCGGAAGCAGTTCGAGCGGCTCATCACCCTCGCGCGCAAGTCGCCCCGCACGGATGCCCTGGCCCGCGTCCTGGAGGCCGTGCTGAACATCCAGCCGCCCCGCCTGCTGGAGCTGGGCGGACGCCAGTTCGAGTGGGGCACGCGCACGTACGTCATGGGCGTGGTGAACGTGACGCCGGACAGCTTCTCCGACGGTGGCCGCTACCTGGACACGGACGCGGCGCTGGAGCACGGGGTCGCGTTGGCGGAAGCCGGCGCGGACCTCCTCGACGTGGGCGGGGAGTCCACGCGGCCGGGCGCGCTCCCGGTGCCCGCGGATGAGGAGCTGGAGCGTGTGCTCAATGTCGTGGAGGGGCTGCGCGCGCGCACGTCGGTGCCCATCTCGGTGGACACCATGAAGGCGTCGGTGGCGGCCGAGGCGCTCAAGGCCGGTGCCCACCTCATCAACGACGTCACCGGCTTCCACTTCGACGCGGCGCTGCCCGGCGTGGTGGCCGCCGCGGGCGCCGCGTGTTGTCTGATGCACACCCAGGGGATGCCCCGGACGATGCAGCAGACGCCCCACTACCAGGACGTGGTGGGCGAGGTGATGGACTACCTGGAGGAGGGGATGGTCCAGGCGATGGAGGCCGGCATCCCGCGCGAGCGCATCCTCCTGGACCCGGGCATCGGGTTCGGCAAGACGCTGGAGCACAACCTCTTCCTGCTGCGCCGGCTGGAGGAGCTGCGCGGACTGGGACAGCCGCTGCTCGTCGGCACCAGCCGCAAGTCCTTCCTCGGGAAGCTGGCGGGCGGCAGGGGACCCACCGAACGGCTGGCGGCCACGCTGGGCTCGGTGGCGGCGATGGCGGTGATGGGCGGCGCGGACGTGGTCCGGGTCCACGACGTGACCGAGGTGCGCGACGCACTGGCGGTCGCGGATGCGATGAGACGGGCCCGGGGTGGGGGTGACCTGTACGGCGGCTGACGCGTGCAAGCCCGGGTGTCACAAACCGTCCATGCAGGCACGCCCGGGTGCTTGCCTGGGTGGCACCTCGTCCCTAGGTTCGAGCCCACGTGCCGGACGGGGTATAAGGCCCCGGACGTGAGAGTGGCCGGAGCACATCCGGCAATGGGAAAGGTGGAGCGGCACACATGGCGTACAGGATGGACATGCCCCCCAAGGAAGCGCAGAAGACGGAGCGGCTGTTCGGTACGGACGGCGTTCGTGGCGTCGCCAACGTCTATCCGATGACGGCCGAGGTCGCGATGAAGCTCGGTCGCGCGCTCGCGTACCTCATCCGCAGCGGTCCCCACCGTCACCGCGTCATCGTGGGCAAGGACACGCGACTTTCCGGCTACATGCTGGAGCAGGCGCTGTCCGCCGGCCTCATCTCCATGGGCGTCGACGTGGAGCAGGTGGGCCCGCTGCCCACGCCCGGCATCTCCAACCTCACCACGTCCATGCGCGCGGACGCGGGCGCCGTCATCTCGGCGTCCCACAACCCGTACCAGGACAACGGCATCAAGTTCTTCTGGCGCGACGGCTTCAAGCTGCCGGACGAGACGGAAGCCAAGATCGAGGAGCTGGTCTCCAGCGGGGAGATCGACAACATCCGCCCCACGGCCACCAAGATTGGCCGCGCCATCCGCCTGGACGACGCGCGGGGCCGCTACATCGTCTACCTGAAGGCCACCTTCCCCCGCGAGCTGACGCTGGAGGGGATGACCATCGTGGTGGACTGCGCCAACGGCGCGGCCTACCGCACGGCGCCCGCGGTGCTGGAGGAGCTGGGCGCGAAGGTCATCGCGCTGGGCGTGTCGCCGGACGGCAAGAACATCAACCACAAGTGCGGCGCGCTCCACCCGGAGGGCCTGGCCAAGGCGGTGGTGAAGCACGGCGCGCACCTGGGCGTGGCGCTGGACGGCGACGCGGACCGCCTCATCGTCGTGGACGAGAAGGGCAACGTCGTGGACGGCGATGCCATCATGGCCATCTGCACGGGTGAGCTCGTCGCGCGCAAGGAGCTGAAGAAGAAGACGCTCGTCGCCACGGTGATGAGCAACATCGGCCTGGAGCGCGCGGTGGCGCAGTGGGGCGTGAAGGTCGCGCGCACCCGCGTGGGCGACCGTCACGTCGTCGACGAGATGCGCCGCAACGGCTACAGCCTGGGCGGCGAGCAGAGCGGCCACCTCATCTTCCTGAACCACACCACCACCGGCGACGGCACCCTCGCGGCGCTCCAGCTGCTGGCCGTGATGTGCCGCCAGGGCAAGCCCCTGAGCGAGCTGGCGTCCATCTTCCAGCCCGTGCCGCAGACCCTGCTCAACGTGGTGGTGAAGCACAAGCGCGAGCTGGGCGAGCTGCCCACCGTGATGAAGGCCATCAAGAACGTGGAGCAGAAGCTGGGCAACGCCGGCCGCGTGCTGGTGCGCTTCTCCGGCACCGAGCCCAAGGCGCGCGTTCTCATCGAGGGCGAGGACGCCGTTCGCAACGAGGCCTACGCCCGGGAGATCGTCGAGGCGCTGTCCAAGGCCCTCAACGGGTAGCCTCGACGGCTCGAAAGACGTGCCTTCCGTCCTGCTCCCCGAGCAGGACGGTTGACTTCCGGACGCCGGCCACGAATAGAGGGGCCGGCGCGTGCCCGGGCCCCGGACAATCCCGCACCGCGCGCCAGGTAGAGGAGCGGGTCGATGGGACAGCGACTGGGTGTCAACGTGGATCACGTGGCGACGCTGCGGCAGGCGCGGCGCACCGTGTACCCGGATCCGGTGACGGCGGCGGCGCTGGCGGAGCTGGCGGGCGCGCGGCAGATCACCATCCACCTGCGCGAGGACCGGCGCCACATCCAGGACCGGGACCTGCGCATCCTTCGCGACACGGTGCAGACGCTCCTGAACCTGGAGATGGCCGCCACCGCGGAGATGGTGAAGATCGCCTACGAGTACAAGCCGGACGTGGTGACGCTCGTGCCCGAGCGGCGCGAGGAGCTCACCACCGAGGGCGGCCTGGAGGTCGCGGGCCAGCGCGAATCCATCGCGAAGATCATCAAGAACCTCAAGGACGGGGAGATCGCCGTCTCGCTGTTCATCGATCCGGACCTGGACCAGGTGCGCGCGTCGCACAAGGTGAACGCGGACCGGGTGGAGCTGCACACGGGGCGCTACTGCGAGGCGCGCAACGACAAGGAGCGCGCGCGGGAGCTGGCGCGCATCGTGGACGCGGCCAAGGCGAGCGCCAAGCTGGGCATGGGCGTCGCGGCGGGCCACGGGCTCAACTACGACAACGTGCAGGCCATCGCGCGCATCCAGGAGATCGACGAGCTCAACATCGGGCACGCCATCGTCGGACGCGCGGTGCTCGTGGGCTTCGAGCGCGCGGTGCGGGAGATGTTGGACCTGATGCGCGACCCGGGGTAGCCCGCATGCCCATCGTCGGCCTGGGGTTGGACCTCTGCTCCATCGAGCGCATCCAGCGCATCCTGGACGGCCCGCGCCGGGACGCGTTCCTCGCGCGCGTGTACACCGACGGCGAGCGCGCCTACTGCGCTCCCCGCGCGGACGCGGCCAGTGCCTTCGCGGCGAGGTTCGCGGCGAAGGAGGCGCTGGTGAAGGCGCTGGGCGTGCCGCCCGGTATCCACTGGCGGGACATGGAGGTGGTGCGCGAGGGCGGCCCGCCGCGCTTCGTGCTCTCCGGCGTGGCCCGCGAGGTGATGGAAGCGCGGGGGTGGGACGCGATGCTCGCGCTCACCCATGATGCGGGCGTGGCCGCGGCCACGGTGGTGCTCCAGACGAAGTAGGGAGGGTTGAAGCCATGCAGCGCGTGCTCACCGCCGTCCAGATGCGTGAAGCCGAAGCGGCCGCCCAGGAGCGTCACGGGATGCCCTCCGGCCTGTTGATGGAGAACGCGGGCCGCGCGCTCGCGGAGGCCGCCCGGAGCGTCGCCGCCCCGGGCGCGCGCTTCACGGTGCTGTGCGGGCCGGGCAACAACGGCGGGGACGGGCTCGTCGCCGCGCGCTTCCTGCTCGAAGGGGGCGCGCGCGTGGTGGTGTCGCTGGTGGGCGACTCCGCGAAGACCACCCCGGAGTCGAAGCGCAACCTGACCGCGCTGGAGGGCTTCGGTGAGTCGCCCCGCGCCTTCGAGGTGCTGCCGGAGCCGGGCCCGGGCGACGTGGTGGTGGACGCCCTCTTCGGCACCGGCCTGCACCGCGCGCCTGCAGGGGCCTTCGCGGATGCCATTGGCACCATGGCGCGGTGGCGGCGCGCGGGGGCGAAGGTGGTGGCGGCGGACGTGCCGTCGGGGTTGCAGAGCGACACCGCGGAGCCCTTCACGCCGTGCGTGGAGGCGGACGTCACGGTGGCCTTCGGGTTCCTCAAGCCCGCGCACGAACTGGAGCCCGGCGCGTCGCTGTGCGGGGACGTGCGGCGCGTGGACATCGCCCTGGGTGGCGAGGCCGCGCGCGTGGTGTCCGGGCCGGAGCTGTTCCGGGTGGAGGAGAAGGACGCGCGCGACGCGCTGCCGGTGCGCCGCGCGGATTCGCACAAGGGCACCTACGGCCACGTGCTGGTGGTGGCGGGCAGCCCGGGCAAGACGGGCGCGGCGGCGATGGTGGCCCTGGCGGCGCTGCGCAGCGGCGCGGGGCTCGTCACGGTGGCCACGCGCGCGGAGGCGCTGCCGGCGGTGATGGCGCACTCGCCGGAGATCATGGGCCTCCCGCTGCCCGGCGACGGGCCGCTGGGGAAGGGCGACCTGGACGCGCTCAAGGCCGCGCTGGAGGGCAAGGACGCGCTGGTGATGGGCCCGGGCATCCCCCGGGGACCGGAGACGGGCGCGCTCATCGGCGACCTGCTGGCGGCGGTGGACGTGCCCGCGGTGCTGGACGCGGACGCGCTCAACGCGGTGGCGGAGGACCTGTCCGTGCTCCGGCGCGCGAAGGGCCCCGTGGTGCTCACGCCGCATCCGGGAGAGATGGCGAAGCTCACGGGCAAGCCGACGAAGGAGGTGCAGCTCCACCGCGTGGGCATGGCCCGGCAGCTCGCCGCGGCGCTCCACGTCACGGTGGTGCTGAAGGGCTCGCGCACGCTCATCGCGGAGGCCGGCGGGCGCGTGTTCATCAACCCCACCGGCAACCCAGGCATGGCCACCGGGGGCACCGGCGACGTGCTGTCGGGTGTGTGCGGCGCGCTGCTCGCGCAGGCCATTCCCCTGCCGCGGGCCGCGTGGACGGCCGTGTACGCGCACGGGCTCGCGGGCGACCTCGCGGCGGAGCGGAGGGGCCTGATGGGCCTCATCGCCACGGACCTGCTCAAGGGACTGTCTTCGGTCTGGGTGCGGTGGGGGCGATGAGCGGGCCCACGCGCACGCGGCGCCTCGTGTCGCCGTCCCCGGAGGAGACGCACCGGCTGGGCGTGAAGCTGGGGCAGCTCCTGGAGCCCGGCGACTTCGTGGGGCTCGTGGGTGACCTGGGCGCGGGCAAGACGCACCTGGTGCGCGGCGTGGCGGAAGGGGCGGGCGTGGCGCGCTCCGAGGTCGCGAGCCCCACCTTCGCCATCGTGTACCCGTACGACGGCCGCATCCCGCTGTACCACGCGGACCTGTACCGTCTGGCCGACTACGAGGAGCTCTACGCCACCGGCTTCATGGACCTGCTGGGCGAAGGGCGCGCGATGCTGGTGGAGTGGTTGGACCGCATCCCCCAGGCCGCGCCGCGCGACTTCCTGCGCATCACGCTGCGCCATGAAGGGGAGGACGCGCGGAGCCTCGAAGTGGAGGCCTTCGGCGCGCGTCCCGCGGCCTTGCTCGACTCCTGGCTCGGCTGAGGCAGCAGAAGCGCCGTCAGGCCGCGCTGCCGTGCTGCACCGTCGGCGGGCGCGGGTTCAGCACGCCGTCCGCCAGCGTCTGCACCTTCCAGCGGTGGAAGACGAGCTTCGAGTCCACGCCCACCACGTCCTCCTCGTCCACGGGCACCCAGTGGGGCCCGCCGCACAGCGACTCGCTGGCGATGAGGAACTGCTGGAGCGGCACACCCGTGTTCGGCGTCCGCAGCGCTTCGGGGCAGCCGCCGATGCCGGAGGAGATGAAGAGCGTGCGGTTGCGGCGCGTGGCCACCATCGCCTCGCCGTCCGTGACGAGGAAGTTCATCGCGGAGCGCTCCTTCGGCTCGCGGCTTCCCGGCACGTCCGTCATCGAGGACACGAGCGTCATCGTCTCCGCGAGCGCCTGCGCCATCGACTGCACGGGCACCTGGCCGTCGAGCGGTCCCCGCTCCGCGAGCCGCGTCAGGAACAGGTAGAAGCAGCGCTCGCTGTCCGTCGTGCCCTTGATGTTGACGCGCAGCTCCGGGTGGATGAGCGCTTCCACGGCCGCCTTGTGCTTCCCGAACTCGCGCAGCGTGCCGTTGTGCACGAATGACCAGCGGCAGTAGTGGAACGGGTGGGAGTTGCGGATCTCCACCGCGCCCACGCTCGCCTGACGGATGTGCGCGACGACGGTGCGCGCGGACACCTGGCTCGACACGCGCTCGAAGTCGGGGTCGCAGTGCGCGGGGCCCACGCCGTGCGCGACGAGGGGGGAGGTCTCCGGACCGTACGAGGCGATGCCCCAACCGTCCTTGTGCTCACGTGACTGGATGAGGAGGGAATTCCTCTCCGTCACCAAAGCAGTGTGGACGGCAGCGGGAACGGCGGATCTGAATCCAAATAGTCGGCACATGGTGGCAGCTGATCTCTACAACGGCCGGCCCACGAGGGAAGTTCCACTTGCCCCCTCGGACGATGCCCGTTGTTCAGCGGCACGCACTCAGGGACAGCATTCCATCCGCGCGCGGAACACCACCTGCCCACCCTTCACCACCGCCCGCGCGTGGCTGATACCCAGATGATAAGGCAGGTGTCGGTAACTGCGACACCCGAAGACAACAAGGTCGCCTGCATCACCCACGGCCAGTCGCCCGTGTCGTTGCAACCCCAAACATTGCGCGGCCCCTCGCGTGGCGGCCCAGTAGGCCTCCGCGGCCGTCAGGCCGTTCTCCAGGCAGGCGAGCCCCAGCACCAGCGCCAGGTTTTCCGTCATGGAAGAACCCGGGTTCACGTTGGAACCCAAAGCAATGTTGACGCCTGCGTCGCGCAGCTTCCGGCCGGGCGCGTAGGGGCGCATGCGCAGGAAGAGGGTGGAGGTGGGCACGAGCACGGCGGTGACGTTCGCGGCGGCGAGCGCGCGGATGCCTTCATCCGTCACCTGCTCCAGGTGGTCCGCGCTGGAGGCGCCCACTTCCGCGGCGAGCGCTGAGGCCCCGCAGGCGGTGAGCTGATCCGCGTGCAGGCGTGGCGTCAGGCCCAGCGCCTTCGCGGCGAGCAGCAGGCGGCGCGACTCGTCCACGGTGAAGGCGCTGTCCTCGGTGAAGACGTCGCAGAAGCGCGCCAGTCCCTCCCGCGCCACGGCGGGCAGGATTTCGTTGATGCACAGCTCCAGGTACTCGCCGCGCCGTCCCTGGTACTCCGTGGGCACCGCGTGCGCGCACAACAGCGTGGGCACCAGCTCCAGCGGCGACAGCGCGCCCAGCCGGCGCACCGCACGCAGCATCTTGAGCTCGTGCTCCAGCGACAGGCCGTAGCCGCTCTTCACCTCCGCCGTCGTCACGCCCTGCGCGAGCAGCCGCTCCAGGCGGGGCAGGGCGAGCCGCGCCAGCTCCTCCTCGCTCGCCGCGCGCGTGGCGCTCACCGTGTTGACGATGCCGCCTCCGGCCTTGGCGATCTCCAGGTACGTGGCGCCCTGGTTGCGCAGGTCGAACTCGGCGGAGCGCTCGCCCGCGAAGACCAGGTGCGTGTGCGGATCCACGAAGCCCGGGCCCACGAAGCCGCCCTCGGCGTCGATGACTTCCGTCGCGTCGGTGAGCGCGCCGGGAGGCAGGTCCGCTTCCCGGCCCACGAAGGCCACGCGGCCCTTGCGCACGCCCACGCAGGCGGCCGGGCGCGGGGTGAGGGCCACGTCGGCGGGCTCACGGTGCGTGCCCTCCACGGTGAGCACCTCGGAGGTGTTGCGCACCCACAGGTCCAAAGGTTCCATTGATCAGCGCCCTCCGCGCAGCCCCGCGACGGGCACGTTCCAGCTCGCGCCGCCCGCGTGGGCCCGGCCATAGCCGCCGGACAGCTCCAGCTTCGACTTGCCTTCCCCCAGGGTGATCTGCGCCGCGACGACGGCGCCGTAGTACACGGCCGTCACCTGCGAGCCGGGGTTCACCAGGGAGCGGTTCACGCCCAGGAACGGGACGATGCCCAGCGACATCCCGGCCTCCGGCTGCACGGTGAAGGCACAGGTGCCCTCCACGCCGAACAGGCTGCTGGTGCTGTCCGTGTCCCCCAGGCCGAAGTCCGACGCGGCCCGCACCGCGACGGCCGGCGCCAGGCCCAGCTTCTGCGAGCCGGCGTAGTACGACAGGCCGGTGTAGAGGCCGTAGCCCGGCACGGGCGCGAGGAAGAACTCCCCTTGCAGCCCCGCGTGCAGGGACAGCCGTTCGCCCAGCGGCACCGTCAGCGCGGCGTCATAGGAGATGCCCCACTGGTCGCTGTCGAGCGGCTTCGCGTCGCCCTGGAAGGGTTCGATCTCTCCCCGGTCCGCGAGCTGCGGGGCATTGAGGCGCGGGCCGGTGCGGAAGCCGACCTGGTAGAAGCGCTCGTCGGGCATGCCCGGACCCAGGCGCATCACCATGGGTCCGGCGGTGGTGGGCGTGCAGCCCGCGAGCACACCCAACACCCCTGTCATCACGACCGCGCGGACCCGGCTTGGCATCCGGCGCACTCTAGGCGGTGATGCCCGGGATGCGCACGCCCCGCTCCTTCGCGACGTCGATGGCCTCCGTGTAGCCCGCGTCCGCGTGGCGCAGGACGCCCATGCCCGGGTCGGACGTGAGCACGCGCTCGATGCGGCGCGCGGCCTCCGGCGTGCCGTCCGCGACGATGACCTGGCCCGCGTGCAGCGAGTAGCCCATGCCCACGCCGCCGCCGTGGTGGAACGACACCCAGGAGGCGCCATTCACCGCGTTCACCAGCGCGTTCAGGATGGGCCAGTCCGCCACCGCGTCCGAGCCGTCCTTCATGGCCTCCGTCTCGCGGTTGGGCGACGCCACGCTGCCGCAGTCCAGGTGGTCGCGGCCAATCACGATGGGCGCCTTCACCTCGCCCTTGCGGACCAGCTCGTTGAAGGCGAGCCCCGCCTTGGCGCGTTCGCCGTAGCCCAGCCAGCAGATGCGCGCGGGCAGGCCCTGGAACGCGACGCGCTCCTGCGCCATGTCCAGCCAGCGGTTGAGCGACGCCTTGTGGGGGAACAGCTCGCGCACCGCGCGGTCCGTGCGGCGGATGTCCTCCGGGTCCCCCGACAGCGCCACCCAGCGGAACGGGCCCATGCCCTCGCAGAACAGCGGGCGGATGTACGCGGGCACGAAGCCGGGGAACTCGAAGGCGTTCTGCATGCCGCCCACCTTCGCCTGGCCGCGCAGGTTGTTGCCGTAGTCGAACACGTGGCTGCCGGCGGCCTGGAAGTCGTTCATCGCCTGCACGTGCATGATCATCGACTCGCGCGCGCGCTTCACGTAGCCCTCGGGGTCGCGCTTGCGCAGCTCCGCCGCGGCCTCCAGCGACAGGTCCGTGGGGATGTAGCCGTTGAGCGGATCATGCGCGCTCGTCTGGTCCGTCACGAGGTCCGGCTTGATGCCGCGCTTGTACAGCTCCCGGAACACCGACGCCGCGTTGCCGATGATGGCGATGCTGCGGCCCACGCGCTTCTGCTGCGCGTCCTTGGCCAGCGCCAGCGCCTCGTCAATGTCCTTCGCCACCACGTCCAGGTAGCGCGTCTCCACGCGGCGCTGGGCGCGGTGCGGATCAATCTCCACGCCCAGGAACACGGCGTTGTTCATCGTGGCGGCCAGGGGCTGCGCGCCGCCCATGCCGCCCAGGCCGCCGGAGAGGATGAGCCGGCCGGCCAGGTCCTCGCTGCCGAAGTGGAAGCGGCCCGCGGCGGCGAAGGTCTCGTAGGTGCCCTGCAGGATGCCCTGCGTGCCGATGTAGATCCACGAGCCGGCCGTCATCTGGCCGTACATCATCAGGCCCTTCTTCTCCAGCTCGTGGAAGTGCTCCCAGTTGGCCCAGTGGCCCACGAGGTTGGAGTTGGCGATGAGCACGCGCGGCGCGTCCGGATGCGTGCGCAGGATGCCCACGGGCTTGCCGGACTGCACGAGCAGCGTCTCGTCGTCCGTGAGGCTCTGGAGGCTGGACACGATGCGGTCGAACGAGGGCCAGTCCCGGGCGGCCTTGCCGGTGCCGCCGTAGACGACGAGGTCCCCGGGCTGCTCGGCCACCTCCGGATCGAGGTTGTTCATCAGCATCCGGAGCGCGGCCTCCTGCACCCAGCCCTTGCAGGAGAGGGTGGTGCCGCGAGAGGCGCGGATGATGCGGGACATGCGGAAGGCTCCTGGAAAAGAGGGCGCGAGGAAGGGCGCCCGGGCGGGCACCCTAACCGAACCCTCCCGGTCGCGGGGGCATGCCGTGCAGGCCATGCCCCCGGGCTCCAGGGACCGGATAGACGCTGTGCGTCAGTAGTCCTTGCGCGCCGTCACGAAGGCGCTGAAGCCGTAGACCTCACCGGTCGTGTAGAACTTGAAGTACTGGCCCGCAGGCGCGTTCAGCCCGTAGGCGCTGCCGGTGCATCCGGCGCAGACCAGCGCGCCGTTGCGGCGGACATTCCAGAGACCCGTGATGTCATACGCGGTGGTCGTGCTGGCCGGCGAGCCGACGAGCTCGAAGTCGTACTCGTTGCCGCCCGCGAAGCCGTGGAAGTTGAGGAACGCGGTGCGGGTGAACTCGTTCCAGCTGACCACCGCGTTCGCGCTCGTCACCGGGTACGTGGCGGTGTTGTCCTTCACATGCTGGCCCTGGCTGGACCAGATGCTGTGCACGCCCACGGCGGCCAGGGCGGGGAACGACAGGAACAGCGCGGCGGCGAGGAGGGGACGGAAGGCCTTCATGGGGGATGCTCCTTGGGGGATGAGCGCGGAGCATCGGGGGACACTCCGCGTGAAACCCATCCTGCACGAGCCCGGTGAAGCTGGAAAGGCTGGCTTACCCGGGGAGACGTCGTGCGTCAGTAGTCCTGGCGCCCGTCCACGTAGGCGCTGAAGTGGAACTGGTAGGTGGAGTCGTAGAACTTGATGCCGGTGCCCGGCTGCGCGGTCAGGCCGTAGACGCTGCCGGTGCAGCCGCCGCAGATGATCACGCCATCGCGCTGGATGTTCCAGAGGCCGTTGATGTTGTAGGCCGTGACGGCCGTGACGGACGACCCGACGAGGTTGAAGTCATAGGTGCTCCCGTTCGCGATGCCGTGGAAGCTCGCGTAGGCGGCCAGCGTGCTCTCGTTCCAGATGATGCTCATGTTGACGCCCGTCGCCGGATAGGACGCGCCGTTGTCCTGGATGTACAGGCCCCGGTTGGACCAGATGCTGTGCCCGGCGAGGGCGGGAGCGGACAGGAGCAGCGCGGCGACGGCGACGGAACGGAAGGCGTTCATGGTGTGGACTCCAATGGGGGGAAG
>NZ_RAWB01000201.1 GCF_003612055.1 Corallococcus llansteffanensis
GGGCTCCCAGGCCCCCACCGGTCTCCGGGGCGCGGATGGCACTCCCGGCGCACCGGGAACCCCAGGCACGGGAGGCAGCGCGACCGCGACCGTCATTGCTCCCTTGCCCCAGCTCCTGTCGCTCGCTCCGGCGCAGGGGCCCGTCTCCGGGGGGACGGCGTTCACCCTCACCGGGGTCAACCTGGGGCAGGTGGTGCGCGTCTGCTTCGGAACCGCCGAGGCGAGCGCCGTCTCCGTCGACGCGGCGGGGAAGACGCTCATGGGCAGGACACCTCCCGGCAGCGGCCCTGGCGCCGTGACGGTCACGGCGTCCTTCCCCGACGGCTTCATCGCCGCGCTGTTCACGCAGTTCACCTACTCGTCGTGACGGACCGCCGGGCCGCGGCCTTCCAGCCGCGGCCCGGCTCCGCAGTGGAGACACACCCCATGCACGCTCACACTCCCGCCCCGCTGTTGCCGCGCGAAGCCGGACTCGCGGGTCTGGCCGGCCGACTCGCCGGCCGACCGGACGCGGCCGACCGCCTCCATGCCGCCCTCTGTCTGGATGCCATGCCCGAGCGCGTGGACGCCCCGGGCGGCGCCTCCTCGCATCTCAACGGCGACGGCTCGGCGCTGGAGCTGTGCATCACGTCGGGGCCCACCGGCTGCCGCTACCGGCTCATTGGCGATCCGGGGACGCTCCTCGAAGCGCCCCTGGACCGCTGGGCGGTGCGCCAGCAGGCCCTGGACCGGGTGCTGGAGGCGGGTGCGGCGCAAGCGCTGGCGCCGCTCGTGACCCGCGCGATGGACCATTGGCTGCCGGCCCACCCCGAGGCCGCGGCCCACCTCACCCGGAACGTCTTCTGGCTGGCCGCCCCGCTCGGCGACCCGGGCCTGGCCCTGTACCTGGAGGGCGGCGCGGGCTCGGACTCCGAGGCCTGGGACGCGCTGCGCCGCTGGTTCGGATTCATGGTGCCGGACGCGGCCCCCGCGCGGGCCTACGTCGACGCCATCGCGGAGGTCGGGCGCCTGTCCAGCGTCGGCATCGAGGGCTCGAGCCCCAGCGAGGCGCGGGCCAAGTTCCACTGGCGCCTGCGCACGCCGGTGCGCTGCGATCTGCTCGGCCTGCCGCTGCTCGATGACCCGGACTTCTCCCGCTTCCTCACCGCGATGGTGGGCGGCGCGGACCGGCCCCTGCCGCTGGCCAGCCTGGTGCTGTCAGCGGGCTTCAGCGTGGCCACGGGCGCGCTGGTGGACACGAAAATAGATGTCTGCTGTTGCCACGCCTGTCTGGGTTTCACGCCGGAGCAGTGGAACGAGCGCCTCCCGCGCGTCTACGGGATGTTCGGCCTGGAGCTTCCGCCCGTGGCCGAGGCCCTGGCCCGGGGCGAGTGCCAGGGTTTGTTCCTCGGCTTCGGGCTCGACGTGAGCGGGCGGCGGCGCCTCAACCTCTACCTCATGCCGGGCGGGGGGGCGTCATGACGGGCGCGTCCCATTCCCAGACGCTGTCCGGCACGGTGGAGCGGTTGCTGGACTCCGGCTCGGACCGGCCGGTGCTGCTGTACCGGGGCAGCTGTCCCAAGTGCCGGCTGCTGTCCCGGCTCGCCGTCCTCGCCGCGCTGGGCTCGCTGCGCCGGATCCCCATCGGCTCCGACGAGGCGGATCTCCTCTACCGGCGCCACCCCGGCACCGAAGGCCAGCTCGCCCTGTTCCACGGCGACCGCCTGGCCACCGGCCCGGGAGTCATTCCCCGGGCCCTGCTGCTCTTCCTGCGCATCTGGACTGGACGTCTGGTTTCCCTCGCGCGGCCCTCGCGGTCGCACGGCAACGAAAAGAAGGTCGAGAAATGCTGACCGCCGCCACGCTCAAGAATGCCGTCTCCCCGGCCACCGGCCTCGTGTCCTTCCCCCTGACGCTGGTGGAGTTGGAGGGCCGCCAGGGCCTCGACTTCTCCCTCCAGGCGCTCTACCGGGGCGGGGTGGACTACTCCGCCACCACCTGGAACCTGGAGGCGCCCACGGGCTGTCTGGGCCTCGGGTGGACGTTGAGCGGCGAGATGATCTTCGCCGACCACCACCAGACGGGCCAGACGTCCGCGGCCAGCTACTTCTACGCCGCCGACGGCATGGTGGACCGGCTCCTGCCCACCGGCGTCACCGGCACGGTCACCTCGTTCATCCTGACCGCCCAGCGCTTCTGGAAGATCAGCTACGACAGCGCCACCGAGACCTGGACCATCCTGCGGGAGAACGGGCGGATCCACACCTTTGGCGGTGCCACCGGCCCGTCCACCGGGGCCCGCACGAGCACCGGCAACTCCATCGAGTGGGGCGTCCGGTGGGGCGCGTGGACGGGGGGCTCGGTGCTGACGCAGAACCAGGGCGCGTATGCGTTGGCCTGGCGGCTCACCCGAATCGCGGACCCGTGGGGCAATGCCATCACCCATGCCTATACGGCCTTCAGCGATGACAGCATTCCCGTGGGGAGCGGGGGCCTGCCGTACACCCGCGCCACCTACCTGGACACCGTCACGGACACCTTCGGCCGCAAGGTGAAGTTCACCTACGACGCGAAGCTCTCCACCTCCAGCCAGCAGGAGTACCAGGCGCCGCACACCGGCGCCTCGCCCAATCCCTGGCAGGACCGCTACGAGACGCGCTACCTGAAGGCCGTCCGGGTGACGGACGCCGCGGGCAACGCGCTCATGGGCGTGGACTTCACCTTCGACGTGAAGGGCGCGGGCACCCTGGCCAAGCGCTACCTGACGCGGGTCCAGCGCAGCAACAGCCGGGGCGCTCCGCTGGCGCCGGTGGACTTCACCTACCGCAACGGCGACGGCGCCACCCCGCCGGGCGCGCTCGACACGGTGACCCTGCCGGGCGGCGCCACCTTCGCCTTCAACTACGCCGAGCAGACGCTGGGCCAGAGCCCCCGCACCCTGTCCATCCAGAAGACGGGCCAGACGACGCCCCGCGTGTGGTTCGACGTGGACTACGCGGTGGTGACCTGGCTGGACCCCCGCAACCCCGGCTGGTTCAAGACCTATCTCTATCAATGGACCGGCCGCTGGCAGGAGGACGCCATGGGGGATGCGACCGTGGCCGACCAGTACGACAACATGCGGGTCGTGACCGAGGCCAACCTGTGCGGCATCTTCCGGCCGCAATACGCGGTCAATGGCAACAAGGTCAAACCCTCCCTGTCCTGCTATCACAAGGACCCGACCACGCCTGGGGAATGGGTGTCCTCGAACCGCCGGCTCGACGCGCTGGCGCTCGACGAGGCGGTGGACGTGGCCAGTGGCACCGGGTTCCTGGCCGCGCTCGGCAAGACGAGCGGCAAGCTCTACCGCATCACCTGGAACGGCTCGGCCTGGTCCAACGACGATGCCATCCAGCTCCCCACCGTCTCCGGGGGCACGACGCTCTATGCCCTCTGCGCGAGGAACAACTGGCTCGCCGCGCTGTACCGTTCCAACAGCGATTCGAGCGAGCTCGTCTACCTGAAGCTCTGGTACCTGGATGCGTCCGGCACCTGGAACACGGGCTTCGACGGGTCGCTCCAGAGCACGGCCGTCAACGCCCACGACATCATGGCCTACGCCGGCGGCTCCTTCCTCGTCCTGCGGGTCTACAACGACAAGTGGATTGGCGATGACTACCGCTACCAGGCCATCACCTGGGGCGCGGACTTCTCCTCGCCCACCGCCACCACGCTGGTGGATGCCGGAGGCGAGTTCACCCCTGGCATCCACGGAGGCCTCGTGGGCATCGGCCCGCAGTTGTTCCGCTACAACGGCGTCAACTGGGATGACCGCATCAACCTGAAGGACAGTGCCTGGCGCTACCCGGGACAGACGGGGGACGCGTTCAACATGTCCTACGGCTTCGACAAGGCGGTGCGCCGGGTCACCCAGTCGTGGACGGGCACGGTGGACGGCTACGCCTACGACGTGACGGAGTACCAGCCGGCCCAGCGGGCCTTCAAGGTCGACAGCTTCAATGGCGCCCAGCTGCCCTCCATCCAGGAGCAGGTGTGGAGCATCACCGGCAATCCCAACAACACGGTCCGCTTCCCCAGCAACTACGTGCTGCTGTCGAACAAGCTCTACTACGAGAGCCCGGACGCCAGCTGGAGCACCCTCGCGACCATCCCCGACAGCGTGGCCAAGAAGGCGCCCCAGACGGTGCAGCTCTCCGCGTTCCTCTACCTCAGCTACCAGTCCGGCTCCGACGCCGTGGTGGTGCCGCTGCGCAACGGCACGGCGCTCGCCCCCATCACCCTCCCGGGCCAGAACCTCTACGCCAGCAGCACGTCCGGCAAGCTGCTGACCGGCGTCAACGCCTTCGTGACCTACACCGGCACGTTCGACGCCCCGGGCTCGCTCACCCTCTACTCCCTCGTGAAGGGGCAGGTCAGCGGCACGGTGAAGGCCTGGGCCGTCTCCCGGGTCGACGTGAATGACGGGCTCGGCACGACGCAGGTGTCCTACGGCTACGACACCTCCAAGGCGATCTCCGTCACGCTGGGGTGGGCCGGCCTGTTCAACCGCACGCGGGTCATGCCGGGCAGCGCGGACGGCCAGGCCACCCCGTATGGCTTCACCGACGTCTACAGCTTCAACGGGCTGGGCAGCACCGACTCCCTGGTGCCGTTCCCGAACGACGCCGCGTCCACCAACGCCGCGACGAACTTCGCGGCCCTGGTGGGCCTGCCCTACCAGGAGAGCGTCTGCGATGCGCAGGGGACGCAGGTGGCGGTGACGAAGCGCTACTGGTGGGTGACCACGAAGAGCGCGCTCACGGGAGGCTCCTCCCGCTATCCGCGCCTGCGCCGCCTGGACTCCACCGTGGATGGGCTGACGAGCACGCGGACCCAGGGCTGGTCGGACACGACCGGCCTGATGGTCACCAGCTCCCTGGTCAATACCAACTGGAACGGCGACGCGGAGACGCTCACCACCGGCTACACGTACCTCTGCGACGCGTATCCGGCCGCCGCGGCGCTCAACCTGCTCACGCCGGTGGTCCAGACCACCGAACAGGTCATCACGCCCCAGCTCACCTTCAACCGCTCCGTCACGGTCTCCACCTGGAAGCGGGGAGCGGCGGGGACGTGGGCGCCCGACAAGAGCTACCGGGCGCGCACCAACACCAGCGCGTTCAACTTCGCCGACTGGTCGGGTTCGAACGAGCCGCCCGCCACGGACTGGCTGAAGACCGCCACGCTGAGCGCCCCCAACACCCAGGGCCTGCAGACGGAGCTGGTCGACGCGGACGGCCACGTCACCTCCAACCTCTACGACGCCGCGAACCGCTGGCCGGTGGCCACCTTCAGCCATGCCAGCCTCCAGGGGAGCGAGGCGGGCTACTTCGGCTGCGAGGGCTATGAAGCCACCGCGGGCTGGACGGTGCAGCCGGGCGGCGCGCTCTACACCGGCGACAGCCACACGGGACTGCGCTGCCTGAAGCTGGCACCCGTGGGGCAGGGCGCCGCGGCCCCGGGCCTGAAGGGTGACTTCGCGCCCACCGCGCCGGGCCGGCAGTTCACCGTGTCCTTCTGGGCGAAGACGCAGGGCGGCTACGGCAATGACAGTGGCGAGGCCTGGCTGTCCATCACCCTGGCCGCCACGGGGACGAGCACCCAGGTGAAGGTTCCGGACACCCAGGGTGCCTGGGCCTTCGTCTCGGCTCCCGCCTTCACGCCCTGCCCGAGCGGGTTCTCGGGCCCGGGCGCCGTCACCCTGCAGTTCTCCACCCAGAAGGCGTCCACCTGGGTGCTGATCGACGACGTCCTGTTCCTGCCGGCGGACGCCACCGGCTCGGTCAACGCGTATGACCCCGCGTTCGGCGTCGTCACCGCGACCGTGACGGGCCAGGGCCTCACCCAGCGCACGCTCTTCGACGACTCGCAGACGCCGGTGGCGCAGCTCGGTCCCACGGACAGCCCCACGGAGCTGCCCGCGATCTGGCAGGTCCGGGACGATCCCTCGGGACGGCTCTCCGTCCAGCAGCTCAATCGGGTATCCCGCGCCCGCTCGCGCGAGGCCGGCGGCTACGAGCCGTTCACCGATGACTGGCAGTCCCGCTGGCAGGCCACGCACCCGGAGGCCTGGTCGGTGTCTGGCAGGGCCCTGCGCCACGCTGGGAGCGGGGCGGACACCTGCACCTGGACCCGCTACGGACAGCAGCAGAACTACGGCGTGCGCGTGCAGGTCCTGCCTCCGGCGGGCACCGCGGCTCCGGCGGGCAAGGTCGGCCTGAAGATTGGCAACCTGGAGGTGTCGTGGCAGCCAGCCTCCCAGCCGGGCACCGGCTCCTGGTACCTGGGCACCACGAAGTTCACCAACGCGTTCGGGAATGGAACCTACCCCTACGCGTCAGACTGGATGTTCGCGGTGGTCGACTCCCGGGTGCTGTTCTGGGCCGGGGGGCGGCTCCTCATCGACACCACGCCGCAGGTGTCGTCACCCGGGGTCCTCGTGCTCGAGGCCTCGACGGACGTGTCCTTCACCGGGCTCGTCACCTTCGTCGAGCCGCTCGTCGACGTGGTCTTCAAGGACGGCGCGGGCAACGACCGTCAGACGCAGCAGATGGCCGACGGGCTCAACGTGGCGGTCACCCAGGTCGCCTACGACGGGCTGCTGCGCCCGGCCGTCCGCACCAAGGCCGCCACCTTCCCGATGAGCGGCGTGGGCCCGCTGTTCGCCTATCAGAGCGCCTACCTCACCAACGGTGGACCCGGCGGGACGCTCTGGACCACGGGCCTGGCGGAAGGGCAGATCAACACGTACTGGCAGGGGGACGGCGGCTACCCCTTCACCCGCGAGCAGTACGAGGCCTCGCCCCAGGGCCGGGTCCTGGCGCTCGGCAAACCCGGGAAGAACTTCTCGCTGGCCGGCCACCCGACGCGCTTCGCGTATGGCAGCTCCGGGGGCTACCGCACCACCACGCTCACCGACCCCAACGGCGTCTCCACCGTGACGGTGGTGGACCGGGCCGGCAATCCCATCAGCCGCACCGCGGGCCCGACCCAGGTCGGCGGCACGGACCTGGTCACGACCCGCTACAGCCACACGTACTCCAGCAGCGGTCAGACGAACCAGGTGCTCCTGCCTGTCGCCGGCACCACCCTCACCGAGCAGCTCGACTTCCTGGGCCGGCTCGTCTACCGCCAGGGTACCGATACCGGCGCCTCCCGCTTCATCCATGACCGGCTGGGCCGGCTGCGCTACGCCCTCCACGCCGAGGGCGTGAACGCTGGCGGCCCCAACGTCGATCGGATCCTCTACTGGACCTACGACTCGCTCGGCCGGCTCACCGAGGCGGGCACCGTCGACGCCGCCTGGTCCAGCCTGCCGGCCCTGCCCGACGGCGGCGCCCCACCGCCGGGCACGCCCGTGGCGCGCAAGAAGAACTCCTATTTCGGCCCCGGGGATGCCAACGGGGGCCGCCTGCGGCAGACCGCCACGTACGCACCGGGCGTGACGACCGCGGACGTGACCCTGGGCTACACCTATACCCCGGGGGGCAACATCGCCTCGGTGACGCAGACCACCACCGCGGGCCCCGTGAGCCACACGGGCTCGATGCAGTACGCCTACGACAACCTGGGCAACACGGTCCGCATCGTCTACCCGACCGCCACGCCCCTGGCGGTGAACTACCGCTACAACCGGCGCGGTCTGGTCAGCATGATTGGCAATGACGTCTCGCCCGCCATCTACGCGGCCTACACCTACAACGCGGACACCTCCATCCTGAAGGAGTCGCTCGGCTTCCTGGGCTCGACCAACGTCAACCAGACGTATACCTACAACTCGCCGGGTTGGATCAACACCGTCTCCTACAACTACTTCGCGGGGACGTTGTTCTACGACACGCCGCAGGCGGGTTATCAGGGCGCCGTCTACTACGACGGCACCCTCCAGGGGACCTCCGCCCGCGCGCTCTATGGCGGCGCTCCGGCCGGCTACACCTACCGGAACGCGTTTGATCCGCTGGGCCAGCTGCGCTTCGCGGAGAACACCATCAGCACGGACTGGGGCATCGGCATTGGCAAGGGCGTCCAGTACGACATGAATGGCAACCTCCAGGCGCTCAACCGCGGCAACCTCAACCTCACCTATACCTACGGCACCGGCTCGGACCTGCTGAGCAAGGTGGACCTGTACGACGCCGTGTCGCACCAGCGGTCGACCCTGGCGTTCGGGTATTCGCCGAGCGGCCAGGTCACCTCGGCCACGCCGAACCTGAGCACCCTGACCTACGACGCGTTCCACCGGCTCGCGAGCACCCTCACGGTGGCGGCTCCGGCGCCCGCGACCCTGACGTTCCGCTACGGCAGCGCCAGCGAGCGGGTGTCCAAGTCCCACGTCATCGCCGGGAAGACGACCACCACCGTCTACGTCCGTGGGTTGGAGGACGACCCGCTGCTGCATGTCATCACCCAACCGGATGGCACGGTGACGCAGAAGGCGTTCGTGCGCGGACCCAACGGGCTGCTCGCGATGGTGACTGGAAACAAGACCTGCTACGTGGTGCGCGACCACCAGGGGTCGACGCGCGTGGTGTTCGACCAAACGGGGACGGTGCTGGCCGCGTTCGACTACCTGCCCTTCGGGCAGGGCATGCGCTCCAGTGGTGACCCGACGCTCATGCCCTACCGGTACACCGGGCAGGAGTGGGACGGCTTCGACGCGGCGGGGACGGTGGGGCTCTACAACTACCAGGCCCGCCTCTACGACCCCATCGTGGGTCGGTTCTACGACACGGACCCCGCGTTCCAGTTCGCAAGCCCCTATGTCTACGTGGGCAACAACCCGTTCAACTTCACCGACCCCACGGGCATGTTCTGGAAGGAGATCCTCGGCACGCTCGCTGTCGTCGGCGGCGCCATCGCCACGGTGGCGTTACTGCCCGAGGCGGCGGCGCTGGGCGGGCTGATGCTCATCTGGGGCGGCTACAGCGCCTTCTCGGTGATAGGCGGGAGCTACGCCCTGGCGAGGGGCGGCGGGCCCAACGAGGTGGCGGACGCGAGCCTGTCGTTCGGCATCGCAGGCGCCCTGGCCGCCACGGGGCTGGTGCTCGGACCTCTGGCGGGCATGAGCCTGAAGTCCCTGGGCATGGCGGAGGCGTTCGGCGTCATGAATGCCTTCTCCATGGCGCCACCGGACGCCTCCGCCGCGGACATGGGCTATTACCTGGCGGCCGGCCTGGCCGTGAGCTTCGCCTCCGAAGCGCTCGGCAGCGTGGCGGCCGCCCGTCTCGGCGGGGTGGGGGCCGTGCCGGCCCTGGGGCGTGGCTCGGGCTCGCTGGGAGGGCTGCTCGAAACGGCCCGCCAGGGCGGATGGTGGAGCACGCTGACCCGCAGTACCGCGTTCGAGAACGCGGTCGACGCGTCCACCCAGCTCCGGGTGGTCCAGAAAGGCGTCTCGGGGGCCTTCAGCGGCAGCGCCAACTACGGGCTCCGGTCCGCCGCCCGGGGCGACAGCGCCGGCCGGGTCTTGGGGGAGACGCTGTTCGGCGGAGCGGTCTACGGACTGAGCAGCGTCCTGTCGGGGCTGCTGGGCGGTGATATGGGCGCGGTCGGGCGCGGTCGGCTGTCCCTGCCGTCGGTGGTGAGCAACCAGACGCTGAACTTCGGCATCCAGTGGGTGTCGGAGAAGGCCGCCAAGCAGCTCATCGTCATGTCACTCGACTCCCGCATCCTGAACTCACGCATCGACATGGCGCGCACGGTCTTTGGCTGAGAAGAGACGAAGGCCCGGAGCCTTTCGGTTCCGGGCCCTTCGTGTGGTGACTGCATGCCCGTCCGGGCCAGAACGGGGGAGATCCTCAGTGGAGGCGGCGGGAATCGAAGCCGCACAGGCGGATTTGGTTCCTACTCAGATCTCCTAACAAAAGTCAGGTTTGAGGGAGAACAGCCGGGTGGACGGATGAGCGGGCTAAGCATCTGGGGCCCATGGCTCGCGAACTCGTACCGGATGCGCTGTGGGAGCGAGTGGCTCCTCTGGTTCCGGTTCCCAAGAAGAAGAAGCTTGGCCGGCCACGGGCCAATGAGCGAGCCGCCTTGGAGGCCATCGTCTTCGTGTTCAGGACCGGTATCGCCTGGGAGATGCTCCCAGCGAAGCAGTTCGGCCTGTCGGGGATGACGGCTTGGCGGCGCCTGGAGCAGTGGACACGCGCCGGGGTGTTCGAGCAACTTCAGCGCGTCTTGCTCAACGAAATGGGACAGCGGAGCCAAGTGGACTTCAGTCGTGCCTCGCTCGACTCCTCAAGTGTCCGAGCTAAAAAAGGGGTGCCCTCACGGGCAAGAACCCGACGGACCGAGCGAAGGCGGGTAGCAAGCATCATCTTCTCGTCGACAGAAAGGGGCTGCCCCTGGCCGAGAGTCTGACGGGACCCAACGTCCACGATACCCACGAACTGTTCCCCCTGCTGGATGCGATGCCCGATGTGAAGCATCCCCGCGGTCGCCCCCGGCATCGGCCCGGCAAGCTGCATGCGGACAAAGCATACTCTTCGCGCAAGAACTGCCGGGGCCTGCGCCGACGCGGCATCACTGCCCGCATCGCACGGCCCGGCATCGAGTCGAAGCATCGGCTGGGGCGGCACCGCTGGGTGGTGGAGCGCACCAACGCGTGGATCAACCAACTGCAGCGCCTGCGAGTGCGTGATGAGCGCCAGGACGATGTCCATTTCGCCCTCCTCGTGCTCGGCTCCTGCCTGATACTCTTTCGGAGCCTTCAAGCCTGACTTTTGTTAGAAACTCCTTATACCCCTTCTATTCTTCCTATGCTCATGCTCCGAGCGGGACAGAGCCAGTACCAAGGGGTGGCCTGGCAGTCCTAGTCATGGCGAAAAATTTGCATGATCTTGCCTGTGTCGGCTGTCACTTCCGGGAGCGCTGCTTGTCTCCGGAGCACGAACTCATAGCCCGCTTCAACAATCTCCGCCTTTTCTTTCCGTCGCCACCCTCGCACGGAGACTGAATACAGGCCCGGGGATACTCCGTCGACGTCCTGCCATCCCTCATCCGAAGCCCACTCGACTAGCACTGCGAGATCTGCAATCACTAAACGAGATTCGACGTTCAGCGCATACTCAGCGTTCTCGACTACGAGTTCGCACCCGGCGAAGCCGGTAGGCTCATCAGTGTCGCGCACGACGATGCTGTACCCCGCGCTGTCAATGGCAAGTACGGGAACAATAAGTCCTTCACGCAAGATCTCATCGCCTTCATCGGTCGTTGTGAACTTCTTGAAGAGGTTGGTTCCATCCAGAAGGGGCGAGTAGCGCTTGGTCAGGAGTGTTGGTTCAAAAAGAACAATTCCATTGTAGTCTGCGGAAACATTGGTCACGAACATGAGGGTGTCTGCTGGGAAAGTTTATTCTGGTGCCACTGAATGAGGCTGTCGAAGGCTTGAGTTGGGCTTACGTCGCGTGCAATCACTTCGCCAGTACTCGGGATCCGCAAGTCTCCGCGCATGTTCGGAAGATCTTCGAGACCGCGTCGACTCGCAACGATCAATTCATCTTGTGTGCCCGCCCAGGGGCCTTGGATCTTGCCAATATAGGGGCGTTGCGCCTGATGAAGAGCCTCGTGGTCAGCCGGTTGATAGGGCGTAGGGAAGTATGTGGGCGTATCCCGCTTGGTACTCAGGAGATCCAAATTGGCACTGGCCGCTTTTCCTCGTGGAACAAGATGGTGCCCCATTCCATTGTCAGGGTTCCACTTCCAGGGGAATAGGCCAAATGGGTCGAAGGTCGTTAGAGGCGAAAGAGGATATGCGTACATCCTCACGCCCCCATGAATCCTCAAGGGGTCCTGGCTGATATAACTTCCAGCGACTGCGTCATATTGGCGAAAGCGGTTGTAGAAGAGGCCTGTCTCTTCGTCTTTATACTGTCCGGGCCATCGCCAGGGGCAGTGTTGCAAGGCGACATCGGGCTGGCCGACACCGAAGGTGTCCAGCTGCAATCGCCAAGCGAGTTGACCGGCCTCGTCGTACATCTCCGTGGGGGTACCGAGGATGTCCGAGGCAATGGCCCACCTGCGGCCTGCCGTCTCCTTGGCCACCGGGGTGGAGGTACCGGGCTGCCAATACCAAGTGGCAGACGCTTCGGGGGAGACCTCGTGCATCATGGTATTGCCGTCCCAGACGAAGCGGGTGTCGGCCTCCACCGTGGTCGTGCCGTCAGGGGCGATCTGTAGCAGCACCTTGCGGGTACGGCGGGCGAATGCGTCGTACTCGAAGCGCACGGTCCGTCCGTCGGGACGAAGGACCTCCGCCAACAGACCCGCATCATTCCAGTGGTAGCGCCAGCGACAGCCGTCGCCATCCACCTTCTCCGTCCGGTTGCCGTCTGCATCATGAGAGTAGCGGCAGCCGTCAGCCTCCCTCAGGAGCCCACCCCGTCCGTAACGCCTGTCCGTCCGGGTGGAGGTGCGATAGAGATTTCCTACAGCATCCATGGCGCGATGCTGAATGCCCGAAGGGCCGACCTGGGCAATCAGACGGCCGCGAGCATCATGGGTGTAGTCGGTGCGACCGCGCAGTGCATCCTCCACCGAGGACAACTGGTCTTCCCCGCGCCAGTGGTACGTGCGCGAGTCGAGTTGTTGGATGGGGGCGCCAGCGACATGGCGAAGGGTGCGGCGAGTCGTGGGCCGGCCTGCGGCATCACGTTGCCACTCCACCCGCACGTCCCCAGGCAACACGCGGGCCGCCTCAAGTCCGACGGCGTCTCTCTCGAAGCGAAGGGTGGGCTTCGAGGCGTGGAGGGACTCTTCTCCGAAGTGCAGCGAGGAGACTTCGCCCAATGCGTCGTGCAACACCGACATGCGGCCGCCCAGAGAGGTTTCCAGGAGGATGCGCTGCCCGGCAGTGTCGAAGTGGGAGGCTACCGCATGGTCTCCCTGCACCTCTCGCACCACGCGACCCGAGGCGTCCCTTTCAAAGAGGACGGTGGTGGATTCATTGCGAGCGCGAAGCAGGACTCCGTCCTCGCGATACTCGAATTCTACTCCAGTGCCGTCGGCGTGCTTCTGGGTCAGGGGGCGGCCGGCCTTGTCGTAGGTGTATTCAGTGGAGCGGCCGCTTGGAAGGAAGGCTCTGGTGATCTGGCCCAAGGCGTCGCGCGTGTATCGGCGCGTTTGTCCATCGAAGCCGGTCTCTTCTTGCACCCGGCCCAGGGCGTCCAGGGTGTATGTGTATGTTTCATCCGCCTCATTGAGGACGCTCCTCAGGCGGCCTTCGGGGTCATGGTGGAAGCGCAGCGAGGTTCCCCCCTCCTCCCGCGCTATCAGCTTGTGGAAATGACCATAGGTGAAGCGCACATGCCGGGTGGCGTCGCGTACTTCCAGCAGGTTGGCTTGGGCGTCGTAGACCCTCTGCTCTACCACGCCCGTGGGCGACTCCACCCGCAGCAGGTTGCCTTGAACATCATAACGGAAGCGAACGATGGCGCCCCGTGCATCTTTTTCCCGCACCACCCGGCCTTGCCCATCAAAGTCGTATTCAGTGGCCATGCCGTTGGGAGCTACGATACGGACTGGTTTTTTCTGCTTGTCATATTCCAGAACCGTCCGGCGGCCGCCGGGGGCCTCCGCCCACACGAGCAGTCCCCTTTGCCATCCCCAGCGGGTGCATTCGCCCGTAGGCGTCTGCCGTTCAATCAGGTGGCCTTCCCGATCGTAGGCCCACGCCCAGGTGTTGCCGAGAACGTCAATGGCACGCACCGGCAGGTTCTTGTCGTCATACTCCAAACATACCCTTGTTCCATCCGGTCCCTCGAACGCTACCGCGTTGCCCCGGGCGTCATAGACGGTGGTTCGCTTGTGTTGCAGGGCGTCCGTTTCCTGGGTGAGGAGCCCGCACTCTGGATCGTAGGCGTAGGACGTGGCCGCGCCGTGCGCGTCCATCACCTCCACCACCATGCACAGAGCATCCAGTTGATAGATGGTGGTGGCCCCCAAGGAGTCCTCCACCAGTGTCTTCCGGTTGTGCCTGTCGTAGGAGATGAGATGGTGGTAGATGCCGCCGTCTCCCCAGGTACGCACGCATCGGGCCTGGGCGCCCCAGCCATCGTATTGGAAGTAGAAGGAGAGGCCTGCCCTGTCCGTCTCCTGCACCATGAGATGACCCTGGTATTCAAATCTCCATGCGGCCCCGGCCGCGTCCTCTACCTCCACCAGGTCACCATGGGAGTCGTAAGTGTACTTGAGGTGGCGATAGAAGCCCGTCTCCCTGGAGAGCGGTAGCTTCACCTCGGTGAGGCGGCCCTTCGCGTCATGGGTGAAGCCAACAAGCCGCCCGCAGGAGTCACGCACCCACTCCAGAAGGCCCCTGGCGCTGTAGGCCAGGTCAAGGGTGTGATGGCCGTCGCGACTGCGAATGCGTTGCAGACTGGCGCGGTGCGGTGGGCCACCTGCCAGGAGCGCGAATTCGCGCACCGTTCCGTCCGCGTCCTCCACCGTCCAGCGGAAGCCGCCGTGGCTGCGCAGGGTGATTCGGTTGGTGGCATCGTAAAGAGATTGGTTGGCTTGCATGATGCGGTCCGGGAACGTGTCAGTGGCGAACTCCACCTCCCTGCCGTCCGCCTCACGCAGCACCACCTTGCCTCGCTCCAACCATACCTCCTGGCCCAGACTGTGGCTCCAGCCGTAGCCCATGGGTCCATTCCTCCAGGAGAGGGAAGAGGAATACACCCGCTCAAACACCAGCGGTAGCGGACCTGGCAACTCGAAGTCCACGTTGTCGGTGAAGACGCGGCCCGTGGCGACATCCACCGGATGGCCGGTGACGAAGCATGCCGCTCGTTTCAGTCTGTCCTTGATACGCCCAGGCGCCACCTTGTCGATGGCCTTCTTGAGAGCACCACTCACCCTTGCCCAGCCTTTGCTTCGCTTTTGAGCCTGGCGCAGGCAGCGGAATAGTTTAACCCCACCCCGGGCCAACCCTACCAGAGCCTTCATCCCCGCCAGCATGGCAAGATTTTCAGCAATACCCGCCAGGTCTGGCACCATGGGGGCGCCATTGATCACCAGCGGTCCCTTGGGGATGGCGAGCGTGAGGCTGGTCGGGAGGCGCACGGGGTCGCTGCAACTGAGGGCGATGTCCCCCAAACGAACACCGAGGTTGCCGCCCAAGCTGACGTTGAGGCTACCAAACATCAACTCCGCGTCGTTGTTGGGCAGTCCTTTGACAAATCCCACCCCCGGCAGGGGCAGGTGAGGCAACGTCAGCAGGTTGGTGACGGCGGTGCCACAATTAGCAACTGGAAGACCATTCACCAGAACCAGACCAGGGCCGCCTCCCGTCGCCATGCCGATGGCCGCGCCCAGTGCCAAGCCCACCGGGTCGAATACCATGCCTACGAACGGCATGGGCACAGGTGTTGGCACCGGCCCCGCTGGCGTGGGCAGCAACACCATGTGGATGTCCAGCCCCAGCACCGGGTCGAAGAAGGTGGATTGCAGCATGGCTCAGGCCCTCCTCGCAGGTGTGGACTTCGAATCGTCCGGTGCGGCCTCCAGCACGAGCGCCTGTGCTTCTAGAGCGCCGATCAGGTTTCCGCCCGAGGAAAGTCGAATACTTGCGCGAGCGATCGACGCGGGCTGTCACCGCGTGCATAGGTCGCCACCTCACGGAGGTGGCGCATGGAACGCTGGAAGCCGGCT
>NZ_RAWB01000202.1 GCF_003612055.1 Corallococcus llansteffanensis
CTTCATGGGGCGTTCTCGAAAGGGAAGGGGAGCGGGTACCGCCCCGCGCGGCGTATACTCGTAACCCGCGTGAGATACGAGTTGGTCCTTCAGGCGATGGCCCCGGGCGTTCCCTACGACCTGGCGCGGGTGGAAGCCCTGCTGGCGGCAAGGCCGGGGACCGTCCGCCCGGACGGCGTGCACGAGTGGAACCTGGTCCGGGGCGACGTGGAGGTGGTGCCCCTGCGCGACAAGGGCCGGGTGGTGGCCACGGAGCTGCGCGTGCCGTTGTCGGACCAGCCGGCCTTCATCCGCGAGGTGCTGGTGGAGGCGGCCACGCTGGCCCGCGAGGCGAATGCCCGGCTGTTCGACCCGCAGCTGGGGCAGGTGCTGGGGCCCGCGGACACGGATCGTGTCGTGGAGCAGTACGCGCGCACGGAGCAGTACTCGCGCACGGCGACCCCCATGGAAATCACGCCCGGCCTGGCCGAGGCGATGGACGCGGCGGCCCGCTACACCCCTCGCGGACCGGGGATGCCGCTCACGACGCGGCTCGTCCTGTTTGCGGTGGGCGGGTTCGCCCTTCTGTACTTCGTGATGAAGTTCCTGACAGCAAAGCTCAACGGCGAGTAAGCACGAGAGTGCGTCTGGCGTTAACGTGGTGTCGTGCTCAAGGCCCTCGTCATCGTCTGCATCCTGTTGCCCCTGGCGGAGCTGTACCTGCTCATCTCGCTCGGGCATCACATCGGGCTGGGGGGGACGCTCGCGCTGCTGGCTGCCTCCGCCGTGCTGGGAAGCCTCATCGCCCGGAGGCAGGGCGAGCGGGTGTTCCGCAACTGGCGTGAGGCCATGGCCGGCGGCGGGGTGCCCGAGGAGGGGCTCCTGAGCGGGGTGCTGGTGATGATGGGCGGCGCGCTGCTCATCGCGCCGGGGTTCATCTCGGACGTGCTCGGCCTGGCGCTGATGGTGCCGCCGCTGCGTCGCTGGGTGACGGCCCGCGTCCGCGGCTCGTTGGAGCAGACGCTGCGCTCGGGCACCGTGCGCGTCACGCACTTCGGCGTCGGGCCCATTCCGGACGGCGACCCGCTCGACCCCACGCGTTCAACGGGGCCCTTCCAGGATGCCCGCCGCTTCGAGACCCCGGAGGCGCCCGCGAGCACCGAGCCCTCCGAGGGCCCCGCGTCCTTCCGCCGCCCCCGGAGCGAGGGGGGCGAGGTGGACGCGGACTTCACCAGCGACGAGGAGCCCCGGGGCTGACGGGCGCCCGCTGGGGAGACACCGCTCCACCGGGTGACCCCCACCGTGGCGTGATGGGAACGGGCCTCGGCAGGGGCGCGGGGGCGTTCGTGGGGGCCTCCGGCCCGGGCGCCGCTGACATGCCCAGGGCGGTGCGGGCCTCGGTGGCGTAGCGGCCGTTGGGGTACTCGCGGAGGTATTGGCGGTACTCGTCCTCGGCGGCGGCGGGCTGGCGCTGCTTCGTGAAGCAGCGGCCCCGCAGCACCCGGGCGTCCTCGCGGTGGTTCGCACGGGGGCTGGCCGCGGCGATCTCTCCCAGGCCGACGAGGAAGCGTCCGCACGTCGAGCCCTGCATCTGCACCTTGGCGTAGCCGAGGAAGCGCTCATCGGAGTCGTCCGACAGGAGCCCGCCCGGGACGAGCATGCCCAGCGTCTTGCGCTGACGCGGCGGCGCGGGAATCACCGGGGCCACGGAAGGTGCCTGCACGGAGCCCGGCATCGCCAGGGGGGCGGAGGAAGCAAGCGCGTCGCCCGTGGAGCCAGGGTAGGGCGCGAAGTCCTCCGACGGCCCGGCCGGGGTCGCGGCCACGGCGGTGCCGTCCTGCGAAGGCATGGCCTCCGGAGCCGGGACAGGGGGCTCCAAGCCATTGGCGGCGGTGGCAACAGACGGGAGCGACTTGTCGTTGTCCACGGGCAGCATGTCCCTGGGGTCCTGGGCAGCGCTCTCCAGCGGATTGGCGGCGGTGGCAATAGACGGGAGCGACGCGGCACTGTTCGCCGACGCAGCTGGCGGCCTCGTGGCGACCACCGTGTCCTGCGGCGCATCCTGAAGGCCCGGAGCCGCACCGTTCCGCGCCGGTCCCTTCGGAGCGGGAGCGACGCTCGCGACTTCCGGTCGCGGCTCGGCGGCCCTCAGGTCCCGGAACGCCTGTCGGTCCCCGGCGGAGAGCGCGCGGGGCTTGAGCGCACCCCCGGCCTCGGCGAGCTCCACGCGCTCACCCGCGTTCACGAAGCGCGTCGGCTGTCCCTCCGCGTCCACGCGCACGCGTCCTTCGAGCACCGCCACCGCGGCACCACCGGCCGTGCGCTCCACCGAGAAGACCGTCCCCACGACGGAGACGCGCAGGCCCGCGGACTCCACGAGGAAGCCCTCCCGCCGGGCATGTGAAGCACTCACGGAGAGCCGCCCCTGCTGCACCGTGAGGTGCACCGCGTTCGTCTCCGCGCGAGCGAACACCACGTCCGAGCCCGCCGACAGCCGCACCCGGCTCGCGTCCGGAAGCCGCAGCACCGCGGAGGCCTTCGCGGGCGTGCGCACCGCCACGCCCGAGCGCAGCCGCATGCCCGGCGCCAGCGCCTGTTCCGACCCCGTGGCCTCCCGCATCACCGCGCCGCTGACGCGCTCCGCCTCGGTGGCGGCCTCCCGCGCCGCGACCGCTTCCGGAGCCGCTGGGGGAGCCTTGGGGGCCACCACGGGCGCGGGAGCTGGTCCGGTCGCGGGGACCGCCGGAACCTCCGCGTCGCGCGCAGCCCGGTTCGCGACGACGGGGACTTCGCCTCCCACGTTCTTCCGCAAGAGGGAGCCGCCCAGCCACAGCACGAGCGCGACGGCGCAGGCCCCCGCGAGCGTGAGCGCCCAGGGCGACAGGAACCGTCGCTCGGGCTGGGCCAGCCGCTTCGCCGCGGCCGCCTTCAGCTTCGCTCCCGTCTCCTCCCACCGTACGGCCGGCTCCACCGCGCGCGCGGTGTGCAGCAGGGCCCGTGCCTCCGTCACCCGCTTCGACTCCTCCGCGCACGAGGCACACGCCTGGAGATGCGCCTCCACCCGTGCCCGCGCTCCCGCGTCCAGCTCGCCCGCGGCCAGGGCCCACAGGGCCTGGGTCTCATGACCGGCCATGGGACCCTCCCACCGGACGGGCGACGACCAGGCGCTGCATGGCTTCGGTGAACTCCAGTCTCGCGTGGTGCAGCCGGCTGCGCACGGTGTTGGTGGAGCTTCCCACGGCCAGGGCGATCTCGTCCGGGCTCATGCCGCACAGCTCGTGGTAGACGAACACGATGCGCTTCTTGGGCTTGAGCTTCTCCAGCGCCGCCTCCACCAGCCGCGCCGCCTGACGACGCTCCGCGGCGCGCTCCGGGTCCTCCCCTGGCGACACCACCTCCGGCGGGTCCGCGAAGGGGTCCTCCGGCCGCCGCCGCTTCCAGCGCAGGTGGCTGAGCGCCACATTGGCGCACACCCGGTAGAGGAAGGTGCGGAAGCGCGACTCGCCCCGGAAGCCCTTCACCGCCGTGAGCAGCCGCAGGTACGTCTCCTGGAGCAGGTCGTCCACCTCCACGCGGTTTCCCACCAGGTGGCGCAGCGTCCGCGCCGCGTCCTCCCGGGTGGCCTCATAGAGCTGCTCGAAGGCGGAGAGCTCCCCCTGCTGGATGCGGTGCACCAGGCGGCAGAGGTGGGCGTCGTCCGTGGACGGCACGCGCGAGGTGGCCCCGCCCGCCCCGGCTTCGGGGAAGGTCGAGGTCGCCCCCGAGCGCGCTCCGCGGATGAACACCAGCGCTCCTCCTTCGAGAGCACGCCGGGCGCTTCCTCCGTCGAGGATCGCCCCCCAGTCTGTGTTGCGGGTCCAGACGAGCACACTGCCTCCGTGCCCCTGGGTCTCCGGGAAGACGAAAAAAGATCAAAATTATTTGATCAATCTGGCCCCCCCTTGCGTCGAAGGCTCTCGAAATCGGATGACCCCCCCGGTGGCCGGTCCGGACCCATCCTATTCCTTTGGAGCCCCCACTCATGAGGAACACCTCGCTTCGCGGCACGCTGTTCGTGCCGTTCCTTGCGCTGTTAGGCCTGTTGTCGGGTTGCATCCTCGATACGCGCGGTGACGGGTACTGGCCCGACGACGACTACGATTCCAACTCGAGCTGTGTCAGCACCACCGACTGTGGCTCCAACCAATACTGTCGCGCCGGCAGCTGCTGGGACCTGGACTCCAGCGCCACCAACTGCGTGTACTCCAGCGAGTGCCCCGGCTCGCAGATGTGCATCAACGGCTGGTGCGCCCAGTCCTGCTACCGCGACTCGGACTGCGGCTCCTCCGGCCGCTGCCAGGACAACTTCTGCACGCCGTCCACCAGCACCAAGCCTGACGCGGGCACCAAGCCCGACGCCGGCACCAAGCCCGACGCGGGCACCAAGCCCGACGCCGGCACCAAGCCCGACGCGGGGACGACGACGGACGGCGGTACCGCCCCTACCTGCCGGGTCAATACGGACTGCGGCCAGGACAACTACTGCATCAACGGGCTCTGCAAGGTCGGCTGCACGGACGACACCAAGTGCGGCCCCAACGGCACCTGCGTCCAGGGCCTGTGCCAGCCGCGCCAGCAGGACCCGAACGCCTGCACCACGGAAGCCCAGTGCCCGTCGAACCACGACTGCGTGAACGGCCAGTGCCGCACGCCCTGCACCTCCACCACGGAGTGCTCGGCGGAGACGAAGTGCGAGATCGGCTACTGCCTGCCCATCCCGTCGGGCGGCGCGTGCAAGGCCAACTGCGAGTGCCCCGCCGGTCAGGTCTGCACCAGCGGCCAGTGCAAGTCGCCGCAGCCGGACCCGGGCCAGGCGTGCCAGGCCAACTGCGATTGCCCCTCCGGCCAGGTCTGCAACAGCGGCCACTGCAAGCTGCCCACGCCCGACGCGGGCACCGGCAGCAACCTGTCCTGCACGGTGAACTGCGAGTGCCCGTCGGGTGAGGTCTGCACCAGCGGCCACTGCAAGCTGCCCCCCGCGCAGCCCAAGCCCGATGCGGGCACGTCCGGCACGGTGTGCCGGGTCAACTGCGAGTGCCCCGCCGGTCAGGTCTGCAACAGCGGCCAGTGCAAGCCCGTGAACAACGGCTCCGGCAAGGCCTGCCAGGCCAACTGCGAGTGCCCGTCGGGCGAGCGCTGCCAGGACAACGTCTGCTGGCTGTAGTCGCAAGTCAGCGGCTGACGCTTCAACGCGAGGGGGCCACCATGCGCCAGCAGCGGTGGATCTCCTTGCGGTGGAAGTCCTCGGGGATGGAGCGGGGGGTGAGCTCCTCCACCTGCTCCAGGCCCCGGGTCGCGGAGTCCTTCAGCTCGAAGCCCAGGTAGTTGGTGGAGAAGTAGAGGACACCTCCGGGCGACAGCAGCGCCTGGAGGTGTTCGAGCATCCGCACATGGTCGCGCTGCACGTCGAAGTTCCCCGCCATCTTCTTCGACGTGGAGAACGAAGGCGGGTCGCAGACGATGAGGTCGAAGCGCTCCTCGCCGTGCCGGGCCTGGTCCTCCAGCCACGCCTTCGCGTCCGCGCGGATGAGCACGTGGCGCGGATCCGCCAGGCCGTTGAGCACGAGGTTGTCCTCGGCCCAGTCCAGGTACGTGTTGGACAGGTCCACGCTCACGCTGCCCGCCGCGCCCCCGGCCGCCGCGTACACCGTGAACGCGCCCGTGTACGCGAAGAGGTTGAGGAACTGCTTGCCCTTGGCCTCCGTGCGCACGCGCGCGCGGGTGTTGCGATGGTCCATGAAGAGGCCGGTGTCCAGGTAGTCGCCCAGGTTCACCCAGAACTTCAGCCCCTGCTCCTCCACCACCAGCCGCTCGCTGCCCTGGCCCACGCGGCCGTACTGCGAGCGGCCCCACGGCTGGGGCGTGTGCGTCTTCACGGAGATGCGCTCGGTGGGCACGCCCAGGACGGCGGTGACGGCGGCGAGCACCTCCGCGCGCTCCGTGTCGGTGGTGCCACCCTTCGCGTGGGCCTTGCGGCGCGGGTACTCCACGACGTGGGCGTGGTCGCCGTAGAGGTCCACGGCGTAGGAGTACTCGGGGATGTCCCGGTCATAGACGCGGAAGGCCGTGAGCCCCTGCGCTCGGGCCCACTTGCGCAGGCGCTTCGCGTTCTTGCGCAGGCGGTTCTCGAACATGCCCGTGCCGGCCGCCGCGCCCTGCGTCTGCTGCTGGTCCTCGTCCGCCATGCCCCGTCGGTCCTTCCTGTTCCACACCCACGCGCCGCCCCTCATATTGCAGGCCGGACGCGGGGCGGGGGAAAACCCGGGGCCATGAGCGTGCGCGTCGAGAAGAGCGGCCCCGTCACCACCGTCATCCTCCACCGTCCGGAGGTGCGCAACGCGGTGGACCGCGACACGGCCGAGGCGCTGGCGGACGCCTTCCGCGCCTTCGACGCGGACCCCGACGCGCGCGTGGGCGTCCTCTTCGGGGACGCGGGCACGTTCTGCGCGGGCGCGGACCTGAAGGCCGTGTCGGAGGGGCGCCTGCTCCGCCTGGAGCCGGACGGGGACGGGCCCATGGGGCCGTCGCGCCTGATGCTCTCCAAGCCCGTGGTGGCGGCCCTCTCCGGACACGCGGTGGCGGGCGGGTTGGAGCTGGCCCTGTGGTGCGACCTGCGCGTGGCGGAGGAGGACGCGGTGCTGGGCGTCTTCTGCCGCCGCTGGGGCGTGCCCCTCATCGACGGGGGCACCGTGCGCCTGCCCCGCCTGATTGGCCTGTCCCGGGCCCTGGACCTCATCCTCACCGGCCGGCCCGTGTCCGCCCCGGAGGCGCTGGGCATGGGGCTGGTCAACCGCGTGGTCCCGAAGGGCGAGGCCCGGAAGGCCGCGGAGGCGCTGGCCCACCAGCTCGCGGGCTTCCCCCAGGCGTGCATGAAGGCGGACCGGACCTCCGCCTACACCCAGGCGGACCTGGGCCTGGAAGACGCGCTGCGCCAGGAGTTCCGGGAGGGGGTGAAGGTGGTTGGAACGGAGTCCCTCGCCGGGGCCACGCGCTTCGCCGGGGGAGCGGGCCGGCACGGACAGTTCGAGTAGGCCCCGAAGTCACCCCGGGAGCGCTGCGCGGCCGGTGGGACTGTGTTAGTTCGCGGGCCATGCGCTTCGACACGCTCGCCATCCATGCCGGCCAGGAGCCGGACCCCACCACGGGCGCCATCATGACGCCCGTCTACCTGACCTCCACCTACGTCCAGGACGGGCCGGGGGAGCACAAGGGCTACGAGTACAGCCGCACGCAGAACCCCACGCGCAAGGCGCTGCAGGACTGCCTGGCCGCGCTGGAGGGCGCGAAGTATGGCGCCGCGTTCGCGTCCGGCCTCGCTGGCACGGACATGCTGATGCACATGCTGGAGGCGGGCGATCACGTCATCGTCTCCGACGACGTGTACGGCGGCACCTTCCGCATCTTCGACAAGGTGTTCAAGCGCTCGGGCCTGAGCTTCTCCTTCGTGGACCTCTCCAAGCCGGAGAACTTCGAGGCGGCCATCACCCCGAAGACGAAGATGGTCTGGGTGGAGACGCCCACGAACCCGATGCTCAAGCTCATCGACCTGGGCCGCATCGCGGAGATCGCCAAGAAGCGCGGCATCCTGTCCGTCGCGGACAACACGTTCATGACGCCGTACTTCCAGAAGCCGCTGGCCCTGGGCTTCGACGTCGTCGCGCACTCCACGACGAAGTACCTCAACGGCCACAGCGACGTGGTGGGCGGCTTCGTCTGCACCAGCCGCGACGACGTCGCGGAGCGGATGTACTTCCTGCAGAACGCCGTGGGCGGCGTGTCCGGCGCCTTCGACAGCTTCCTCGTGCTGCGCGGCGTGAAGACGCTGCACGTGCGCATGGACCGCCACGCGCAGAACGCGATGAAGGTCGCCCAGTACCTGGCCACGCACAAGCAGGTGAAGCGGGTCATCTACCCGGGCCTGGAGACGCATCCGCAGCACGCCCTGGCGCGCCAGCAGATGACGGGCTTCGGCGGCATGCTGTCGTTCGACATCCACGGCGGCCTGGAGGCGGCGCGCACCTTCCTCAAGACGGTGAAGGTCTTCGCCTGCGCCGAGTCCCTGGGCGGCGTCGAGTCCCTCATCGAGCACCCGGCCATCATGACCCACGCCTCCGTCCCCAAGGAGACGCGCGAGAAGCTGGGCATCACCGACGGCTTCATCCGCCTCTCGGTGGGCATCGAGGACGCGCAGGACCTCATCGACGACCTCGGGCAGGCGCTCGAGCGGGTGAAGTAGTCCCCGCCTCCCCTCCAGGCGGCGAGGCAGGCCGCCAGGGGCCCCGCAGGGCAGGGGGAATGTTGGTTGGTGCACAACGTTCCCGCCGCGATGCGTAACCGACTGCTTGGCTCCACCTGCCTCCTGGGCGTGTGGCTCGCGACTGGCTGCGAGTCCCCGCCTGCTCCCACTGACTCGGACTTCCTTTCCGCCGCGCTGCCGACCCCGGCGGCCGGGGGCGGGGAGTCCTCTCTCACCGCGTCCAACTGCAACGTCCTCGTCGCGAAGGCGGTGACGGCCAGCGCCGACGACGGCAACGTCCCTGGCAACACGCAGGACGACGACCTGGCCACGCGCTGGAGCGCGCAAGGCACGGGCGTCTGGCTCCAGATGGATCTGGGCGCCGTGCAGGCCCTCACCGGCACCACCATCGCGTGGCACCGGGGCAACGAGCGCCAGAACCACTTCGTCCTCTCCACCTCCCAGGACGGCGTCACCTTCACCCAGGCATACGCGGGCGACAGCGCCCTCAACACGTCCGCGCAGACGACGTCGTTCTCCTCCCGCAATGCGCGCTACGTGCGCGTCACCGTCAACGGCAACACGGTGAACGACTGGAACTCCATCGCGGAGACCCGGGCGTGCGGGGCGGCCGCGCCTCCATCCACGTCGGACTCCGGCACCGCGCTGCCGCGCCTGCCGTACCTGCAGAGCGTGAAGCAGACCAGCGCCATCGTGGCCTTCCGCACCGCCAGCACCTGCACGCCGTCGGTGCGCTTTGGCGAGGGTACCAGCCTCACGTCCACGGTCAGCGCCGGCGTGGCGGGCACGCGCCACGCGGTGAAGCTGTCCGGCCTGTCCGCGGGCCGCACCTACGGCTACGTGGTGGAGGCGTGCGGCAGCCGCACCGGGCTGCGCAGCTTCCAGACGTCCACGCTCTCCACCTCCACCCGCGTGCACTTCACCGCGATGGGTGACTTCGGCACCGGCGGCAGCGCGCAGGCGAAGGTGATGGCGGTGATGGCGCAGCCCGCGTGGCGCTCGGAGCTGCTGCTGGCGCTGGGCGACAACGCGTACCCCGACGGCACGGACGCGGAGTTCCAGGCGCACCTCTTCACGCCCATGGCGGGGCTCTTGCGCGAGGTGCCCATGTTCGCCACGCCCGGCAACCACGAGTACGTGACGAACCAGGCGCAGCCCTACCTGGACAACCTCTACCTGCCGGCCAACAACCCGCAGGGCACCGAGCGCTACTACTCGTTCGACTGGGGTTCGGTGCACTTCGTCTCCCTGGACTCCAACTGCGCGGTGGGGCTCGCGTCGGCGGATCGCTGCACTCTCGCGGCGCAGAAGGCGTGGGCGGAGGCCGACCTGGCGGCGAACACGCGCCCGTGGACGGTGGCCTTCTTCCACCACCCGTCCTGGTCCAGCGGCGAGCACGGCTCGCAGCTCACCATGCGCCGCCAGTTCGGCCCGCTGTTCGAGAAGTACGGCGTGGATCTGGTCCTCACGGGCCATGACCACGACTACGAGCGCAGCAAGCCCATGTACGGCGACGCGATGGCGTCCGGAAGCCAGCGCGGCATCCCGTACCTCGTGGTGGGCAGCGGCGGCGCGACGCTCCGCCCCTTCGCCACGAGCCAGCCCTCGTGGAGCGCGGTGCGTGACGCCGCGGCCTACGGCTTCCTGGACGTGACGGTGGACGGCGGCACGCTGGTGGCCCGGCTCATCACCTCCAGCAACACCGTGCGCGACACGCTCACCCTGAAGAAGACGCTGCCCACCGCGGCCCGCGTGCAGGCGAGCGCGCTGGAGGAGGCGGAAGGCCAGGACACGCCGCCGGGGCCGGTGGAGGACGGTCCGGAGAGGCGCGTCGACAGCCCGGTGCCGCCCGCGGACACCGCCGAGTCCGTGGCGGATCCCGAGGAGCGCTTCCTCCGGCGGTAGCTTCGGCTTGGCCGAGGGACCGCTGGAGGGTAGGGAGGGGCGGACACCCGGCACATCCGGAGGGACACAGCATGCGCTACTTCGAGGACTTCCCCATCGGTGAGATCATGGAGCGGGGGCCGTACGTGGTGACGCGCGAGGAGATCCTCGCGTTCGCGCGCCAGTTCGACCCCCAGCCGTTCCACATCGACGAGGACGCCGCGCGCCAGAGCATCTACGGCGGCATCATCGCCAGCGGCTGGCACACCGCCGCCATCTGCCACAAGCTGCTCGTGGAGGGGCTGCTGGGCCAGGCCGCCAGCATGGGCTCGCCGGGCCTGGATGAGCTGCGCTGGAAGAAGCCGGTGCGTCCGGGCGATGCGCTCACCGTGCGCATCGAAACGCTGGAGGCCCGGCCCTCCACCAGCAAGCCGGACCGGGGTGCGCTCAAGTTCCGCTTCGAGGTCCTCAACCAGCACGGCGACGTGGTGATGACGGAGCTGGCCACCGCGCTCTTCGCCCGCCGCCCGGCGTCCTAGCGAAAACCCGGACACTTTGAGTTCCAGGGGCAACCTGGGCTAGCAATAGCCCCCAAGGAGATGCCCATGTCCGACAAGAACGAAGTGGTACCGCCTCCGGCGCCCAGCCGACTGAAGCGTCCGGTGGAAGTGGTTCGCGCGGAGCTGCTGGCCGACGCGGACGTGAAGCAGCAGGCGGAGATGCTCAAGCTGCCCATCGAGCAGTACGTGGAGAAGATCCTCGACTACGCCATCCACCCGGACAAGCCGCCCCAGCTCGTCATCACCCCGGACGAGGAGCTGAAGGCGCGCGACCCGAAGATCGCCACGGTGGAGGAGATCCAGACCCACCTGCAGAAGATCATCGACGGGGAGATCGTCATCAGCCCCGCGCAGCAGCGCGACGGCTTCAGCAGCGACAAGAGCCACGAGCAGCGCTACAGCGCCGCGCTCGGGGCCGCGCCCAAGCCGGGCCAGGCCGTGGCCCCCAAGCCCGGCGCCGCCGTGGATCCGGCCGCCGCGAAGAAGGGCCCCATCAAACCCTGAGGCACCCTGTCAGGCGCCGTAAAGCCCCGGAACCCCGGGGCTTTTTCCGGCGGGATTCTGTTTATTCAGGGACCGGAAACTAATCGCCCCTCGGGCCGACAATCCTTCAACGCTTCACTTCGAGGGCCGCACCGCGGCTCTCCCGAAAAGGATCAGACCATGGGCGGCATCGGCAAGGCTATCGGCAAGGTGTTGGACGTCGTCAAGCCGTTCGTTTCGATGGTGAACCCGCTGCTCGGCGCGGCGATGGGCTTCGCCAGCGGCCTGATGCAGGGCAAGAACCCCATCCAGTCGCTGCTGAGCGCGGCCACCGACCTCATCCCGGGCGGCGGCGTACTGAAAAATGCCATGGGCATGTTCGCCAACTCCGGCCTGATGGACGGCGCGGGCGGCAACAGCCTGCTGTCCGGCGCGCTGAACCTGGTGTCCGGCAAGAGCAAGGTCACGGACATCATCGGCGACCTGTTCAAGGCCAACAAGAAGAGCCCGTTCGGCGAGCAGGGCATGGGCAACGTCGCCGAGCTGGCCGCGCAGCGCATGTCGACCTTCCTCGGCTAGTCCATGAAGCCCATCCCCTTCGACCCCAAGCTGCACCATGGGTTGCTCGAGCTGTGGCGCAAGCCATGGGACGAGACCATGACCCCGGATGCCCTTCCTCAGACGGGCTTCGTGGTCCCGGACAAGGCGGCGGGCTTCCTGTACCGGACGGACAGCTCGGTGGCGCTGATCGAAGGGATCATCGCCGCCCCCGGGCTGAGCAAGGAAGTTCGCAACGAGGCCGTCAATGCCATCGTCGCCGCGATTCGCGACGAGGCCCGGCGGCTGGGCTTCAAGCTGCTCCTGGGCTACTCGCAGCTGGACGTCATCATGGAGCGCGCCAAGCGCTTCGGCTTCATCCACGTGGGCCCGGGCTTCCACATGGTGGCCCTGGACCTGACGAAGCCGGATCCCTGACGCGCTGTTGAAGCGCTGGATGCACGAAGGGCCCGAAGGGAGGTTCTCCTCCTTCCGGGCCCTCGGTGTTTCAGGCGGCTGCTGTCCGCGTCGCCTTACGCGGCGGTGCGGTGCAGGTGGTCGATGAGGTCGATCTTCGTGACGATGGCGATGACCTTCTCGCCGTCCTTCACCACGGCCACGTTGTCGCGCGCGAAGATTTCGCGCAGCCGGTCGATGCTGGCCTCGGCGGACACGGCGCCCTGGAGCGGGGCGACGATGGGGTCGATGGCGTCCTGGAACTTCACCTTGTTGGCGACCAGGGCGTTGAGCAGGTCGTACTCGTGCACCATGCCCACGGCGCGCCCGTCGTCGGACACCACGGGCATCTGGCTGATGCCGTGGCTGCGCATCGTCTCCACGACGTGGTCCACGCGGTCCCCGCGCTTCGCCGTCTTCAGCTCGCGCGGCTTCGCGCCGATGATGTCGCGCACGGTGCCGGCGCCCTTCTCCTGCATGAAGCCGTTGTCGCGCATCCACTCATCCGAGTGGAACTTGCTGATGTAGCTGCTGCCCGAGTCCGGCAGGACGACGACGATGGTCTTCCCCTTGCCAATCTCCTTGGCCAGCTCCACCGCCACGTGCACCGCGGCGCCGGACGAGCCACCCGCGAAGATGCCCTCCTCGCGCGCGAGGCGGCGGGCGGCGTTGAAGCACTGGCGGTCATCCACCTGGCGCACGTCGTCCACGACCTTGAAGTCCATGGCGCCGCAGAGCATGTCCTCGCCGATGCCCTCGACCTTGTAGACGTGCGGCTCGGTGAGCTTGCCCGTCTTGAAGTAGCCCTCGTAGACGGAGCCCTCCGGATCCACGCCGATGTTCTTCAGGCCGGGGATCTTCTCCTTGAGGAACTTGCCCGCGCCGCTCATCGTGCCGCCGGTGCCCAGGCCCGACACGAAGTAGTCGAACTTGCCCTCGGTCTGCTCGAGGATCTCCGGGCCCGTGGTGGCGTAGTGCGCCGCGATGTTGTCCGGGTTGTGGTACTGGTTGAGCATGAAGGCGCCGGGCGTCTCACGGGCCAGTCGCTTGGAGGTCTCGTAGTAGCTGCGCGGGTCCTCGGCCGGCACGTTCGTCGGCGTGACGACGACCTGGGCGCCCATGGCCTTCAGGCGGTTGATCTTCTCCAGGGACATCTTGTCCGGCATGGTGAAGATGCACTTGTAGCCCTTCACCGCCGCGGCCAGCGCCACGCCCATGCCGGTGTTGCCGGACGTGTTCTCCACGATGGTGCCGCCGGGCTTGAGCGTGCCGTCCCGTTCGGCCTTCTCGATGATGTAGAGCGCCATGCGGTCCTTGATGGACGCGCCGGGGTTCATGAACTCGCACTTCACGAGCACGGTGGCGTCGTTCGGACCGACGAGCTTGTTGAGCTTCACCAGCGGCGTGTTGCCGATGGCGGTGAGGATGTTCTCTTTGATGTCCATCGTGCGTGGCTTCCCGAAAAAAGGGGGGTTCGGGGCCTTATACGTGCTCCGCCCCTCCAGGGGGAACATGCCCGGGGCCTCCCGGGCTTCCTGACGCGGGGCGACGGAGACGGCGTCCCCTCCCACGGCCTCCCGCAGCCCTGTCTCCGGGCGGGAGGGGCCCGACGGGGCCTCCTCGTCGCTTAGGCGACAGGCCGGCCGGTCGCCGGGCCTGCGACCCACGGGGGCTTTGACCCGCCGCGCCGTGCCTCCGATACTCGCGAGCGACTTTCCTTCCCCCGCTGGAGCACCCGCCCCCCATGGAACTTGAGGCCGCCCTTCGCGACCAGGTGGGACAGGCCATTGGCCGTCCCGTTCCCCACGCAGCCATCACGAAGCTCAAGGGCGAGGCGAGCAGTCGCTCCTACTACCGCGTCGGCGCGCCCCCGGAGAGCTGGGTGGCGATGGTGATGCCGCCGGACGCGACGAAGAAGAGCGACGAGGCCACCAAGGGGGAGCCCCCGAAGGAGCTGCCCTTCGTCAACGTGCACCGCTACCTGGAAGGGTTGGGCGTGCGCGTGCCGCGCATCCTCCGCTACGACGAGCCCGCCGGCATCATGGTGCTGGAGGACCTGAGCGACATCACCTTCGAGTCCGCGCTGGAGGGGGGCCGCCACAACGAGGCGCTCTACACGCGCGCGGTGGAGCTGCTGGCGCGCCTGCGCGTGCAGGCGGAGAAGAAGCAGGATCCGGAGTGCCTGGCCTTCACGCGCGCCTTCGACGAGGACCTGTACGACTGGGAGCTGCACCACTTCCGCGAGTGGGGCCTGGAGGCCTGGAGCGGCAAGAAGCCCACGGACGCGGAGCGCGCCGAACTGGACGCCACCTTCCGGGACATCGCGAAGCAGCTCGCGGCCGCGCCGCGCGGCTTCACGCACCGCGACTACCAGAGCCGCAACATCATGGTGAAGGAGGGCGAGCTCGTCGTCATCGACTTCCAGGACGCGCTCCAGGGCCCGCGCCAGTACGACCTGGTGGCGCTGCTGCGCGACAGCTACGTGGAGCTGGACCGCGCGTTCGTGGACACGATGTTGGATCGCTACATCGCCACGTTCGAGAAGGAGAGCGGCGAGAAGATCGACGCGAAGGAGTTCAAGGCGTTCTTCGACCTGCTCACCATCCAGCGCAAGCTGAAGGACGCGGGGCGCTTCGAGTTCATCAACCGCGTGAAGGGCAACCCGGGCTTCCTGGTGTCCATCCCCGCCTCCCTGCGCTACGTGAAGGACGCGTTCGCGCGCCGGCCGGAGCTTCAGCCGCTGCAGAAGCTGGTGGCGAAGTACGTGCCCGAGCTGGCGGCCTGAGCGCATGAAGGCCATGGTCCTCTGCGCGGGCCTGGGCACGCGCCTGCGCCCGCTCACCGAGCGCTGGCCCAAGCCGGCCATGCCTTTTCTGGGCCAGCCGCTCTTGCGCTACCACCTGGCGGTGCTGAAGGCCGCGGGCGTGACGGCGGTGGGCATCAACACCCACCACCTGCCGGACACCATGGCGGCGGTGGCCCGCGCGGAGTGCGAGCGCGCGGGGCTGCCGCTGCACGTCGTGCACGAGCCCGTCATCCAGGGCACGGGCGGCGGCATCCGGGGCCTGCGCGACTTCCTCTCCGGCGAGGACTTCCTCGTGTTCAACGGGGACATCCTCTTCCCGGTGGACCTGAAGCCGGTGGTCGCGGCGCACCGGGAGTCGGGCGCGGTGGCGACCATGGTGCTGCTGCCCATGCCGGAAGGGGAGAAGTACGCGGCGGTCGAGGCGGACGCGGGCGGGCAGGTGCGGAGGATCGCGGGGTACGGGCCGGGCGGTGACGGGCTCACGCCGTGGCACTTCACCGGCGTGCACGTGATGTCCCCCAGCGTGTTCGACTTCATGACGGCGGAGGGCCCCGAGGACATCAACCGCGAGGTCTACGTGCGGGTGATGCAGGCGGGGCTCCAGGTGCGCGGGCACGCGGTGGACGCGTACTGGTCCGACCTGGGCATGCCCTCGCGCT
>NZ_RAWB01000203.1 GCF_003612055.1 Corallococcus llansteffanensis
CCGCGGGGATGCTGTACAATATTTTTGGGCCGGACTGGAAGTACACGGTGTTGCCCGCCACACACGGCGCCGAGGCGATCAACCCGCGGTGGTCGCTCAACCGGGTGGACGTCCCCCCGTTGATGGGCACCCGGCAGAGACATCCGTCGACGTCCGCGAGATAGGCGAACCCCCCTGCAATCACAGGCTGACAGGCGGCCTTGAGGTCCGGGCTGAGCAGGAGGGGCTGGGAGCCGTTCCGGTCGACGCGGAACACGCAGGAGTCATTCGGTTGGCCGGGCAGATCGGCGACCCAGTAGACCTGGTCGCCCGCGAACACCGGGGGGTACTTCGTGGTCACCCCGTAGGTGACCGTGTCAGTGCCGCGGATCCGGGTGCGCCAGATGCGCGTGTCGTCGCCGACGAAGTACGCGTACAGGCCGGAGGCGACCGGCGGCACCACGCTGTACGGCGCCTGGAGGCAGCACTCCCAGTCGGTGCCAGACGTCGAGAACCAGTACAGGCCCGTGCCCAGGCCGCCCGCCCCGAGCGCGAGGACGGACGAGCCCAGGACCGTGGGCGCCGTCCCCGCCAGGAACTCGGCCTCGCCGCCGATGCGCACCTCCGCCGGGGTGCCCGTCAGCGTCGCATACAGGTTGAGGTCCGTCCCCTGGTAGTAGACGACCCCTTCCGAGACCCACGGGGACGCCGCCGTGCAGTAGGTGCCGAGTTGCTGGAAGCCCGTGCCGTCCACGGCGACGCGGCACAGCGGACCTGGCGTTACGACGCCAGCGACCTGCGCCTGGAAGTAGATGTATCCCGCGCTCACGAACGGCGAGGACCCCAGGGTCCACGTCATGCCGCCGGCCGTGAGGGGGATCGCCCTGGCGTCGGTGCCATCCACGAGGCAGGTCCACAGGGCGTTGAGCGAGTCCTGCCAGTAGAGCCGCAGGCCCTCGAGGGAATAGAAGGGCGGCGAAGCAATCCCGTGTCCCTGGGCGAGTGTCACCGGCGGGAGCCTCCGCGTGACGTTGAGGCAGACCAGCGTGTTGCGCCGGGACTGGTAGAACAAGAGCGTATCGGTGCCGTTGTGGCAGACCGTCGGCGCCGAGGCGGGCGCGTCGGGATCCGTGCCGGCGACCCACGTCCGCAGGTCGGTCCCATACAGGGAGGCGCTCATCAGGGCATTGTCCGCCTTGGCGACGAAGTACAGCGTGTCGCCATCCACCACGGGCGCGCACGCCGTCTCGGTGTTGGCCAGGGCGAAGCTGTTGGCGTCCTGGTACTGCGCCAGCACGTACGCGCTGCCGCCGTTGAGCAGCATCGCCGCCCGCACCGTCTCCGCCTCCGAGAAGTCGGTGATGAAGATGTTCATCTGGTCGCGCCACTTCGGGGACAGGAGCCAGCCCTCGACCAGGGGGTTGATGCGACCGGCGATCCCGGCGGGCGACTGCAACTTGCGGGTATCGGGTGTGAGGAGGAGCTGGGCAACCCACGGCCCGGGCTGCCGGCCGAGCTGCATCTCGATGAACTGCTTGATGCGCTGGGGATCTCCGGATGAGTAGGTTGTCTCGTCGTACAACGAGATGATCTTGTTCCAGAGATACGGCTGCCAGGCTGCTGGTTTGTAGCCGGTCTCGATCGTCAGGATGGCCCGCTCGTTGTGGCTGATCAGATCGTCGAGCGTCCGGTCGACGCCCGTGGTGGGACGCCTGGCAAGACAGCTCCCCAGGTTCGACCAGATGATCTGATACAGCGCGTCGTAGGCGGAGTCGTTGAACATCGTCATGTCCGTCAGCTGGAGGATGACGACCTCATGCGGATGCTGGGCGAGGAACGTCCCGACCGAGCTGAAGACCTGCTGGGGCGTGGCCCTCTTGTAGAGGACGTCGAAGAAGCCCCCGCCGTGGTGTGTATAGAGCCCGTCGTCGTACCAGGACCGCTCGAACCGCAGGTCGAAGAACCGCATCCCGTTGTCGAGCTGTTCGGCGATGTTGTCGGACTGGCAGCGCGCCAGGTCACTCACCGGCCCCTGCTTCTGGTACGTGCCGCTGTTGTGCGTGCCGGGAATGACGACCTGGGAGAGCCGCTTCTGCCCGAACTCCGGCACCAGGGCGTAGAGTTCGCCCATCCAATTCCTGAGGCCCACGGAGTCCCCCTTGCGCGGACGCCCGCCCGGGCGCCCCGTCCAAAGCGTAACACCATCCCCCCTCCCCTTTCAGTACGGGCTCGACGTGGGGCGGATGATGATCTCGCTCACGTCCACGTCCGCGGGCTGGCTGATGGCGTAGGCGATGGAGCGGGCGATGGCCTCCGCCGGAATCGCATCCTTGCGGAACTCGCGCATGTACTCACGCGCGCTCGGGTCGCTGATGCTCTCCGCCAGCTCCGACGTCGTGACTCCCGGCGAGATCACCGTGACGCGGATGTCCGCGCCCACCTCCTGGCGCAGCCCTTCCGAAATGGCCATCACCGCGTACTTGGTGGCGCAGTACACCGCCGCCGTCGGGCTCACCGCGTGCCCGCCAATGGACGACAGGTTGATGAACTGCCCCGCCTTCTGACGCTTCATCACCGGCAGCCCCGCCGCGATGCCGTGCAGCACCCCCCGGATGTTCACGTCGATCATCCGGTTCCATTCGTCCACCTTCAGCTCGTCCAGCTTCGACAGCGGCATCACCCCCGCGTTGTTGATGAGCACGTCCAGCCGCCCGAACTCCTTCAGCGTGAAGGCCACGAAGCCCTCCACGTCCTCGCGCTGCGTCACGTCCAACGCCCGGAAGCGCGCCTCGCCGCCCTTGGCGCGCAGGTCGCCCGTCAGCGCCTCCAGACGGTCCGTCCGGCGCGCGCCCAGCACCACCTTCGCGCCCTGTCCGGCGAGCAGGCGGGCCGTCGCCTCGCCAATGCCGCTGCTCGCTCCGGTGATGGCCACCACCTTGCCCTGGATGTTCGTCGTCATCGTCTTGTCCTTGCTCGAAGGCCCGGCGCGAAGGGCGCCGGGGAGGACGTCACCCTCTCAAGAGGCGCGGGGAGGGCGGTATCCGGATGCTCGCGACCTCTTGCCCATTCCTGCACGAGCACCCGCTCCGCGCCGGGGTTAGAACGCACGTGCATGCCGCCCGCCCGCCCCGACTCCGTCCTCAACCCGCACCTGTCCGAGCTGGCGACCCTCCTGGAGCGCCACGCGCCCACGGACGGCCTCCACGCCACCGCCATTCCCCGCGTGGTGCTCATCCGCGCCTCCACGCCCACCACGCCGCTGCATGCCCTGCACGAACCGGCGCTGTGCATCGTGGCGCGGGGCCGCAAGCACGTGCTCCTGGGCGACGAGCTGTATGTCTACGGCCCGGACCAGTGCCTCGTCGCGTCGGTGGACCTGCCCGTCACGGGGCAGGTGGTGGAGGCCTCCCCCGCCGCGCCCTACCTCTGCTTCCGGCTGGACCTGGAGCCCGGGCAGTTGGGCGGCCTGATGATGGAGGCGCAGCTGGAAGCGCCCGGGCCGGTGGACGGGCTCCGGGGGCTGGCCCTGGGTCCGGTGGGCGCGCCGCTGCTGGACGCGACGGCGCGGCTCGTGCGGCTGCTGGACACGCCGCGCGACATCCCCGTGCTCGCGCCGCTCGTCATCCGCGAAATCCTCTACCGCCTGCTGTCCGGTGAGAACTCCGAACGGCTGCGGCGCATCGCCGTCGCGGACAGCCGCCGGGAGTCCGTCACCCGCGCCATCCACTGGCTCAAGGAACACTACGCCGCGCCGCTGCGCATCGAACGGCTGGCGCGCGCCGTCCACATGAGCCCGTCCGCGCTCCACCACCACTTCAAGTCCGTCACGGCGATGAGCCCGCTGCAGTACCAGAAGCGGCTGCGGCTCCAGGAGGCCCGCCGCTTGATGCTGGCGCAGGCCATGGACGCGGCGATGGCCGGCCACTCCGTGGGCTACGAGAGCCCGTCCCAGTTCAGCCGCGAGTACAGCCGGATGTTCGGGGCCCCGCCCTCCCGCGACATCGCGCGCCTGCGGGAGTCCCTGGGCTCCACATCCCGATAACAGCGCCTCACCGCTCACTGCCTCGTGGCTTCCGATGCTAGACACCCTACAGCCTTCAAGGAGGGCTCATGATCGTCAGCGTGCAGGCTGGAATCGGCATCGGGGTGCCGAGAAAAAACAACCTCGAGCTGTTCCTGAGCACCACGGGCCTGGTCACCTGTGTGGGCGTCTTGATCGAGACGGACACCCACGTGTTCCTGGCCCACATCACCCCGCCCAGTGATGAGCACCTGGAAACACGATCCAGAATCGAGAGACGACGGGAAACGCGAGGCTCCCTCATCGCAGGGGTGCTCCGCGAAGCGCTTGAGAGCATGCAGGAACAGGCGGATACCATCATCTGGCGCATGCGCATCAAGCTGTTCGTGCTGGATGAGAGGGCCACGCACGAGCCCCACTTCCAAAACGTCTACGATGAGATGACAAGGCTGGTCTCCAACCGCAACGTGCCGGTGGAGTGGCTGGGTTATGATGCGCTCTACGTGCGCGTGAGGGATGGCGCCTACAAGTCCACCCCACCCCAGAACACCACCCACAAGAACATCTACATGGAGGGCGCCTGGGATGCGGAGTTGAGGGAGATCGAACCTTCCATCAGGAGGGAGTTCGGGTTCGCCACGGACTTCTACGACACGGAGATGGCCCACAAGGAACGCCACATCATCCTGACCAGGACCCCGGCGATCCTGGAGGAGAATGGCGTCACCGGTGCGTGGGTCGTGGATACAACGTATTGAGCCTCCCGACGCCTCCAGGAGCCACCGCGCGGCTCAGCGCTGGCAGTAGCTCGGCATGGTGTTCGGCAGCCCCCCTGCGTAGGGCGACGGGACGGTGCCGAAGGGGTGGGCCTGGAGGAACTGCCAGACCGCCGCGCGCGCGTCCGTGGGGATGGTGTGCCCCTTGCCGTGGTTGCACAGCATGGCGAACTGGGACTTGGACTTCAGGTCGTTGTAGTAGTTCTGGCTCGCCGTCTGGAAGTTGATGACGACCTGATCGGACGGGCCTCCGTGGAAAATCATCGCGGCGAACTTGTTCGACGAATCCTGCGTCGGGATGGTGGAGGTCCTCCCGCCCGAATAGGTCGCCACGCTCGCGATGTATCCAGAGCGGCGGTAGCTCATCTGCGTGGTGTTCAGGCCCCCCGCGCTCATGCCCATGCTGTGGATGTGGCTCACGTTGATGCCGATCTTCTGGATGGCGCAGGCCAGGACCTCGTCGGCCACGCGGAAGTCATCGTCACGGGACGTGGACGAGACATAGAACCAGGGGAAGGTGCCCGCGGCGGGATCGCGCGTCGGCGCCGCGACGATTCCACCCTGGGCCTTGATGGCCTCGATCTGCGTCGTGCCGATGCCCGTGGTGGCCTCCGTCGGCTGGCTGCCCGTGCCGTGCCAGTAGAAGACGAGCGGGCCATCCAGCGTCCTGGCCGCGTCCGACATCCAGATGCGAACCGCGCGGGCCGGGATCCCCGCCGGCCGGAAGGTGAGCGTCCCGTCCTGGAACTCGGGGCAGGGGCCGGTGGGCTGCGGAATGAAGGCGGGAGAGGGCTGGGCCAGACCGGCGCTCGTTTCCGCCAGCGCCTTGGAGGCGGTGTCCTCCGCGCCGCTCCACGGGCCTCCTTCTTCACCGCCACAAGCGGACACGATCACGATAAGAGCGGTGGCAAGAACCCTCTTCATGGCAGACAACCTCCGGGTGAGGCAGCGGTCAATGGGAAGACAGCATTTGGACATCCTTCTCCCGGAAATTCAAGCAATCCAATACAGCCGGAAATAACCAGCCACCCACTGCTCCGTGCGTGAACCTCCATGACCTCCACCGTGGCCGTCCCCCCTGTCGCAACGAGCGCGCTCCGCATCCCTGGATACCGGACCTTCCTCATCACGTTCATGTTGGCGATGATGGCCGACAACATCGAGCACGTGATCAGCTACTGGGTGGCGTTCCAGAAGTTCCACTCGGCGGCGCTGGGTGGGTTCGCGGTGGTGTCCCACTGGCTGCCCTACTTGATGTTCTCGGTGCCGGTGGGCGCGCTCAATGACCGGTTCGATTCCCGGCGCCTCATCCAGGCCGGCATGGTGCTCTTCATCACCGCCTCCCTTGGGTGGGGATACTTCTTCGTCACGGACTCCTTGCAGATGTGGCACGCGATGGTGCTCCTCACGCTCCATGGCTGCGCGGGGGTCCTCTGGGGCACCTCCAGCCAGATGTTGCTCTACGACATCGTGGGTACGGGCTCCCTGGCCAGCGCGGTGCGCCTGAACGCGACCGCCCGCTACCTGGGCGTGCTGGTAGGCCCGGGTGTGGGCAGCATCATCATGCGGACGTTCGGGCCGACCCGGGGCATCTTCGTCAACACGCTGTTCTATCTGCCCCTCGTGTTCTGGCTGGTGGGCGCGCCCTATGGCCGGCACTTTCGCGGGGGGTCGACGGGCCCCAAGCGTGCCGTCCGGGGCTTCGCGGACATCGTCCAGACCATCCGCGACGTGCGAGGGATGCCCGTGGTCGCGCCCATGGTGTTGCTGGCGGGGGCAGCCTCCTTCTTCATCGGCAACAGCTACCAGGCGCAGATGCCGGGCTTCGCCCATGAGCTGGGCCATGGAGACCCGGGCCTGGCCTATACGCTCCTGCTGGGCGCGGATGCGGCCGGGGCGCTGCTCGCGGGCGTCCTGCTCGAGACGCGCGGGACCTGGCTGCCGACGACGGCGGCCTCCGCGTTGAAGATCGCGTTCCTGTGGGGATGCTCGCTCTTCATGTTCTCGTTCATGAGCTGGTATCCGGCGGCGATCGGCGTGCTGTTCGTGGCCGGTTTCCTGGAGCTGTCCTTCAGCAGCATGACCCAGGCGATCGTGCAGCTGAATGCGCCGGACACCATCCGGGGCCGCGTCCTGGGGCTCTTCAGCATGTCGGCCTCCGGCCTGCGGGCGTTCAGCGGGGTGACCGTGGGGCTCCTGGGGAGCGTGACCAACATCCACCTCTCGCTCGGCCTGTCCGCCCTGGCCTTCGTGGGGGTGGCCGGACTGCTGCTGTTCCGCCAACAACCCCAGCCGGCCGCATAGGCCACTTCGTCACGCAGATGGGCAAGCCCGTCGCGGACGTGGCGCTTATCCTGGCTCCATGAGCGAGACCGGGAGCGGGAAGCGGAGCAGCGAGACCGAGGCGGTGCGCCGGCTCGGGGTGCGGTATCCCATCATCCAGGGCCCGTTCGGAGGTGGGCTCTCCACCGCCCGACTGGCGGCGACGGTGTCCAACCTGGGTGGGCTCGGGTCGTATGGCGCCTACACCCTGCCGCCGGATGAAATCCTCCGGCTGACCAAAGAGCTGCGGTCGCTGACGTCGAACCCGTTCGCGCTGAACCTCTGGGTCTCCGACCATGATCCGGGTGGGCTGGACCTGAGCCCCGCGGAGTTCGACCGCGTCTACGCGCTCTTCGAGCCCTACTACCGCGAGCTGGGCGTGGAGAAGCCCGCGCGACCGGAGCGGTACGCCTGGCGGTTCGAGGAGCAGGTGGACGCGCTCCTGGAGGCGCGGCCGCCGGTGTTCAGCTTCGTGTTCGGCGTTCCTTCGGCGAGCATCCTCGCGGAGTGCCGCAAGCGCGGCATCGCCACCATCGGCGCGGCGACGTCCCTCGCGGAGGCGCAGGCGCTCGACAGCGCGGGCGTGGACCTCATCGTGGCGACGGGGTTCGAGGCGGGAGGCCACAGGCCGTCCTTCCTCGCGCGGGCGGAGGACTCGCTCATGGGGGCCTTCGCGCTCACCCAGCTCGTCGCGGACCGGGTGAAGGCGCCCGTCATCTCCGCCGGGGGTATCGGTGACGGGCGAGGCATCCGCGCGGCCCTCACGCTGGGCGCCCAGGCCGGGCAGCTCGGCACCGCGTTCCTCGCGTGCGAGGAGTCCGGGGCCACGCCCGAGCACCGCGCCGCCCTCTTCAGTCAAAAGGCCCAGCACACGGCGCTGACGCGAGCCTTCTCCGGCCGGCTGGCGCGCGGCCTGCGCAACCGCTGGAGCGACGAGATGGGGCCGCGCGCCGCGGAGCTGCCGCCCTTCCCCATCCAGGGCTGGTTCGCGTCGAAGCTGAGGCCCGCCGCCATGAAGGCGGGACGCACGGACCTCATCTCCCTGTGGAGCGGGCAGATCGCGCCCAACCTGCGCCACCGGACGGCGACGGACCTGATGGCCTCGCTGGTGCGCGAGTTGGAGTCCCCCGGGGAAACGCAGCCGCGCGGAGGGTGACTCAAAAGGCGTCCGCTGCCACAGGAGCTCCGCGCAGCCCTCGGAATGAGGCTGCGCGGAGAGGGTGGGACGCTACGGAGGTCGGGTCAGCGAACCCAGGACACGTTGCTGATGGTGAACTTCGAGCCGTCCGCCTTCTCCGCGTTCGTGTAGGGCGAGTACACGCGCGTGGAGAAGGTGTTGGCGGCGGTGTCCACCTCGATGAGCCGCGTCGGGTTCGTCGACGCGTCATGGTAGGTCGTGAGGAGCTGGTAGATCTTGTTGCCCTGGTCGCCGGTGACCTCGCTGTAGGCCGCGCTGCCCACGTGGCCGGAGAAGATGAACTTCACGTTGGGATACAGCTTGAGCGCGTTGTTGAACACGTACTGCGGGCTGTTGTTGCCGTAGCCGCCGTTGCCCTGCTCGATGCCGCCGCTGCTCGTCTGGTGCGAGTGGGTGATGACGATGACATTGTGACGCGGATGCGCCGCAATGACGGTCTTGGCCCAGTCCACCGCGCCCGTGCGCGCCCACAGCTCCAGGTTGAGCACGAGCCAGTTCAGGCCCCCCGCGGTAAACGTGTGATAGGCATTGTCGCACTTGCCCGTCTCGTACACGCCCGCCAGCGCCTGGAAGCGCGACACCGGGAAGTAGGTGTTGAACGTGGTGGTGTTGCGAAGGTTGGCATTGACGTTGCCGGGGCAGGCGCTGCCCCCGGGACAGGTGGCCGCCGAGTCATGGTTGCCAATGGCCAACGCGTAGGGAATCCTGGCGTCATCCAGCTTCTTGAGGGCGTTGCTGGCCCGCACGTACTGGATGTGGTCAGGCGTGTCCCAGTTCATCATGTCGCCCGTCTGCGTCACGAAACGCAGGTCGAGCGCGGACCGGTTGTCGACGAGCCACTGCATGCGGTGGTCGATGAGGGTCGAGTTGCTGACCACCTCGTTCTGCGTGTCCGGGATGACGACGAAGGTGAACTTCGTGTCCACGGGCGCCGGAGTGGTGGGCGCGGCGTAGAGCTTGATGCCCTCGTCGACCCAGCCGGCGGCGCTGAGGCTGCTGCGCTCGGCCGCGGTGATGGCGAAGCGGTGCTTGCGCAGCGTCGTGTTGGAGTAGCGGTACACGGGGACGAGGCACGGGTCCGCCGTCTTCGAGGCGTAGAAGCCGACGCCCTCGTCGGTGGTGTACCCGCCCGTGCTGACGAGGTCCTGCTTCTCCGTCGCATCGAGGGTCCAGAAGTGCTCGCCGCGGCTGGGGCTGTAGATGCGGTAGACGGGGGACAGGCCAGTCCCCGTGATGGTGGCGGCCTTGAAGGCCACGCCCCGGTCATCGGTGTAGCCATACGTCGTGGCGGCGTTGGCCGCCTCGTTGGCGTTGTGCGTGTAGAGGCTGTCGCCCGTGCTCGCCTTGATGCGGTGATACACGGGGGCGCTCAGGGCGGCGCAGTCCAGCGCGGACTCGGCCGACGCCAGCCCAGACGTCTCGGGCATCTCCGCCGGGGCGCCGCCGCAGGCGGAGAGCGCGGCCGCCAGTGTCAGGGATGCAATGATTCTCAGGTGCCTCAAGGTGTCTCCTCGCAAGGTGTCTCGGCTTGGAGCCGCCAGGGATTTGGCGGCTTTGGCCGATTTAGCCGGTTAAGGCGGTATTTCCATGGCGCGGATACCATTGAGACTGTGGTCCCGGAAGACCCACCTCTCCAAGTGCTCGCTTTTCAATACTTTCTCATCGAAACACCTTTTTCCCCATTCCTCCGACAATCGAACTTTCTCTTGGAGGGGGAAGTCCGATGCGGTTCATGCAGTGGATGCTGGGCGGGCTCGTATGCGTGCTCGCGGGGTGTGAAGCCACGCAGGTGGAGACGCCGGAGGCACCCGAAACACCCGGTGTGGAGGCCCGGACCCGGGCCGAGCGGCTGGCCGAAGCGCGTGGCTTCGACCTGGGGGAAGCGACGCTCGTGGAGGCGCCTGGCGGCAAGGGGGACCGGCACCGGCTGCACCTCCAGGGCGTGCCCGTGCTGGGCCTGGAGGCCCGGACGGCGCACGGCGAGACGCACTTCACCAACGTCCGCCTCGCCCCCGGCGTGCGCGTGGAGACGAAGCCCCAGCTGACGCAGGAGCAGGCGGTGAGCGCGGTCCTGGCGGAGCTGAAGGACCCTTCCGCGAAGCTCACGGGGGCCCGGCTCATGCTCCTGCCCCACGAGGAGCACCGGCGGAAGCCAGACGCCCCCGCCTCCGCGCGTCCCAACGCCGCGCACTTCGAACGGGTCGTGACGGGGATGACGCTCATCTACCGGCTGGAGCTGTCCACCGGCGAGGGCGGGCCCGACTCCGCCCACACCTGGATGGCCCAGGTGGACGCCCGCTCCGGAAAGGTGCTGCGGCTGGACCCGCTCGCGCTCGACGCGGACGACTTCCGGACCGTCACCGGCCGCGGCTACTTCAACGGCACCCGCACCTTCCTCACGCTCTTCAACGCCGCCGACGGCACCTACGACCTCCAGGACACGCACAAGAACCAGTACCTGGCGACCTTCTCCCAGGGAGGCAAGGCCTCTTTCTACACCCCCTACTACAGCGAGGACGCCTCCTTCGGTGACGGACTCAAGTTCCTCGCCAGCTCGCAGCCGGACAGCGTGAACGGCGAGACGGCGGCGGTGGACGCGTTCCATGCCGTCAACACGACCTGGACCGTCTTCGACGCCATCCTCCAGCGCAACGGACCCAGCGGGATTGGCAGGCCGCTCAGCGTGAACCTCCACTACCCGATGTACGGCGCGCAGTACCACCCCGACCGCACCAAGCCCCGGCTCCAGGTGGGTTACAGCGGCGTCATCGCTCTCCCGAACCTGCGGCGCATCCCGATGGCGACCACCGACATCGTCGGCCATGAACTCGGTCATGACTTCTTCGGCACGGCGGTCTGGGAGGATCCGGCGGACACGGACCTGAGCTACTCGGAGATGGCCGCGATGAACGAGGCCACCGGAGACATCATCGGCTTCCTCGCCGAGCTCACCCGCGACGCCATGCGGGCCGGGGGCCTGCCGTCCGCCATCGACCAGATGACGCCCCAGCCCTCCCACTTCAACATGGGAGAAGAGACGGGGACCGTCGCCCGCAACATCCGCTCTCCCGTCCATTACGAGTGGTACGACAAACTCAGGCTGGAGGGCCCGCATGCCGCGGCCGGCCCCATCACCCGCATGTTCGTGCTGCTCGCGTACGGCTGTCAGCCCATGCCCGCCTCGGGCCCCTACACGGAGCAGCACTGTCCCCTGGTTCCGCAGGGCTTCAGTGGCATTGGCCCCGTGAAGGCGGCGCGCATCTGGGCGAGCACCGTGGAGGCCCTCCCGGATGGCGGCGACTTCCACCTGGCTCGCGAGCTGGCGCTCGAGGCAGCACGAATCGTGGACCCCCTCCACATGGGTTCCCACAAGAAGGTGGTGGCCTCCGCCTTCGCGGCCGTGGGCGTGGGCGACCCGCCGGACCTCACGCCTCCCACGACCACCCTCACCTGTCATCAGGTGGACCTGGACATCGAGTGCACCGGGACCGTCTCGGACCCGCTGTATCCCGAGCAGTTCAACAAGCCTCCCCAGATCGTGGTGGATGGCACGGGGGTCTACACGTTGCCGGGCTGGCAGTTCACGCAGCGCATCTCCGGCACCTCGCTCGCCTCCGGCAACCACTCCCTCCAGCTGCGCGCCTGGGATTGGTGGGACAACCTGGCCACCCGCACCGTCACCGTGAACCTGGACAAGACGGGTCCCCAGGCCACGCTGACCCGCTTCGGCCCGCCCAAGCAGCCGCTGCTCAGCGTCCTGGCCACCGACCCCTCCGGCATCCTCCAGGTCGAGTTCCTCAAGGGCGCCCAGTTGATGGACACGCTGTTCGCGTCGCCCTACGACAAGACCTTCGACACCTCGACCTGGACCGACGGCACCCACCCCATGGTCGCCAGGGTGTACGACGAATACGGCAACGTCACCGTCCTCAACCACGCCCTGCTCGTCGACAACACCCGCCCGGTGATGACGTTGACCGTGGGCACCAGTGGCCCCCCCTTCAACCTCAGCGCGACGGCCACGGATGCCTCCGCGCTGGTGCGTGCCGACTTCAAGGTGGACGGGCTCATCTTCGCCACCCGCAGCACCGGCTCGCCCTACCAGGCGTCGTACTCGCCGTCAGACCCGCTGGTCCACACCCTCAGCGTGGAGGTGACGGACGCCTTCGGCAACAAGGCCACTGCCACGCAGACCGCGCCCCAGGACCGGATTGCTCCCGCGGTGACCTTCAGCGCCCAGCAGGGCTTCACGGGCACCATGACGCTCACCGTGGGCACCTCCGACAGCTGCGGCATCCTGTACCCGTATGCCCTGTATGTGGATGGCATTCTGGTGGGCCAGCCCACCACGCCCGGCTACGTGGTGCTCCTGGCCAGCAGCGCGGTGTCCGTCGGCGTGCACGCCTTCCACGCCGTCGTCTCCGACAACTGCGGCAACACCACCCAGTACGCGACCACGTTCACCAAGGTCTACACCCCGCCCGCCATCTCCGCCGTCACCCGCGACGACAGCCAACCCAAGCAGCCGAAGTTCACCGTGCAGTGCAATGACACGGAAGGCGTGCACCACGTCGAGATGCGGGAGAACGGCGCCGTGCTGCAGACGGACAACACCCCTCCCTACCAGTTCGCCGTCGACACCTCCGCGCGGGCGGACGGGAACTACACCGTGCTGTTCCAGTGCTTCGACATCTACGGCGCCTGGAGTGCACCGGAGACGCGCCCGGTGATCGCGGACAACACGCCCCCCGCCATCCAGTTCTTCAGCGTCTACGGCAGCGGTCACACGTACCAGGTCTCCGCCAATGCCGTCAGCGACCCGCGGGGGGTGAAGAGCGTCGTCCTGCAGGGAGGTCTGTTCTTGCCTCCCAACTTCAGGGCCACGCTGACGCAGGGCCCCTGGTTCTACAACTTCTTCTTCGACACGAGCATCAGCCTCGATACCCAGTTCATGTTCGGAATCATGGCCACGGACCTGTGGGGCAATGAGCGGACGGAGATCTACCTCTGCCACCTGGATACGGAAACCACCCAGAACGCGTATCTGCCGTGCGTCCTCAACCAGACCTATCTCCAGGGCCTCAACTTCTATTGAAACAGGGAATCTCAATGACAAGAACCTCGAATGTGGCGCGAGCGCTGTGGCTCTCGCTGTTGTGTCTGGCGGGCTGCGCGCCCACGGGCGCAGAGGACAGCGCGCCCCCTGCCGGTGCGGAGGAGGCCGGGCTGAGCTACGCCTCCGCGGGCACGGACCTCTTCCGTCCGCGGGTGCTGCTGTTCGTCTACGAACCTTCCTATTCAGGCACGCCCCTTCACACGCTGAAGGGCTGGAGTGATCCAAAGCCGCTGACCAACGCGCTGCGCTCGGGGCTGCGCTCCAGCTCGCACTTCACCGTGGACTACCAGGTCGTGGAAGTGAAGGTCATCACGGACCGGCTGCCGTGGTTCGAGAACGGCACGCGCTACACGCCCACCCGGTTGTTGAGCATCATCAACGAGCCGGACCCCTTGAAGCGCGACCAGTTGCGCGGGTGCACCACGCCCGGGACGGAGAGCACCTGTCCCCGCTTCGACTACGTGGCGTTCGCCAACGAGTTCAACCTCAAGGCCCGCATGGAGGCCAACGAACTGGATGAGGTCTGGGTGATGGCGCCCCCGTGGGTGCAGCTGTACGAGTCCCGCATGCTGGGCAGCAATGCCTACTGGTGCAACGCCCCTCCGGAGCCGCGCGTGGCCAGCTTCCGCAACTTCGTGGTGATGGGCTACAACTACGAGCGGGGCGTCGCCGAGGCGCTGCACTCGTACGGGCATCGCTCCGAGTCCATCCTCGACCGCGCGTACCGGGGACAGCCCGCCGGCCACCTTTGGGACAAGTTCAACGACCTGCACCGCGACAAGCCGAACCTCGCGGGCGTGGGCTACGTGCACCACCCGCCCAACGCGGCGCCGGGGACGAACTATGACTATGGCAACACCACGTTCGTGCCCTCCAGCGCGGACGCCTGGCTGCGCAATCCGCTGGTGAACCCCGACTCCGTGGCCCGGCGGAGCCTGAGCTGCACCGAGTGGGGCTGCACGGAGGAGGGCTTCCTGAAGTGGTGGTTCAACCACATGCCCTACGGCCAGAAGAACGCGCCCAACTGGTGGCGCCACCTGGTGCACCTGGATGACACCGAGGCCCCCGCCCAGCCGAGCGCCTGCGGCGCCAACACGACCCTGTCCTCCTGCGACGCGGCCGGATGCGCCTGGTACGCCTGCTCCAACTCCTGCTGGCCCCCGGGCACGGACATCCAGGTCGCATGCCCGGCCGACTCCTGGTGTGGCCAGAACACCAGCGTGTCCTCCTGCAACACGGCCGGATGCGCCTGGTACGCCTGCTCCAACTCCTGCTGGTCTTCCGGGACGCCGCTGGGCGTGGCGTGTGGGCCGTGCGCGCTCCAGACGTCGCAGGCCTCGTGTCAGCAGTACGGGTCCTCCTGCGGCTGGTACGCCTGCACGAACACCTGCTGGCCCCGAGGCACCCCGAACGCGACCGCGTGCGCCCCCTGCCGGAGCTACACGGACGTGGCCACCTGCGATGCGCACCAGGCCTCCTGTGCCTGGTACGCGTGCACGCCGGGCGCCAACAAGTGCTGGCAGCGCGGCACCGCCCTGTCCACCGCGTGCCCGTCCACCTATTGAGCCGGGAGCCCTCCACCGACCCGCGGCTTCCTGGGTGAAGCCGCGGGCCTGCGTGGATGGGTTTACGGCAGGGGGACCCGCGCCGGGCTGAGCCGGTACCGGGCGAAGCCGTCCCCGAGCTGTCCCCGGCCGTTGTTGCCCCAGGCCGACACCGTGCCATCCAGGTGCAGCGCCAGCGAGTGATCATCCCCGCCAGCGAGCGCCGCCACGTCACTCAGGGTCGACACCGGGCCGGGGAGGAGCCGGGTGGTCCGCGTGCCGTCCCCGAGCTGGCCCTCGTTGTTCCGGCCCCAGGCCCAGACGGTGCCGTCCGAGCGCAGCGCCAGCCCGGGGCTGCGGCTCGGGCCGAGCGCCGTCACCGCCCCCAGGCCCACCGCCTGCACGGGCGTGGAGCGCGAGGTCGTGGTGCCGTCCCCGAGCTGCCCGTCGAAGTTGTCCCCCCAGCCCCAGACGGTGCCGTCGGAGCGGAGCACCCGCGAGAAGTCGTCCCCGGCGGCGATGGCCGTCACCCCGCTGAGCTCCAGCACCTGTACGGGCGAGGCATGGCTGATGGCCGGGCCCGCGCCGGAGTAGTGGTCCGCGCCCCACGCCCAGACGGTGCCGTCGGAGC
>NZ_RAWB01000204.1 GCF_003612055.1 Corallococcus llansteffanensis
CCATCACGCACGCCAGCAGCCCCCACCCCTTCCACGATGCCCCTGTCGGATGAACGAAGCGTCGGGACACCCGCGCATTCACAGACAGGGGGAGGACTGGCGGCAGGGGCACCTTCCCCCTGCGGGGCGGTCCCAGCGCCTCGCCGTGCGCCATCCAGGCTTCGTGCTCCTCGGCTTCATCCCGGGGCATCGGCGCCGGAGGGGCTTCCGCCACGTCCGGGAGCAGCGATACATCCCACGTGTCATCCATCACCAGCGCCGCCAGCGCTTCGTCCAGGGCCCGCGCGCCCTCACCGCGCGCCTCGGGCGTCTTCGCCAGCAAGCGCAGACACAGCAGGCTCACGGCCTCCGGCACGCGCGGGTTGCGCAAATGGGGCGGCACCGGGGGTTCACGGATGAGGGTCTCCACTTCCGTGGCGGTGACGGGCGCTTCGAAGGGATGCCGGTCCGTGAGCATCCAGTAGAGGACCACCCCCAGCGCATACAGGTCGTCAGCGCGCGTGGCCTCGTAATGCGCGTCCTCCTGTCGCCCGCGCTCACGGCGAAAGGCCAGCGCCTCCGGACTGCGGTACTGCGGCGTGCCCGGCGGCAGGATGCCCTGGGTCAGCCGGAGCGCACCTGCATAGTGTCCGACGCCAACGTCCAGCAGCACCGCCTCACCGGTGGCCTCCCGCACCTGGATGTTGGCCTCCTTGATGTCCCGGTGCAGCGCCTGCTTGCCGTGGAGCGCATCAAGGCCGTGCGCCAGGTTCCGCATCAGCGCCACCACCCGTCGGGCGCTGGGGTTCTCTTCGCGCACCCACCGGTGCAGCGTGCGCCCCTCCACCAGCTCCATGGCCAGATAGAACCAGATGGGCTGCTTCTCCGGATGCAGCCCGCAGTGCCGGAAGCCCACCACGTTGGGGTGCTCCAGGCGCATGAGGATGGACACCTCGCGCTCCGCCCAGCTTCCCATCCCCGGATGCGCCTGGAGCTTCAACGCGAAGGACTCGCCTCCGCGCCGGGCACGGTAGACCGCGCCACTGGCACCCCGCCCGAGCAGCGTCTCCACGATGAAGCCACCCACGTCCGTGCCCGGCAGCAGGTCCACGATGTGCTGGCCGTTCACGCTTCCGCCCTCGGCGCCTGGAAGCCTTCGCTCCGCGTCGCGATGACTCCCATGGAAATCAGAAGTCTATCACCATGAATACCTCTCAAGTCGATTCGTGTTCCGCCGGCCACGCCATGGACTTTCCGTTACGCTCCCCCCACGCATGGACGAACAACTGGGCATGAAGGTAGGCAAGGCCGCGCGCGAAGCCCGAGCAAGGCTCGGCCTGACGCAAGCGGAGGTCGCCGCCGCCGTAGGGATGAACACCATGGTCTACAGCCGCGTGGAGCGGGGAAAGATGGTGCCCAGCGCCACGATGTTGTGCCGGCTGAGCATGGCGTTGCGCGTGACCACCGATGAACTGCTGGGACTGGCGCGGCCGGACACGGACGCCCGCCGCGAGGCCCGGAAGGAGCCTGCGGCCCTGCGGCGGCTGATGACACTGGCGCGCGAATTGGAGGAAGAGCAACTGGACGCGCTCGTCACCATGGCCCGCGCCTTGTCGCGCTGAAGCGCCTGCCTACCCCCGGGGCTTTCGGAAAGACGGCGGCGTCAGCTCATGGGCGTCCAGTCCTGCGGGGAAGAGGTCTTCGTCCTCCAGCTCCACCTGGTCGCGGACGGAGCTGGCGTCGGCGATGAGGCAGGCCAGCTCCTTCGCCACCTCCTTCCGCCCATACAGCGCGCCCCCTCCATGTTGTTGCTGCTCCCAGGCAAGCCCCTCCCGCAGCGCATCCCGCAGGGCGCCAGCGGTCCCGGGGCGCTCCCCAGGCTCGCGCCTGAGGGACTGCTGGAGTGCGGCGCCGAACGCCACGGGCAGCCCCGCCACCGCGCGGGCCACGTCCTGGGACGTGTAGCGCTGGACCTGCTCCAGCATGCACGTCAGCGGCAGGGACGGTTCTTCCTCCACCTGGAGGCCGTGACGGGAGGGGCCATCCCCCGCCGCGCCACCTTCCATCGCGTCCTGGAAGAGGTGGCGTCCCGTGGCCAGCTCCAGCAGCGAGAGCCCCAGGGAGAAGAGGTCCGAGGCGGGCGTCAGCGCTTCTCCCCGCAGATACTCGGGCGAGGCATACGCCACGTCGCCCTTGAGGAGCTGGCCTTGCGTCTCCTCGCGGCCCACCAGGTGGGAGTAGGCGGCACCGAAGTGCGTCAGCTTTACCGTGCCGTCCCGGGCAATCCTCACGTTGCGTGGGCTGACGTCGCGATGCACCAGCCCCAGGGGGCGACCCGTGCCGTCGGTGAGTGAATGGGCGTGGTCCAGCGCATCCGCCAGTTCGGCCCCCACGAAGAGGGCGAAGGCCACGGACACGGGGCGCTCCCGCATGGCCATCAGGCACAGCACCGTGTCCAGGGACGGGCCGTCCACGTATTCCATCACGACGTAGGGTTTGCGCTCGTGGACCTTGAAGTGGTGCACCTGGGCGATCGCGGGATGGCGCAGGCGGTAGGCCAGTTGCACTTCCTCCAGCAGCCGGTGGCGCCGCTCCCGCGTGGCCGGAGTGTGCAGCCGCTTGACGAAGACAGGACCCGGCAGACCGCGCGGCTCATGGCGCTCGGCCAGCATCAACACCTCGCCATTCGGACGGCGGTCCACGGTGCGAAGGAAGTCGTAGCGGGTGTCAGCGATCTGGAAGAGGAAGTGCGAGCGCTCGGGCCCGAAGGGAAGCCGCTGTGGGCGAGACGTGGGCGCATCCCGGCTGGACGGGTTGATGCGGTCGGTGGTCTGCAAGTGGCCTCATTTCGATGACTAGACCTCATGAGTCTACCTGCCACACGACCTCGATCAAGACCCGTCCAGCCCGTAGCCCTCAGGTTCCGTCAATCAGCCGGTTCGCCAGGTCCGGGCTGAACTGGCCCGCGGGCGTGCCTGGCGCGATGCCGCACTGGCCATCCGAGTCTCCCGGCACCTTCACCCACAGCAGCAGCTCCGCGCCGCCGCCCGTCTGCGAGGGCGTGCCCAGCTTGCGGCCCGCCGGGTTGCACCACTCGCCGTTGGAGCCGTTGCCGTTGCGGCTGGTGTCCACGACGAACTGCCGCGTGTAGCCGTAGCGGCTGGAAAGCGCGGAGTTCACCGCGCCGCCGTACGTGGCGGACTCGCCGGTGGGGTAGAAGTTGGACACGTTGAGCGCGAAGCCGCGCACGTTGCGCACGCCCGCGGACTCCAGTCGCTGCGCCATCGTGTCGGCGCCAATCCATCGCGCGTTGCCGCCGTCCAGGTACGCCCAGGTGTTGGGCGCGCGGTCGCGGAGCTGCTCGGTGGCGTAGCGCAGCAGACCCAGCCGCGTCTGGCGCTCCGTGTCGTTGGGCAGGCAGTCCAGCTGCGCGACGGCGTCGGGTTCGATGATGACGACCGCGGGCCGGTTGCCCAGACCCGCCGCGAACGCGGAGATCCACGCGCGGTACGCCTCCGGGCTGCCCGCACCGCCGCCGGAGTGGCTGCCGCAGTCGCGGCCAGGGATGTTGTAGGCCACCAGCACCGGCAGCTTGTCCGCCGCGTCCGCCGCGCCCACGAAGCCCGACACCGCCTGCGTGATGTCCCCACTCCAGTTGCCGAACCAGCGCGCCATCGGCTTGCTGGCAATAGAGGCGTTGATGCGCGCCGCGCGGCCGTCCCCACCGTTGGCGCGCACCCAGACCGCCGGGTTGGAGTTGGGGTCCACGTAGAAGCCACTCGTCATCGCCACCGGGCCGGAGCCCGTCGACCCGCCCTCGGTGGTGAGCGACACGTCATCCAGCCGCACCGTGACGGCGCTGGCCCGCCCGCCCAACTGGAACGTCACCTGGCCCTGCCCCGTGGACAGCGAGGACGTGAAGGGGAAGCTGATGCGCCGTGACGTGCCGTCCAACGTGAAGGACTGGCTGAGCGTCGTCGCGTACGGCGCGACGTCCTGCTGCACCGTCACGCGCGCGGTAATGCCCGCCGTCGCCGTGGCCGTGAAGGCCAGCGTGTACGCCTGCCCCGCCACCAGCGTCAGGCCGCTCTGCCCCACGATGGCGTCCCACGGGTTGGCCGTGTTCGCCGCCACGTCCACGCGCCACTGGCCATTCTCCACGCGTGACTGCGTGCTCGCGTTGTTCCACCACGGCGCCGTCGTGCCGTTGTTGAAGTTGCCATTGGAGAGCAGCTCGATGAGCGCCGCCTGCTCCACCGCCACCGGCGCGTCCGCCTGGGTTTCAGGCACCGCGGGACCACAGGACAGCAGCACTGCGGGCAATGACAGCCACCGGAAGAAACCAGGGGGATTCATGGGGCACTCCTCACCACGGGGGGAGGCACCATTCATGCGGAAGGCCTGTCACGGAGACAAGAGATTTCAGCTTTTTCCGGTATCTACCACAACCAGCGGCGTGAGGCTTCCCCCCTGCGCGAGGTTGAGCATGGCGGAGGAGGACAGCCGCACGAGGAAGCCCTCCGGCCGGCCGCCGTTCCACAGGAACGGGTTCAGGTCCGAGTGCCACTCCTCGTACCGCACCTGTCCGCCGTCGAGCACGGGCCAGGCGGTCTTCACCAGCGGGATGCGCTCCTGCACGACCCAGGTCTCCTCCAGGGCCTGCTTGAGCGTGGCGCTCCAGGTGTCCGCGTCCGTCTGCCAGCCCAGCGTGACGCCCCGGCCGCCGTAGTCGAAGGCGGGCTTGAGCACCAGGTGCTCCCGGTGCGCCGCCACGTACGGCACCAGGTCCACGCGCGCGCCGTCGCGCGGGGTCATCCCCTCGCGCACCACGCGCGTCCACGGGATGTGCTTCTTCAGGAGGGCGTCCCGCTCCGCGCCGAAGGCGCCCTCGTCCGCCATGCGGCTCAGGGCCGCGAAGAGCGTCTTGCTGCGCAGCATGGTGCTGCGGAACAGCCCGTTCATGAAGTTCGCCGCGCCGTCGGTGATGGCGCGCATGACGGGATGATCCGGGCCGCACCCCACCACCAGCCCGCCGAAGCCGACGGAGGAGATGAAGGTGATGACATCCACCCGGAAGTCCCCCACGCGCAGCACGCCGTTCGCGTACGTCCAGTCGTCCTCGGAGGTGACGATGCGCAGGGGGCAGCCATTCGCCTCCAGGTAGTCCCGGTACACCGCCTCCTCGTCGGAGTCGTCGGGTCCCGGCGGGCCGAAGAGCGCCAGGTTGGGAGGGCCGCTGCGTCCGGCGCGCGCGTTGAGCGCGGTGAGGGAGGGGATGAGGTGGGGCGCGGTGGCGGGACGGACGACGTCGTAGCGCTTCGCGAAGGCCTCCATCGCGGGCGAGACGTCGAAGGCCTCGCCCAGGTGGTGGGAGTTGATGGGGCCCCCCGGGTCCGGGTTGTATTCGATGAAGCGGATGACGCCGTCCGGACCGACGAAGCCGTCCAGCCTGCCGATGGTGGCGAGCCCCGGGCGCCCGCCGTCCACGGGCAGCAGCAGCTCCTCCCAGCCCTGCGGGTGCAGCGACTCGCGGAAGGCCGCATCCGTCGCCGCGCGCGCCGCTACCTCCTCCAGCGCCTGCCCCACCGCGGACGCGGCCCGCCGCAGCTCCGCGTGCGCCTCCGGGGTGACGAAGTGCGGACGCAGCGCGTGGGCCAGCACGCGCCCGCCATACGTGATGCGCTTCGCCTCCGAGGTGCGCTGGAGCAGCTCCTGGGTGCGGCGCAGCACGTCGCCCTTCAGCAGGTCGTCGTAGAAGGCGATGGCGTCGGACAGCGGGGCGCGGGGCATGCGAAGGCTCCGGGGAAAGACGCGGCGTCAGGGCCCCTGCGGGCCGGGGTTGGAGTTGCCGCCGTCGGTGACGTAGCGCCACTGTCCATCCGCCTGCCGGCGCCACACGGTGAGGTACTTCACGTAGTCCGTCTCCGGCTTGCCTTCGGCGTTCTTGCCCGAAGCAACGGCGCGGCCCACCGTGTACGCGAGGTCCCCGGACGCCGCCGCGTCGCCCAGCACCGGCTCCCAGCGCAGGTCGATCTTGTCGAGCGTGAACGGGGTGTAGGCCTGCGCGATGGCTTCACGGCCGAAGAGGCCCGCCGGGCCGCCCAGCAGCACCGCGTCCTCGGCGGCGTAGGTGATGAACGCCTTGCCCATGCCCTCCTTCGTGGACAGCTCGGAGAAGGCGCTGTCCGCGGCCTTCGCCTCCGCGAGCACCGCGTCCTTCGCCAGCGTGCGCGGCGCGGCGGCCGGCAGCGTGTGCGACGCGGAGAAGCCCGTCGGCGGCGTCATGGGCGTCTTCGCGGCGTTGCGCACCATCACCGCCACCCGCCACGCTCCGTCCGGCTGCTGCCTCCACATGGAGATGTAGCGCCCCAGCGACTTCGCCGTCGCGCCCGCCGCGTCCACCGTCGAGTGCCCCACGGAATAGCCCAGCGTCCCGTCCGCGCTCACGTCCCAGCGCACCGGCTCCCAGTGCACCGTGCCGCCCTGCTCCAGCGGATGCGCGGTCAGCCAGGCCTGGATGGCGTCGCGCCCCCGGAGCGCGTACTCCCCGTCCACGAGCATCACCGCGTCCTCCGCGAGGAACTGCGCGAACCCCTGCGCGGAGCCCGCCTTCGCGCTGGCGTCCGACATGGCCTGGTCCGCCTCCCGCAGCCGACCTCGCGCGTCGGACACGGACAGTGAGGCCGAGCGCGACCGCGCGTCGGGGCTCGCTCCGGTGCTTCCCGCCCCACTGCATCCCATCGCGCCCAGCGATGCCATGACCAGCACTCCCGCGAAAATCCGATTCATTGTCCTCTTCCTTTTCCAGACCTGCAGAGCCGGTGAATCAGGCCCTACTCGCCTACCTTGATTCGTCCCGCGATACACGCAATCGTGACTTATTCATGATTCTCTATGACGAGCGCAACGTCGACGCGTGCACCTGGCCCGAGACCCCGCTGGGGCGCCTCGCGCGGGACTACTTCGTCCCACTGATGAAGCAGGGCAGCACGGCCTACCTCTCCGACCGCACCACCCTGCGGCTGGTGGAGATGGACGACCTGCGCATCCCCCTGGCGGTCAACGACGCGGAGTACGACAACTCCGCGCTGCATTCCACCTACGCGCGCTACATCAGCCTGCAGCTGACAGGGGTGACGGCGCAGGCGTATGGCGCGGTGCGCGCGGGGGTCATGCGCGGAGGGATGAAGACGCTGGGCGCGATGCTGAAGGCGGGCCGCATCGACAAGTGCGTCTACGTGGACCACTGGCTGGTGCTGCGCAACCTCAGCACGCAGTTCGACGACGCCCAGGTGGCGCGCCTCACCGACTTCCTGGTGGAGCAGTTCCCCGGCCACGCCATCGTGTTCCTGGCGCTCAACCCGGCGAGCTATTCGCCCCTGCTCAACACGCTGGCCGGACGGGGCTATGACTTCGTGTACGGGGCGCACACGCGCGTGCTGCTGCCCACGCAGGCGGACGTCACCCGGCAGGTGCGGGAGAACCGGCGCCGGGACGGGCGGCTGCTGGAGGCCGCCGGCTACCGCATCGTGGACGGGCGCGAGGTGCCCGGCTGCGAGCGCCGGCTGATGGAGCTCTACCGCGCGCTCAACGGCGGCAAGTACCACACGAACCTCCAGTACACGGAGGCGTTCTTCGAGTGGACGCTGCGCGAGCGCATCCTCGAGTACCGCCTCGCGGTGAAGGACGGCCGGGTGGACGGCTTCTACGCCCACCACGTCCACGACGACGTGCTGTGGTCGCCCCTGTTCGGCTACGACCTGTCGCTGCCGCAGGAGGTGGGCCTGTACCGCGGGCTCGTGTACCAGCTCATGCAGGACGCGCTGGACGTGGGCCAGACCATCGAGCTGGGGCCGGGCGCGGACCCCTTCAAGAGCCTGCGCGGCTCCGTCCCGGTGCCCCGCTGGAGCGCCGTCTACACGAAGCACCTGGCCGGCCCGCGCAAGCTGGCGTGGCGCATGCTTCAGCGCTACGCCAACGACGCCGTGCGGCCCGCCTCGGGCGCCATGCTGCGGAGGATCGACGGGGACGGCATCGTCGGCTTCGGTCCGCTGCAACTGCCCTTCACCCCGCCCACCGGCCAGACGCCACTCGAAGCCGCGCGGACGCTGCGCGAGCAGGTGGACGCATTGGAAGCGGCGCTGGAGGCGGCCTCCCGGCTGGAGGGAGAGGCGCGGCTGCGCGAGCTGGCGCCGCTGTCGCAGACCCTGCACAACTGGCCCCAGCCCATGCCCCGCGTGGTCGCGCTGCGCGAGCGGCTGACCCGGCTGGAGCAGGAGGCGCGCCGCAAGCCCGCCCAGGCCACCTCGGCCGCGGCCGTGCCTCCGGTCGAACACGCCCGTCAGCTCCTGCAGGACGCGACGCGCTGGGGCGACACGGCGCTCGTCGCCGCGCACCTGGGCGACGCGCCCGCACCACACCTCAAGGCGCTGGTGGAGGCGCTGCGGCAGGCGGCCGGAAGCGTGGGGGTGGTGCTCACCGCCACGCGCGGCGACAAGGTGGTGCTGGTGACGGCGGCGAGCGAGGCGCTGCGCGGCCTGGGCCTGGACGCGGGCCAGCTCATGGCGAAGGCCGCGCCCTGCGTGGACGGCAAGGGCGGCGGGTCGCCGGAGGTGGCGTGGGGCGGAGGCTCGCGCGCGGACGGCATCGACGCGGCGCTCACCGCCGCGCGGCAGTACGTGCAGTCGCACCTGTCGGGGACGGTGCTGGAGGGTGCTGCCAGCGGGGTCCCCGGGCGCTCCCCGGATGAGCGTCAATGATCCTCTACGACGAAGCGAACATCGACACGGCCCCCTTCCCCGACACCGAGGAGGGCCGCGCGGCGAAGGGCTTCCTCGTGCCCCTCGTGCGGCACGGCCCCCAGCCGTGGTTCGACGACCGGGCGCGCATGCTGCTGCTGGGCATGGACGACCTGCTCATCCCGCTGTCCCTCACCGAGGGTTCGGGGAACAACTCCTACCTGTTCTCGATGTACGAGCGGTACATCGGCAGCCAGCGCCGGGCCATCAAGACGGGCAACTGGAAGCCCCTGGCGGGCTTCACCGCCAGCACCGCGCTCTGGGGCGTGGGCGCGGTGATGAAGGCCACGCGGCTGGACAAGTGCATCCAGGTGGACACCTGGCCTTCGCTGCGCAACATGGGCGCGAACCTGACGGCGGACCAGACGCGGCGGATGACGGAGTTCCTCACCGCGCAGTTTCCCGCATACGCGCTTGCCTTCATGGCGCTGAACCCGGCCACGCACTCGCCGCTGCTCAACGCGCTGAAGGGGCAGGGCTATGAATTCTCATACATGACGCACACGCGCATGCTCCTGCCCTTCGGGCTGGAGCTGGACCGGCGCGCGCGGGAGAACCGCCGCCGGGACGCGCGCCTCTTGGAGACGTCCGGCTACCAGTTGGTGGACGCCCGGGACGTGCCCGGCTGCGCGCCCCGGCTCGCGGAGCTGTACCGGATGCTGCACCGGGAGAAGTACACGACGAACCCGCCCGTCAACGTGGCGTACTTCGAGGACGCGCTGAAGGGGACGCTCATCCCGCTGCGCCTGCTGGTGAAGGACGGCCGCATCGACATGTTCTACGGCATCGCGGTGAAGGACGACGTCGTCTATTCGCCCGTGTCCGGCTACGACCTGTCGGTGCCGCAGGAGGTGGGCCTGTACCGGCTGCTCAACAACCTGCTGATGATGGAGGCCCTGGACCGGGGCATCGCCATCGAAACAGGCGGCGGCGCGGATCAATTCAAGACGCTGCGCGGGGACCGCCCGCTGCCGCGCTACAACGCCGTGTACCTGCGCCACCTGCCCTCGTACCGCCACCTCGCGTGGCGGCTGGCGGCGAAGCTGGGCAACGAATCGCTGCTGCCCTTCAGCCGCAAGCGCCTGCACCAGGTGGACGGCGAGGCCAACGTGATCGGCTTCGACGGAATCCCCGACACGTTCGCGCCCCCCATCCTCAGCCCCCGCGAGTCGGTGGCGCTGCTGCGCCAGGAGCTCGAGTCCCTGGAGCGCGGGCTGGAGGATGCCTCGGAGCTGAGCGGGCTGGAGCGCGTGCACCTCCTGGACGCACTGGGCAAGCGGCTGGAGGACGAGCAGCTCCCCCGCCACCGCGTCGCGGTGCTGCGCGAGCGGCTGGAGCAGTTGGGCCGCGAACAGCAGTCCGACAAGAAGAACCGCAAGAAGGCCCAGCGGGCCCAGCGCGCGGAGCTGGTGCGCCACCTGCTGGAGAGCGCCCCCACCGTGGGGGACACCACCGTGGTGTGCCACCACCTGGGGGAGTCGCCGGAGCATCAGCCGCGCACGCTGGCGGAGCTGCTGCGCAAGACCGCGGCGCCCACCGCCGTCGCGCTGACGGCCACGCGCGGCGGCACCCTGGAGCTCGTCACCGCGATGACGTCCCAGCTCGTGGAGCGCGGCGTGGAGGCGAACCAGCTCCTGGCGCGGATGGCGCCGACGGTGGAGGGCGGGACCGACGGCGGGCCGGAGCTGGCGTGGGCGGAAGGCGCCCTGGGGGAAGACGTGAGCGCGGTGCTGGAGCGGGCCCGAGGCTTCCTGCAGACGCGGCTGGCCGCTCCGCCGTAGTCCGCGACGTCCAGCGCAAGAGCAGCGAAACATTCCTGCGTCCGGCGACACCGGCGCGAGCAGCGAGGTGTGCCCGACATGGCCCAGACCCCGGATGAGAAGCGCGCGAAGCTGGCCCAGCTGCTGCGCGACAAGGCACGCAAGGCCCGCCAGGCGCCGCCCTCGTTCTCCCAGGAGCGGATGTGGTTCCTGGACCAGTGGAGCCCCGGCAGCGCGCTGTTCAACATGCCCGCGGTGGTGCGCCTGACAGGAGAGCTGGACCGCGACGCGCTCCAGCAAGGCCTCCAGGCGCTGGTGGACCGCCATGAGACGCTGCGCACGACCTTGCGCGAACACGAGGGCCAGCCCGTCCAGGTCATTGCTCCATCGCTCACGCTGTCGCTGGAGCACCGCGACCTGCGCGACGTGGCGGAGGCGGAGCGTGAGCAGCGCGCGTGGGCGGACGTCACCACGGAGGCCCAGCGTCCCTTCGCGCTGTCCGAGGGCCCGCTGGTGCGCGCCACGCTCTACTGGCTGTCCGGCCACGAGCACCTGCTGCTGCTCAACCTGCACCACGCCATCGCGGACGGCTGGTCCATGGGCGTGCTGGTGCGGGAGCTGGCCCTCTTCTACGTCGCCGCCGTGGAGGGCGCGCCCGCGAAGCTCTCGGACCTGCCGCTGCAATACGCGGACTTCGCCGCGTGGCAGCGCGAGTGGCTGAAGGGAGACGTGCTGGAGGCGCAGCTGGCCTACTGGCGCGGGAAGCTGGATCCGGAGGCGCGGCTGGAGCTGCCCGCGGACAAGGCGCGGCCGGCGACGCTCGGCTCGCGGGGCACCCGCCAGTTCCTCACGCTCAGCCCGGCGCTCACCCAGGCGCTCAAGGACTTCAGCCAGCGCGACGGCAAGACGCTCTTCGTGCTGGTGGTGTCCGCCTTCCTCGCGCTCATCCACCGCTACACCGAACAGGACGACGTGGCGCTGGGCACGCTGGTGTCGGGCCGGGGCCGCTCGGAGCTGGAGGGGCTCATTGGCCTGTTCATCAACACGCTGGTGCTGCGCACGCCCCTGTCCGGCGCGCTGCGCTTCCGCGAGCTGATGGACCACGTGCACGCCACCGCCTCGGAGGCCCAGGCGCACCAGGACGTCCCGTTCGAGAAGCTGGTGGAGGCGCTCAAGCCCGAGCGCAGCTCCAGCCACCTGCCGCTGTTCCAGGTGATGGTCATCCACCAGAGCGCGCCCGCGTCGCCGCTCCAGGCGCGCGGCCTCACCATGGAGGCCCTGCCCGTCACCACCGACACGACGAAGCACGACCTCACCCTCTACGCCACGGAGCTGCCGCAAGGCCTGCGCCTGTCCGCCGAGTACAGCACCGACCTCTTCGAGGCCCCCACGATGGTGCGGCTGTTGGGACACCTTCAGCGGGTGCTCGAAGGCGCGGTGGCGCACCCGGACACGCGCCTGCGCGACCTGCCCCTCCTGTCCGACGCCGAGCGCCAGCAGCTCCTGAAGGACTGGCACGGCGCGCACGAGGCGTATCCGGAAGAGGACCTGGCCGCGCTCATCGAGGCGCAGGTGGCGCGCACGCCGGACCGGGTGGCGCTCGCGTTCGAGGACGCGTCGCTCACCTACGCGCAGTTGGAGGCGCGCGCCAACCAGCTCGCGCACCACCTGCGCTCGCTGGGCGTGGGGCCGGAGTCGCGCGTAGGCGTGTGCCTGGAGCGCTCGCTGGAGATGGTGGTGTCGCTGGTCGCGGTCCTCAAGGCGGGCGGGGCCTACGTGCCCTTCGACCCGGGCTATCCGCCGCAGCGACTGGCGTGGATGTTCGAGGACGCGCGCCCCACGGTGCTGCTGGTGCAGGAGCGCCTGCTGCCCGTGCTACCGCCGCACGCGGCGCGCGTGGTGTGCGTGGACGCCGAAGCGGAAGCGCTCTCACGCCTGCCCACGCACGCGCCCGCCCGCGCGTCGATGCCGGATGCGCTCGCGTACATCATCTTCACCTCCGGCAGCACCGGCCGACCCAAGGGCGCGATGAACGCGCACCGGGGCGTGTGCAACCGCCTGCGCTGGATGCAGCAGGAGTACCGCCTGGGCGCGGACGACGTCGTGCTCCAGAAGACGCCGTTCAGCTTCGACGTGTCGGTGTGGGAGTTCTTCTGGCCGCTGATGACGGGCGCGAAGCTCGTCGTCGCGCGGCCCGGTGGACACCAGGAGCCCGCGTACCTCACGCGACTCATCCGCGAGGCGGGCGTCACCACGCTGCACTTCGTGCCCTCCATGCTCCAGGTGTTCCTGGAGGAGCCGGAGGCCGCGGGCTGCGCGTCGCTGCGCCGGGTGGTGTGCAGCGGCGAGGCGCTGCCCCTGGAGCTCAAGGAGCGCTGCCTCCAGACGCTGCCGCACGCGGGGCTGCACAACCTCTACGGCCCGACCGAGGCGGCCGTGGACGTGACGTACTTCGCCTGTACGCCGCAGGACGGACGGCGCTCGGTGCCCATCGGCCGGCCCGTGGCGAACACCGCCATCCGCATCCTCGACCCCATCCTCCAGCCGGTGCCCGTGGGCGTGTCCGGCGAGCTCTTCATCGGCGGCGTGCAGGTGGGGCGGGGCTACCAGTCGCGCCCGGACCTCACCGCCGAGCGCTTCATCCCGGATCCGTTCAGCGACACACCCGGCGCGCGGCTGTACCGCACCGGCGACGTGGCACGCTGGCTGCCCGACGGCGAGGTGGAGTACCTGGGCCGCGCCGACTTCCAGGTGAAGGTGCGCGGCCTGCGCATCGAACTGGGAGAGATTGAGTCCGCGCTGGAGCAGCACGACAGCGTGCGGCAGGCGGTGGTGCTCGCGCGAGAGGACGTGCCCGGCGACAAGCGGCTCGTCGCCTACGTCGCGGGCCGCGCCGGGGCCACGGTGGACGTGGAGACGCTCAAGGCGTCCCTGCTGGCGAAGCTGCCGGAGTACATGGTGCCGCCCGCCTTCGTCGTATTGGACGCACTGCCGCTCAGCCCCAACGGCAAGGTGGACCGCAAGGCCCTGCCCGCGCCGACGCTGGAGCGCGCGCCGGAAGCGGCCCGCGCCATGCCAGAGACGCCGACGGAGGTGGCCATCGCGGCCCTCTTCGGCGAGCTGCTGAACGTGAAGGACGTGGGCGCACGGGACGACCTGTTCCGGCTGGGCGGCAACTCGCTCTTGGCCACGCGTGTCCTCGCCCGGCTGCGCGCGCTGTTCGGCGTGGAGCTGTCATTGCGCGTCCTCTTCCAGCACCCCACCGTGCGTCAGCTCGCGCGGTGCGTGGACGAAGCCCGCGCGGGCACGTCCGCCCCGGCGGAGCGCGAGGCCCGAGCCCGTCCCCGCGAGCGCTTCCCCCTCCAGCCCCTCACGGTGGAGAGCGCGCCGGAGGACACCGGGGGCACGGCGTCGCAGGAGCCGCTTTCGGCCTCGCTGTCCGCCGAGGAGCGGCACCGGGTGCTGGTGACGTGGAACGACAATGCCCAGGACTTCCCGCGCGACGCGTGCCTGCACCACCTGGTGGAAGCGCAGGTGCGCCGCACGCCGGACGCGGTGGCCGTCGTCTCCGGCGCGGTGCGCCTCACCTACCGCGAGCTGGATTCGCGCGCCCAGCAACTGGCGCGGCGGCTGCGCTCGCTGGGCGTGGGCCCGGAGGTGCGCGTAGGCCTGTGCGTGGAGCGCTCCGCGGACATGGTCGTGGGCATGCTGGGCATCCTCAAGGCGGGCGGGGCGTATGTACCGCTCGACCCCACCTACCCGCGCGAGCGGCTGGCCTTCCTGCTGGAGGACGCGCAGGGGCCCGCGCTCGTCGCGCACTCGCACCTGCTGGCCGCGCTGCCGCCGCACGCGTCGCAGGTGGTGTGCCTGGACGACCCGGAGGACGCGCTGCTGCCTCCGCCGGATGCATCCCTCACGCTGTCGCCCCTGCCGGAGAACCTGGCGTACCTCATCTACACGTCGGGCAGCACCGGCCGGCCCAAGGGCGTGGCCATCCCGCACCGCGCCGCCGTGGCCTTCCTCACGTGGGCGCACAGCGTCTTCTCCGCGGATGAGCTCAAGGGCGTGCTCGCCTGCACATCGCTCAACTTCGACCTGTCTGTCTTTGAGGTCTTCGCGCCGCTCAGCCGGGGCGGGCGCGTCATCATCGCGCGCAACGCGCTGCACCTGGCGGAGCTGCCCCAGGCGTCGGAGGTCACCCTCGTCAACACCGTGCCCTCCGCGATGGCGCAGCTCTTGCGCCTGGGCGCGCTGCCCCCGTCGGTGCGCACCGTCAACCTCGCGGGCGAGGCGCTGCCCGCGTCCCTCGCCCGACAGGTCTACGAAGTGCCCGGCGTCCAGCGGCTCTACAACCTCTACGGCCCATCGGAGGACACCACCTACTCCACCTTCGCGCGCGTGCGCCCTGGTGAGGTGCCACCCATCGGCAGGCCGCTGACCAACACCCGCGCCTACGTGCTGGACGCGCACCTGCAACCCGTACCCGTGGGCATGCCCGGTGAGCTGTACCTCTCCGGAGAGGGGCTGTCGCGCGGCTACCTCCACCGCCCGGAGCTGACCGCGGAGCGCTTCCTGCCCGCGCCCTTCGGCCCTCCGGACGCGCGCATGTACAAGACGGGCGACCGCGTGCGCTACCGCCCCGACGGCACGCTGGAGTACCTGGGCCGCACCGACTTCCAGGTGAAGGTGCGCGGCTTCCGCATCGAGCTGGGCGAGGTGGAGGCCACGGTGCAGGCCGCCCCCGGTGTGCGGGAGGCCGTCGTCGTGGCACGCGAGGACGTGCCCGGCGACAAGCGCCTCGTCGCCTACGTCGTCGCGCGGGACGGCCATCCGCTGGACGCGGCGCACCTGCGCGAAGGGCTGCGCCGCACGCTGCCCGAGTACATGGTGCCCGCGGCCTTCGTCGTCCTGGACGCGCTGCCGCTCAACCCCAACGGCAAGGTGGACCGCAAGGCCCTGCCCGCCCCCGTCATCGAG
>NZ_RAWB01000205.1 GCF_003612055.1 Corallococcus llansteffanensis
TCATCGGCCTTGGCACCTGGCAGACCTTCGACGTCGGCGGCGCCGCGAGCGAACGCGCGCCCCTCTCCCAGGTCCTCCAGAAGTTCTTCGCCTCAGGCGGCCGCCTCATCGACTCGTCGCCCATGTACGGACGCTCCGAAGCCGTCGTCGGCGACCTGCTGAAGCAATCCGGCCAGGAGCAGACCCCCTTCCTCGCCACCAAGGTCTGGACGCGCGGCAAGGCCGAGGGCGCCGCGCAGATTCAAGCCTCCCTCCAGCGCATGGGCCACGGCCGCATGGACCTGATGCAGGTGCACAACCTGCTCGACGTGGACACCCACCTGCCCGTGCTGCGCGAGCTGAAGGCCGCGAAGAAGATCCGCTACGTCGGCGTCACCCACTACGCGCGCAGCGCCTTCGACGACCTGGAGCGCCACATCAAGACGAGCGCCCTGGACTTCGTGCAGCTGCCCTACTCGCTCGCGATGCGCGACGCGGAGGCGCGCCTGCTCCCCGCCGCGAAGGAGCACGGCGTCGCCGTGCTCGTCATGGAGCCCTTCGACAAGGGCAACCTGTTCCGCAAGATGAAGGGCCGCGCCCTGCCCGCCTGGGCCGCCGACTTCGACTGCACCAGCTGGGCGCAGTTCTTCCTCAAGTTCATCCTGGGCCACCCCGCCGTGAACTGCCCGCTGCCCGCCACGTCCGACCCGGCCCACCTGGAGGACAACGTGAAGGCCGGCCTGGGACGACTGCCCGACGAGAAGCTGCGCGCCCGGATGGTGAAGCTGCTGGAGGGCTGAAGCCCTACAGGTCGGCCGACGGCGTGTAGTGCAGCTCCCCGCCCGGCTCCAACACCAGCCCGGTGCCGGGCTCGCCGGCCTCGTCGTCGCGCCCCACCTCCAGCACCTGCGCTTCCGCGTCCCACTGGCCCAGGTAGTACTCACCACCCGCCACCATGCAGGCGCGCCCCTGCGACACCAGCGTCTCCACCACTTCCTTCCGGTCGCTGGTGAGCCGCAGGAGCGTCCACGTCTTGCCGTCCTCGCGGAAGCCCTTCACCAGGTCCGCCAGCTCCTCGTCGCGCGGCGTGCCACCCGCCGTCTCCTCGCGCTTCCACTGGCGGGGCTCCTTCGCCGGCTGCGTCTTCTGCCACGCCCGCGCCAGCTCCAGCAGCTTCTGCTGGGCCGCGTCCTGGAGCGCGTGCATCGCGTCCGGCAACTCAATCTCCTCCAACGCCAGGAGCGCCGTCTCCAGCTGCAGCGCCTTCAGGCTCCACTCGTTCCACGCGGTCTTCAGCATCCGTGTCGCTCCCGGCCGTCGCGCCGCCCGTCCCAAGAAAGTCAGGAAGAACATGGCGCATCCCGCCCCCTATCACACGCCCGCCTGCCCTGGCGCCGACCAGGCACACCGCCCGTGTCCGCCCCCTGCCCGCTGCCTACCTTGAGGCCCCAAGGGGAGGCGTGCATGACGACGACACAGAAGGATCCGCAGGACGTGGTGGCGCATCTGGGCAAGCTCATCCACGGCATCAAGGTCGCGATGATGACGACCGTCGACACCGACGGCAGCCTGCGCAGCCGCCCGATGTGGACCTACGACAAGGACTTCGACGGCGAGCTGTGGTTCTTCACCAACGACCACACCCACAAGGTGGACGAGGTGGAGAAGGACCACCACGTCAGCCTCGCGTACTCGGACCCCAGCAAGGACCGCTATGTGTCCGTCAGCGGACGCTGCCATCTGATCCGCGACAAGGCCAAGGCGAAGGAGCTGTGGAACCCCTCCCTCAAGGCCTGGTTCCCCCAGGGGCTGGATGATCCGAACCTCGCCCTCCTGCGCGTCAGCGTGGAGAAGGCCGAGTACTGGGACACTCCCAACAGCCGCATGGTCCAGCTCGTCGGCTTCGTGAAGGCCGTCCTCACCGGCGAGAAGTACCACCCGGGGGACAACCAGAAGCTGGACCGCGGCGCCCCCACACGCCACAACTGACGCCGGCCGGAGCCGCGCGGAGCCCCCGGAACCTGACATTCCTGTCACGGTCGGGGGAATGGGGGAGAGCCCCAAAACTGTAGGAACCACACCCACCCGGCACTCCCTTCCAGGGGAAATGTGCCGAGGTGGGTGACATTTTTGCCGTGAGTTGCTGTTTCTCTGACAGCCCCGTTCGCCGTGGCTTGTAGCAGGGGCCCGGCCTGGGTCATGCACCCGCCCGCCTCCGTGCTACGAGCCCCTTTTGGCCGTCACATCACGTTGAAGTGACGAACGGTTTAGAGTATCAACCATCCGCTTTCGAGATTTTCCACCTTCCGTCCGGCAACCTGCCGGCGCCGGATGGAGTGACCTCGGAGACGCTCATTGGGGCGGAGCGATTTCCCGCCTTCGAAGGAATCAGGACGATGGAGAACAAGAAGATGGTCGCGAAGCCGGAGGGCAAGCTGGCGGTGCTCATCCCGGGCCTGGGCGCGGTGTCCACCACCCTGATGGCGGGTGTGGAGCTGGCGCGGCAGGGCAAGGGCGCCCCCATTGGCTCGCTGACGCAGATGGGCACGGCCCGCCTGGGCAAGCGGACCGACGGCCGGACCGTGAAGCTCAACGAGCTGGTCCCGCTGGCCACGCTGAACGACGTCGTCTTTGGCGCCTGGGACATCATCAACGAGGACGCCTACCAGGTGGCCCAGCGCTCCGGGGTGCTGAACGACAAGCACATGGAGCAGGTGAAGCCCTTCCTGCAGGGCATCAAGCCCAAGAAGGGCGTGCACGACGGCGAGTTCGTGCGCCGCATCGAGGCCAACCACGCCAAGGCCACGAAGACGCACCGCGAGAGCATCGAGGCCATCCGCCAGGACATCCGCGACTTCAAGAAGGAGCTCAACGCCAAGCGCGCCGTGATGGTGGTGTGCAGCAGCGTGGAGACCTTCCGCCCCCTGCCGGAGGCGTTCCAGTCGCTGGCCAACTTCGAGAAGGCGCTGGACGCGAACAGCACCGACGTGAACCCCACGGCGCTGTACACCTACGCGGCCCTCAAGGAGGGCGTGCCGTTCGCCAACGCCACCCCCAACGCGAGCGTGGACACGCCCGCGCTGCAGGAGCTGGCGCGGCAGGAGGGCATGCCGGTCGCCGGGCGTGACCTCAAGAGCGGCCAGACGATGATGAAGACCGTCATCGCGCCGGCGCTCAAGGCGCGCATGCTGGGCCTGGAGGGGTGGTTCTCCACCAACATCCTGGGCAACCGCGACGGCGAGGTGCTGGATGATCCCCAGGCCTTCAAGGCCAAGGAGGTCACCAAGTCGAGCGTGCTCGACACCATCCTGCAGCCGGACCTGTACCCGGAGCTGTACAACAAGTACTCGCACAAGGTGTCGATCCACTACTACCCGCCCCGCGGCGACGCGAAGGAGGGTTGGGACAACATCGACATCACCGGGTGGCTGGGCTACCCGATGCAGATCAAGATCAACTTCCTCTGCCGCGACTCCATCCTGGCCGCGCCGCTCGTCCTGGACATCGCGCTGTTCCTGGACCTGGCGCGCCGGCTGGAGTGGCGGGGCATCCAGGAGTGGATGTCCTTCTACTTCAAGAGCCCCATGGCCCACCCGGGTCTGCCGGTGGAGCATGACCTGTTCATCCAGCTGACCAAGCTGAAGAACACGCTGCGTGTCGTCGCGGGCGAAGAGCCCATCACCCACCTCGGCCTTGATTACTACGGGGATGACCTCCCGCTCGCCCGCTAAGAACCCCAACGCGTTCAAGTGGCTCGTCACCGTCCTGGCGGCGGGCCACTTCGCGCTGGTGTTCATCACCGGTCGGATCCGGTGGGAACACGTCGCGGCGGACCTGCTGCTGGTGGTGCTGGCCTGGGCCGGCGCCGGCCCGCGGCGGTTCCTCCGGGGCGCGTTCCCGCTGTGGCTGACCGGGATGATCCTCGACAGCCAGTCGCTGTGGCTGGGGGTGCGTGGCACCATCCACACCGGCGACCTGTGGAACCTGGAGAAGGCGCTGTTCCCCGCCCCGGGCGGCATGATCTGGCCCGAGTGGTGGTGGCACAACCCCAACACCCCGTTGGACCTGCTGTGCGGCTTCGCCTACGCGGCGTACCTCTACGAGGTCTTCCTCGTGGCCATCTGGTTCTTCTTCAAGAAGGACCGCCGCTTCGAATCGCTCTGCTGGGCGTTCTTCGTGGTGAACGCCATTGGCGTCGTCATCTACGTGATCTACCCCGCGGCACCGCCCTGGTACGTGCTCAAGTACGGCCTGGGCCCGGCGAACCTGGCGGCGCTGCCCAGCCCCGCGGGCACCGCGCGCTTCGATGCCTTCTTCGGCATCAACTACTTCGCCAACTTCTACTCGCGAAACCCCAACGTCTTCGGCGCCATGCCGTCGCTGCACGCGGCCTACCCGCTGATGATGGTGCTGGTCCTCTGGTACCGGGGCACCGCGTGGCGGGTGGGCACCGTCCTGTTCGCGCTGCTCGTCGCCTTCTCCGCCATCTACCTCACGCACCACTACATCCTCGACGTGCTCGCGGGCTCCATCGCGGCCGTCGTGGCGTTCGTCGTCGTGAGGGCCGTATTCGCTCGTTGGGTCAGCGAGGCGTCGCAAGCGGCGCCCGTGCCCCTGCCGTCTGGAGGAAACACCCGTGCATGACAACGTCCTGGCCTGGCTGAGTGGAGACCTGTCCCCCTCGGCGCGCATCTGGACCGCGCTGGCGCCCGCGCTCTTCGCGATCGCGTACTTCCTCGGGGGGCTGGTGCTCTTCTGTATCCGGTGCGCCATCAAGGGCATCCCGAGAGACGCGGAGACGCTGACGCGCGGCAAGTCGGTGCTGGTGGGCTTCTTCCTGCGCCACTACTTCTTCTGGATCATCCAGCCGCTGTGGCGCGTGCTCCTGCGCTCGGGGCTGCCGGCCAACGCGCTGTCCATGCTGTCGGGCCTGCTGGGCGTGTCCTCCGGCGTGGCGGTGGCGGCGGGCCGCTTCACGGTGGGCGGCTGGCTGTTCCTGCTGGCGGGCGTGCTGGACGTGATGGACGGCCGGGTGGCGCGCACCCGCAAGGAGGCCAACCCCGCGGGCGCGGCGCTGGACTCCGTGCTGGACCGCTACGTGGACTCCGCGATGTTGATGGGCCTTGCCTGGTACTACCGGGACACCTGGGTGCTCCTGCCCGCGCTGGGCGCCCTGCTGGGTTCGTCGCTGGTGCCGTACGTGCGCGCCAAGGGCGAGGGCCTGGGCGTGAGCGTGCGCGACGGCGCGATGCAGCGGCTGGAGCGGGTGCTGTTCCTGGGCGTGGGCACGGCGCTGTCGCCCATCCTGGAGGCGCTGTTCTGGCCGGAGCAGAAGCACCCCATGCACTGGCTGGCGGTGGTGGGGCTGGTGTTCGTCGCCATCATGAGCAACGTCACGGCGGTGTCGCGCTTCCGCACGCTGGTGCGGGCGCTGACGCCCAAGAAGCCCGTGCAGCCGCGCTCAGGCGTGGCGCTGTTCGGCTTCAACGCGGCGGCGGGCGCCATCGCCACGGCGGTGGACTTCGTCGCGGTGCTGGGCATGGTGGAGTGGGCCGGGCTGTCGCCGGTGCTGGCCACGGTGATGGGCTGCGTGCTGGGCGGCGTGGTGAACTACTCCATCAATCGCGTCATCACCTTCCGCAGCCACGGCGCGGTGGCGCCGCAGCTGGCGCGGTACACGGTGGTGAGCGCGACGAGCGCCCTGCTCAACGCGGGCGGCGTGGCGCTGCTCACGCTGCACCCGCAGCTGGCCTACACGCTGGGCTGGTGGCTGGTGCGCGGCGTCGTGTACTTCGCGTGGAACCTGCCCCTGCAGCGCGACTACGTCTTCAACGATGCGTCGTCGGACGCGCTGTTGGAGCAGCGCCCCCATGCGGCGTGAGCCGCGCCGCCGTGCTTCCGGGCTGATGCTCGCCCTGGCCCTGGCGCTGCCGGGGCTGGCGGGCGCGGGGGTGCTGGAGCCGAGCGTCAGCACCAACGACCGGTACGGCGAGAGCTTCACCTTCATCGCGGACACGGACGACGGCGGCTTCGTGCTGACGCAGCTGTCGGTGACGAACATCGGCCCGGGCTCGCGCACGGGCATCTGCCGGGCGACGGTGCTGCGCCCCGGCAAGCCCCAGTGGTCGCCGCAGGCGCGCGTGGGTGGCAAGGAGTGGAGCTACGACGCGGCCACCGACACGCTGAAGGTGGGCGCGTGCAGCGCGAAGACGACCGACAAGGGCGTGCGGGTGGAGGTGGCGCTCGAGGGCGGCCGGGTGGTGCTGGACTACGCGCAGAAGCCCGCGCCGTGGTCGCCCGACGGTTCGGTGGTGGAGCTGGGCAACGACCGCTACCGCCATGAGGTGCTGCTGGGCGCGAGCCCCGTGAAGGTGACGCTCCAGGTGCCCAAGGCCTCCGAGGAGACGCTGGTGGGCGGCGGCTACGCGGACCACAGCCGCTCTACCATCGCCCCGGCGAAGCTGGCGAAGCGCTGGGTGCGCTTCCGCGCGCTGCGCGGGGGCCAGCGCGTGGTGCTGCTGGCGCGCGAGGGGCTGGAAGGCGACTACGGCCCGGTGTACCTCTGGGAGGACGGCAAGGCGCCGCGCCTCCTGGAGTCGTTCACGCTGGGCCGCGAGGGCACCAAGGAGCGCAGCGCGTGGAAGGCGGAGTTCACCGGCGATGATGGCCGCCAGGTGCTGGCCCTGCGCACGACGTCGCTGCTGCAGCGCAGCGCGCCGGTGGAGTCGCTGGGCATGCTGGGCGGCCTGGTGAAGCCGATGGTGGGCTCGCCGGTGACGTACCTGCACCGCGCCGTGCTGGAGCGTGCCGGCAAGGCGCCGGTCGAAGGCTTGATGGAAGTCACGCTGGAAGGCGAGTAGCAGGAGGCGAAGGGTCCGTGAGCGAGTCGCTGCTTCGGTCGGTCCATCACGTCCCCGGCGTCCGGGGGTTCGTGCGCAAGCAGGTGCTGCGCGTCGTGGCGCGCGGGGTGGAGTGGACCACCAAGCTGCCCGGCCAGCGCACCCTCAACGTGTCCCGCGTGAACGAGTGGCTGCACGTGGGCGGCGGCGTGCCTCGCTCACGCTACGGCGAGCTGAAGGCCCGGGGCATCACCGCCGTCATCGACCTGCGCGCGGAGCGCTGCGACGACCGCGAGGCGCTCGCCGCGCTGGGCATCGAGCTGCTGCACCTGCCGGTGACGGACCGCTTCCCCCCGTCCGTGGAGCAGCTCTCCCAGGGCGTGCGGTGGGCGCTGCCCCGGCTGGACGCGGGCGGCGTGCTGTACGCGCACTGCGAGCACGGCGTGGGCCGGGGTCCGCTGATGGGGCTGGCGGTGATGGTGGCGCGCGGCTGGGACGCGCCGGACGCGTACCGGGCGGTGCGCCACGCGCGGTGGCAGGCGACGCTGAACGACCGCCAGCTTCGCGGGCTCGCGGACTTCGTGGCCGCGTGGACGGGCGTGCCGGACAAGGCCGCGTAGCAGCGGGCGCGTCGTCTTCCAGGCACCTCACGCAAGCACCTCACGGCTTCACGCTGGAGCGCTCCCCGGGATGATGGGTGTCCTGGCCCGACGCGTCCCTCCTGGAGAGCTTGAGGCGTCGTCCAGCGCTGCGCATCAGGAGGTCCACCCACCGGTTGCTGATGCCGAAGTTGCGGTCCGGCGTCGCGAAGTGGTGCGCCATGTGGTGCGCGCGCAGCTCCCGGCCCCAGGCCGTGCGCGGCGTGCGGTGGTGCGTGGACCAGTGCATGAAGTCGTAGAACAGATAGCCCCAGACGATGCCGACGAAGTACGGAAGCGTCTGCGCCGGGCGGCCCACCAGCCACAGCAGCCCCCCGATGATGAGGGCCAGCGGGACGGTCGCGATCAGCGGCATCACCAGGCGCTGGGAGTCGTCCGGGTACTTGTGGTGGTAGCCGTGCGCGATCTCATGCACCCGCCGGGTGACCGGGCCGCTGCCCTCCCAGTGGAAGAAGTACCGGTGGATGCAGTACTCCATGATGAACCACGTCAGCAGGCCGAGCGGCACGAACAGCGCGCTCATCCCCATTGTCGTCCTTCCCGTGGACAGGCCCCACCCGAGGAGCCCCAGCGTGAGCGGGCCGTAGAGGAGGGGTGGCACCGCGGGATGAAGCTTCGAGCTGGCCTCGAGGAAGGCGTTCTCGAACATGCGGCCGGATTGATGACGGAGGAAGGGGCGACTCATGCACGGATGAGTCTTGGGCGGGGGAGCGCCGGGTGCCCCTGGCCCGGCGTCTCACGGAAGTGTCGCCTTGAATGAAAAAGGCCCCAGCGCGCGGTGCCGGGGCCCTCCTCTTCACAGCCTTCCGTCCCGTGCTTCAGCTCTCCGGCGCGGGGTGCTGGGCTTCGTCGCCGCCCGGCGTGCTCGTCGTGGCGCCGTGCTTGTTGCGCCAGCGGTCCACCAGCAGGAGCAGCGCCGGGAAGCCCACCAGCACGACGACCATGTTCACCGCGAAGCCCAGGTTGGCCAGGTCACCAATCGAGTTGAGGCCCGGGTGCTTGGCGAACACCAGCGCCAGGAAGCCGATGGCGCTCGTGAGCAGGCCGCCCGTGATGGCCCGGCCCGTCTCCGTGTACACGGTGGCGAAGTCCGCGCCCGGCTCTCCCAGGCGTTCGATGAGGTGCACGCCCGCGTCCACCGTCGTGCCGATGAGCACCGGGATGACGACGATGTTGAGGTAGTTGAACTGCAGGCCCAGCAGGGACATCAGGCCCACCAGCGCCGCGATGGACAGCAGCGTGGGCAGCATGCAGATGACCGCGTTGCGCAGGCTGCCCAGCGTCATCCACATCGCCACGAAGACGCTGAGCACCGCGGCCACCAGGATGCGCGGGCCTTCGGAGGCCACCATGTCCAGGATGTCCGCCAGGATGAGCGCCTCGCCCGCCGCGGACACCTGGCTGCCGTCCGACAGCTGGAGGTTGCGCACCTCCTTGGTGAAGCGCCGCGTGCCCACGCCGTCCGACAGGCTCACGTTCGCGTAGACCAGCACCACGCCGCCCTTCTGGTTCGTCGCCGGCTCGAACTGGCGGCGCAGGCTCACCGGCAGGTCCTCGCGCGTGAAGGGCTGCGCTTGCGTCATCTTCACCGCGCGCACCAGGTTGGCGCGCGCGTCCTTGGCCACCTTCTCCGGGTCGATGCGCGCCAGCTTCTTGTGGATGGACTGGAGCAGCGCGTGCTTCTCCGCCTGCTGCTGGGGCACCAGGTCCTCCAGCGCGCCCACGAAGTCGATGGTGGAGTCCTTGCCGTACTGCTGCTTGCGTGCCTGGAGCTGGTTCACCACCTCGCGCTCCATCTTCTGCGAGTCCGTCAACACCACCACCGGCGTCGCCGAGTACCCGAGGATGTGGTCGATGCGGCGGTCCAACCGCACGCTCGGCAGCGTCACGTCATCCAGCTTGGTGGAGTCGTAGTTGAACGTCACCCGGTACGCCTGGGTGATGAGCCCCACCAGCACCACGCCCAGGACGATGGCCACCGCGCGGTAGCGGCGGGGCAGGAAGCGCGCCAGCATCGCCATGGGCCCCGACTGCGCCTGGTGCTGGCGCGGCGTCCAGCCCCAGCGCGACACCAGCCCCAGCATCGCCGGGAGGATGAGCAGGTAGGACGCCACGCTCACCAGCATGCCCACCGCCGCGATGACGCCGAACTCGTGGAACGCTCGGAACTCCGACAGCGACAGGCTGAGGAACGTGAGCGCCGCCACCAGCGCGGAGATGAGCGCGGAGAAGCCCGTGTGCATGAACGTCTCACGCACGGCGTCCACGGAGGACATGCCCTCCGAGCGCAGCGTGCCCCACCGGCCCAGCAGGTGGATGCCGTGCTCCACGCCCAGGCCGCCCAGCACCGCGGCGAGGAAGCCCGTCAGCAGATTGACCTGCCCGTACGCCACGCCCACGAAGCCATAGGTCCACATCAGGCCCGCCACCACCGGCACCATGGTGAGCCCCACCGACAGCGCGCTGCGGAAGTGGAAGGCCAGGTACGCCAGCAGCAGCACGAGGGCCAGCGTCGACGCGCGCGCCAGGTCGCCGGTGATGACGCCCTGCTGGTCGATCTTCTTCTTGAACGTGCCGGTGATCTCCGTGTGGAAGCCGGGCCCGTACTTCGACAGGTCCTGCTTGGACAGGAAGTCCTGCACCTGGGCAATCACCTGCTTGGAGTAGCCCAGGTCCGCGGAGCTGCCCTTCGCCTTGAGCAGCATCACCACCATGCGCTCCTGCGGATCCAGGTAGTACAGCTCGCCGCCCTGGCCCGACAGCCGCTGGTTCGCGCCGCCGGTGTACTTCTGCTCGATGTCGGTGAAGTCCAGCGACGGGGGCGGCGACTCCTCCAGCCGCACGAAGAGGGGGTTGGCCTGCTCCTTCTCCCACGCGAAGCGCGCGTCGATGCGATCCTGGATGACCTTCAGGTCCGGCAGGTCCACGTAGTAGAGCGCGTGCTGTTCGAAGAACTGGCTGGGCCGCTGGTAGTTGACGAAGCGGACCTCCGCCAGGTTCGCCAGCTTGGGCGCCAGGTCATCCACGAACTGCTTGAGCTGCTCGGGCTCCGCGCCGATGCCCGCCACCACCACGTTGCCCATGCCGCCGAAGCGCGTGCGCAGCTTCTCCAGGTCCTGCACGGACTGGAAGGTCCTGGGCAGCAGGTTCACCAGGTCCGCGTTGAGGGTCAGGTTGCGGGCGGAGAAGGTGCCCAGGCCCGTCAGCAACAGCGTCACGAACAGCGCCACCCAGGGTCGCTGGTGGCTGCGGGCCGCCAGGGAGCCCATCGCCGCCTCGAACCGTTCGGACCACCGCATCTCGCTCATGGATGTGACTTCCTGCTGAAGGCCTGCCGTGACGGCGAGGCACCTTGAGCCCGGCCAAACCGGGCCGCCCACGCGTATATGCCTCGGGCCATCGTGCGTCCAGGCGCCGTCCCGGGGCTCCGCCGGCCGCATGGTGGGGCCGGGGGAGCAGGCAGCAATGAAACAAACCAGGAGGTATGCCGTCCTGGCGGGCGCTCCGCCAGTGGATCAGCATCACGCGGGTGCGGACAGGCGCCGCACCCGCCGTGCCTCCCCTGGTACAGGGCAGCCGGGCGGGCCCCGGGGGCACACCACCCTGCAGGAGGTCCGCCGGGTGGCCAGCTTTGGCTCGCATGAAGGCCCCGGACCCCTCTTCGCCAGCGGAGCGCCCCTGGATGCACCGCGTGGAGGGCACGCTGGGTGCGCTCGCCGCGCACAACCACCGCCGCCCCGTCCTCGCCCTGCTCTGCGCGCTCGTGCTGTCCGGCCTGGGCCTGCTGTCCGCCCGCCACCTCTCCCTCAACGCGAACCTCGTGGACCTGCTGCCGAAGTCCTTCGAGAGCGTGAAGGCCATCCACACCCTGGAGCAGCGCTTCGGTGCCCAGGGCTGGGTGGTGGTGGTGGGCGAGGACGGGGATCCGGCGCAGCTCCAGCGGTTCGCGGACGACCTGGCCCCCCAGCTGGAGGCGCTGCCGGGCATCCGCTACGTGGAAATCACCCGGCCTGGCAGCTTCTTCCGGAGCCATGCGCTCTACTTTTTGTCGCCAGAAGATTTGAAGGAGGTGGAGCGCCGCATCGACGCGCGCCTGAGGTGGGAGCGGCAGCGCGCCAACCCGCTCTTCGTGTCGCTGGACGACGCACCGGCCCCGTCGCTGGACTTCTCCGACCTGGAGAAGAAGTACGGCGGCGGCGTGGTGACGCGCCTGTCCAGCAACCCCAGCGACTACTACCTGGACCCCGCCGAGCGCCGCGTGGTGGTGCTGGCCAAACCCGACACGTCGTCCGCGGACCTCACCTTCTCCCGGAAGATCGTCGGCGAGGTGGAGGGCGTGCTGGAGCAGCAGGACCTGTCGAAGTACGGGCCGGGCTTCCACATCTCCATCACCGGCTCGTTCCAGAAGAAGATGGATCAACAGGCGCAGATCACTCGCGACGTGGCGGTGTCCTCGGCGGTGGCCTCGGTGCTGGTGCTGCTCTACCTGCTGCTGCACTTCCGCAGCCTGCTCGCGGTGGGGATGGTGCTGGCGCCGGTGGGCGCGGGCCTCGCGTGGACGTACGGCCTCGTGGGCGTGGTGTACGGGCAGGTCAACCTCCTGACGGCCTTCCTGGGCGCCATCCTGGGCGGCCTGGGCGTGGAGCACGGCATCCACCTGATGGGCCGCTACTTCAACCTGCGCGCAGAGGGGATGGCCTCCGAGGAGGCCACGCGCGAGTCGTTCACGCACACGGGCGGCGCGGCGCTGGTGTCCGCGCTGGTGGCGGCGCTCACCTTCTTCGTGCTGGGCACGTCCCGCTTCCGGGCGTTCCGCGAGTTCGGCGTCATCGCGGGCGTGGGCATGCTGGTGCTCATCTTCGCGTACGTGCTGGTGCTGCCAGCGGTGCTGGGGCTGGTGTCGCGCCACGGCTGGAAGCCGCGCGCTTCCTCCACGGAGACGACACAGGCGCCGCTGGGACGGCTCATCACCCGCCGGCGCGGGCTGCTCACCGCCGTGTCAGCGCTCATCGTGGCGGGCCTGCTCACGCAGCTTCCGCGCGTGCGGTTCAACTACGACATCTCCTCGCTGCAGGACCAGAACCTGGATTCGTTCGTCCTGGACCGTACCGTCAACCAGCTCATCGGCTATTCGCAGGTCCCGCTGGTGGTGCTCACCGACTCCCGGGAGGAGGAGGCGGTGGTCGTCCGGGAGCTCCAGGCGCGCAAGCAGCAGCGGGGCACGGACTCCACGGTGGACTTCGTCGCGTCGCTCGCGAGCCTCGTGCCGGAGGACCAGGCGCGAAAGCAGCGCATCCTCCAGGACATCGGGGAGCTGCTGGAGAAGGTGCCCGAAGGGTCGCTCAGCGGACCGCAGCAGGAACAGCTCGCGCAGTTGCGCCAGCAGGTGCGGGCCGCGCCGTACACCGAGGCGGACCTGCCTTCCGGCGTGCGCCAGCAGTTCGCGGGACACGGCGGCCCGGGCACCGGCTTCGTGCTGGTGTATCCGTCCGCGGACCAGTCCGACGGGCAGGCCATGCGTCAGCTCGCGAAGGAGGTGCGCGGGGTGACGCTGCCGGACGGCCGACGCGCGGTGGTGGCCGGCGAGGCGATGGTGCATGCGGACATCTTGGACATGGTGTCGCACGAGGCGCCGCTCATCCTGCTGGGCGCGACGCTCGCGGTGCTGCTCGCGATGTGGATCACCCTGGGCAGCCTGCGCACCGCGCTCCTGTGCCTGACGCCCACGGTGGTGTCGCTGTTCGCGCTGCTCGGGCTGATGCCGCTGATGCACGCGAAGTTCAACTACCTCAACATCCTGGTCATCCCGGTGCTCATCGGGACGACGGTGGACGCGGGCGTGCACCTCGTCACGCGGCTGGCGTCGCCGGGCAGCGACTTCATGAGGGTGTACTCGGAGACGGGCAAGGCCATCTGTGGCGGCCTGCTCACGAGCGCGGTGGGCTTCGGCGCGCTGTTCCTCGCGGACCACCCGGGCCTCAACTCGATTGGCGCGCTGGCGAACCTGGGCTTCGGCATGAACCTGCTCATCATGCTGGTGACCTTCCCGGCCCTGTTGTTGGTGCTCTCCGAGCGCAAGCGGCGCCGCCGTGCGGTTCCGTCGCGCCAGCGGCGTGAGCACCTCGTGAAGGACGGCCAGGGGCCTCACCGGCCCACGCCGTCCCACTGAAGGCCGAGGCGTCGCCTGCCCGGCCACACACGGGCAAGGAGCGGGACGATGTCTCAACAATGGATCTGGATGAGCCTGGCCGCCGTCATGGTGGCGCAGGTGGACCCCAACCCCGCGGGCGCCATCAACAGCGGGCAGACGAACCCGGGCGCACCCGCGGGCAGCATGACGGGCGCCCCCCCGGGCAGCACGACGGGCCTTCCCTCCACGCAGCCCTATAGCGACACGGGGGGCGGCGCGGACGCTGGCACCGGCGGCAGCGGCACGGGCGCGGTGCTGCCCCAGCCCTACAGCGCGACGCCCTCCCTCACCAACCCGGTGGCGGGCACCCAGGGCGACATCGCGGGCTCCGGCGCGGTGCTGCCTTCGGACACGGGGGGCATGGCCTCCCCCATCTCGGGAAACTCGGTCAGCGGCACGGGCGCGGTGCTGCCTTCGGACACGGGCGGCCTGGGCTCCCCTGGCGCGGGAAACACGGTCAGCGGCACGGGCGCGGTGCTCCCCCCGGCGGCTCCGGCGACGACGACGGGCCCCGCGGCGGCGGGCGCGGCGGGGACCACGCTGTCGCCGGACACCAACACGTCCAGCAACTCCGTGACGCCCCTGGGCGGCGGCTCCATCGTGGACGAAGCCGCGGACGACAGGCGCTGAGGCCCTGGCGGCCCGCCGGGCGCCTGCCCGCGGTGCAACGTCCGGGAATCCCGGGGGCAGGCCCAGCAAAGGACCTCTTCACGAGTGCAAGGGGGCAACCCGGCCTGCCAGTGCTGTTCCCCGGGCAGGCAGGCGGAGGAGCCACCCCTGCACACATCCCCCGGTCTGCCCACTTTCGGTCCAGCAGTCGGAACCTTCCAAGCAGTCGGACTCCTACCAGGGGAATCACATGAAGCGCTTTCTGAAGACCCAGTTCACGGTGGCCGCTGTTCTCGCCGGCGCGCTCGCGTTCGGCACGGGCTGTAAGTCGGATCAGTCCGCCACGCGCGGCACGGAGCCCACGCCCGCCTCGGATACCACCGGCGGGACCGGCAGCGGGACCGGCACCGGCATGGACTCGACGGGCACCGGCACGGACACCAGCGGCAGCGGCACCACCACGACCCCGCCGCCCAGCAGCGGCGGCTCCGGCTACGACACGGGCAACACGACGCCCGACTCGCAGATGCCTCCCTCCGACTCGAGCAGCGGCGGCTCCGGCATGCCGGAGGACTCCACCACCCCGCCTTCCAGCGATGACAACGTGACGCCGGGCACCGGCGGCTCGGGCACCAGCGAGGGCGAGCCGGGCGTGCACGACGGCGAGATGACCGAGCCCGGCACGGGTGGCTCCGGCAGCATGTCCCCGGACAGCACCATGCCCGAGGACGGCAGCCTGCCCAACGACTCCACGCTCGACCCGAACGCGCCCAACGGCAACATGAACACCCCGGTGCCGGACTCGACGGGCACCCTGTCGCCCAACACCGGCACCACGCGCTAGGTCCCCTTGAAGTGATGCGCCGTGACAGCACGGCGGTCAGGTGACAGCGGGCGTCCGTGACCTTCGGGGTCACGGACGCCTCGCGCGTTTTCAAGCAGGGCGCTCTTCAGCTCACGCTGACGCCCGGGTACGAACGGGGGTGGCCCACCGGTTCGATGATCAACGGATCATGCCCTTCGCCCGGGCCGTTGCCGGGACCGCCCCCGGGGTTGAAGGTGGGGGGCACGTGGTGTTCGCGCTCCTCATCCTCCGACCCCGCCTCGCGCTCCGGCACGGGAGGCAACCCTTCCAGGGGGATGTGCAACACGTCCTTCTTGCTCATGACAAACGCCTCCTTTCAGTCAC
>NZ_RAWB01000206.1 GCF_003612055.1 Corallococcus llansteffanensis
ACGCCGCATGTCGTCAGAGCCTCTTCCCATCGCCACCCAGTTCCCTCCCCCTCCCGTCGAGGAATGGCGTCGGCTGGTGGACAAGGACCTGAAGGGCAAGCCCTTCACGGTGCTCCAGTCGCCCCTGGAAGGCGGCCTGTCCCTCCAGCCGCTCTACACGCCCCAGGACGCTCCCGCCCCCTCCGAGCCGCCTGGCGTCGCACCCTACGTGCGAGGCACCCATCCCCTGGGCCACACCGAAGGCGGCTGGGTGGTGTGCCAGGAGTACGCCGGCCCCGACGTGGCGCGGACAGCCGAAGCGCTCCACAACGACCTGGAGCGCGGCTCCCAGGGCATCTGGCTGGTGTTGGACGCCCCGCACGGCGTTGACGTGAAGGACGCCGCCACGCTGGAGCGCCTGCTCAAGAACGTCCCGTTGGATCGCACGCCGGTGCACCTCGAGCCGACCACCGACCTGCTCACGCCCGCGTCCCTCTTCCTCCAGTTCGCCCAGAAGGCCGGCGTCGCGAAGCAGGCGCTGCACGGCAGCCTCGGCATCGACCCCGTGGCGGCCCTGGCGCGCACGGGCGCCGCGAAGGTGGACGTGGCCGGGACGCTCGCGAAGGCCGCGCCGCTGGTGACGTCGCTGTTGAAGGACGCCCCGGGCCTGCGCGCGCTGCTCGTGTCGTCGCGGCCCTGGGCGGATGCGGGCGCCACGCCCGTGCATGAGCTGGCGTGGGCCATCGCCACCGGCGTGGAGTACCTGCGCGAAATGGAGCGCGCGGGCGTGGCCCCCGGCGACACGGCGCGTTCCATCCAGTTCGCCCTGTCCGTGGGCGGCCAGTTCTTCCCGGAGATCGCCCGGCTGCGCGCGGCGCGGCTGCTCTGGTCCAAGGTCGTCGCCGCTTCCGGAGGCCCGCCGGAGTCGCAGGCCATGGTGCTGCACGCGCGCACCGCCAGCGCCACCAAGACGCAGCGCGACCCGTGGGTGAACATCCTGCGCGCCACCGCGGAGTCCTTCGCCGCCGTCATGGCGGGCGCGGACAGCGTGAGCACGTCCCCCTACGACGAGCCCCTGGGCACGCCCGACGAGCAGGGCCGGCGCCTCGCGCGCAACACGCAGCTCATCCTGCGCGACGAGTCCAGCCTCAACCGCGTCGCCGACCCCGCGGGCGGCAGCTACTACCTGGAGCAGCTCACCGGCGATATCGCCCGCGCGGCCTGGGCGGAGCTGCAGCGCATCGAAGCGCTGGGCGGCATCACGAAGGCGCTCGTCCAGGGCGACGTGGCCCGCGTCCTCGCGGACACGCGCGCCGCTCGCGAGAAGGCCGTGCGCACCCGGAAGCTTCCCATCGTGGGCGTCAGCGAGTTCCCCCACCTCAACGAGGCCCCCGTGCAGCGCGAGGCCCATGCCGTCGCGCCCGCGCAGGGCGAGGGCGTCGTCGCGCCGCCGCGCCCCTTCCGGCACGCGGAGTCCTTCGAGTCCCTGCGCGACGCGAGCGACCGCTACCACGCCGCGCACGGCGCCCGGCCCCGCGCCTTCATGGCGAACCTGGGCACGGTGGCGGAGCACACCGCGCGCTCGACGTGGATCGCCAACGTGCTGGCCGTGGGCGGCATCGAAGCCGACGAACACCGGGGCTTCGCGGACGCGGCCGCCGCGGCGGACCTCTTCGCGAAGGCGGGCACGTCGCTCGCCATCCTCTCCGGGCCGGACGCGCTCTACCCCGAACAGGTGCCCGCGCTCGTCGCGGCGCTCAAGGCGAAGGGCGCCACCACGGTCGCCGTCGCGGGCCGTCCCGGTGAGCACGAGGCCGCCTTCCGCGCGGCCGGCGTGGATCTCTTCCTCTACGCGGGAGCGGACCTGTTCCAGCTCCTGAAGACGCTGCACACGCAGCTGGGAGTGGCCTGATGCGCCCCACCGTTCCGGACTTCTCCCGCGTCGCCTTCGACGCCCCTGAGACCCAGGCCCCCGCCCCCACGCGCGAAGCCCAGCGCGCCCGCGCGGCCGACGCCACGCGCACCGCCGAGCGCTGGGACACGCCCGAGGGCATCCCCGTCAAGCCGCTCTACACCGCCGAGGATCTGGAGGGCGTGGAGCACCTGGGCTCATTGCCCGGCCTGCCCCCGTTCGTGCGCGGCCCGTACTCCACCATGTACGTGCAGCAGCCGTGGACGGTGCGCCAGTACGCGGGCTTCTCCACCGCAGAGGCGTCCAACGCCTTCTACCGGCGCAACCTCGCGGCCGGCCAGAAGGGCCTGTCCATCGCGTTCGACCTCGCCACGCACCGGGGCTACGACAGCGACCATCCGCGCGTCGCGGGCGACGTGGGCATGGCGGGCGTGGCCATCGACTCCATCAAGGACATGCGCATCCTGTTCGACCGCATCCCGCTCGACCAGATGAGCGTGTCCATGACGATGAACGGCGCCGTCCTCCCGGTGCTCGCGCTCTACGTGGTCGCGGCCGAGGAGCAGGGCGTGAAGCCCGAACTGCTCAGCGGGACCATCCAGAACGACATCCTCAAGGAGTTCATGGTCCGCAACACGTACATCTATCCGCCCGGGCCCTCGATGCGAATCATCGGGGACATCTTCAAGTTCACGGCGGAGCGGATGCCGCGCTTCAACAGCATCAGCATCAGCGGCTACCACATGCAGGAGGCCGGCGCGACGCAGGACCTGGAGCTGGGCTACACGCTCGCGGACGGCGTGGAGTACGTGCGCGCGGGGCTCGCCGCCGGCCTGGGCGTGGACGCGTTCGCTCCGCGCCTGTCGTTCTTCTGGGCCATCGGGATGAACTTCTTCATGGAGGTGGCGAAGATGCGCGCCGCCCGCCTCCTCTGGGCCCGCCTCATCAAGGGCTTCAATCCCAAGAGCGACAAGAGCCTGGCGCTGCGCACGCATTGCCAGACGTCTGGCTGGAGCCTCACCGCGCAGGACGTCTACAACAACGTCGTGCGCACCTGCGTGGAGGCCATGGCCGCGACACAGGGCCACACCCAGAGCCTGCACACCAACTCGCTGGACGAGGCCATCGCGCTGCCCACCGACTTCAGCGCGCGCATCGCCCGCAACACCCAGCTCTACCTCCAGTTGGAGAGCGGCACCACGCGCGTCATCGACCCGTGGGGCGGCAGCTACTACGTGGAGCGCCTCACCCATGAGCTGGCGCAGAAGGCCTGGGGCCACATCCAGGAGGTGGAGGCGCTGGGGGGCATGACGAAGGCCATTGAAGCGGGGCTGCCCAAGCTGCGCATCGAGGAGGCCGCCGCGCGCACCCAGGCCCGCATCGACTCCGGACGTCAGGCCATCATCGGCGTGAACAAGTACCCCCCGGAGCGCGCGGACAACATCGAGATCCTCAAGGTGGACAACTCCGCGGTGCGCGAGTCGCAGATTGCACGACTGCGCGAGCTGCGCGCCGAGCGCAACGCGGACGAGGTGCGCCGCAAGCTGGAGGCGCTCACCGAGGCGGGCCGGCGCAACGAGGGCAACCTGCTCGCGCTCGCCATCGACGCGGCGCGGGCCAAGGCCACCGTGGGGGAGATCAGCGACGCGTTGGAGAAGGTCTACGGGCGCTACGAGGCCACCGTGCGCAGCGTGTCCGGGGTGTACTCGGCGGAGGCCGGCAGCGACCAGGGCATCGCGGAGGCGCGGGCGAAGGCGGACTCGTTCCTCGCGCGCTTCGGCCGCCGGCCTCGCATCCTCATCGCGAAGATGGGCCAGGACGGCCACGACCGGGGCCAGAAGGTCATCGCCACGGCGTTCGCGGACCTGGGCTTCGACGTGGACATCGGGCCGCTGTTCCAGACGCCGGAGGAGTCCGCGCGCCAGGCGGTGGAGAACGACGTGCACGTCGTGGGCGCGAGCTCCCTCGCCGCCGGCCACCTCACGCTGGTGCCACAATTGAAGCAGGCGCTCCAGAAGCTGGGCCGCGAGGACATCATGGTCGTGGTGGGCGGCGTCATCCCCGCCCAGGACTACGACGCGCTCAAGGCCGCGGGCGCCGCCGCCATCTTCGGCCCCGGCACGGTCATCGCGAAGGCGGCCCTGGAGCTGCTCGACAAGCTGGCCGCCGCGCTGGAGGAAGAGGCGTGAAGTCGCTGCCCGCGGACACCTACGTGGAAGGCGTGCGGGCAGGAGACCGGGCGCTGCTCGCGCGCGCCATCACGCTGGTGGAGAGCGAGCACCCGCGCCACGCGGCGCTCGCGCAGGAGGTCCTCACGAAGCTGCTGCCCCACACCGGCAAGAGCCAGCGCGTGGGCATCAGCGGCGTGCCGGGCGTGGGCAAGAGCACCTTCATCGACGCGCTGGGCATGCACCTGGTGGGTGCTGGCCACCGGGTGGCGGTGCTCGCCATCGACCCGTCCAGCAGCGTGTCCGGCGGCAGCATCCTGGGCGACAAGACGCGCATGGCGCGCCTGGCGCGCGAGACGGCGGCCTACATCCGGCCCAGCCCCTCCAGCGGCACGCTGGGCGGCGTCGCGCGCAAGACGCGGGAGACGCTGCTCTTGTGCGAGGCCGCGGGCTTCGACGTGGTGCTGGTGGAGACGGTGGGCGTGGGCCAGTCGGAGACGGTGGTCGCGGAGCTGGTGGACTTCTACGTGGTGCTGATGCTCGCGGGCGCGGGGGACGAGCTGCAGGGCATCAAGCGAGGCATCCTGGAGGTCGCGGACATGGTCGCCATCAACAAGGCGGACGGCGACAACCAGCTCCGCGCGGCCCAGGCCCGCTCCCAGTACCGCGCCGCGCTGCACCTGATGCGCCCGGGCTCCGAGCCGGAGGTCACCACCTGCAGCGCCATGGAGGGCACCGGCATCGACCTGCTGTGGGCCTCCGTGGAGAAGCACCTCGCCCGGCGCGCCGCGTCCGGGGAGCTGGAGCGCCGGAGGACGCAGCAGCAGGTGGGCTGGATGTGGGCCATGGTGCACGATGGTCTGCGAGCGGCCCTGCGGGCGCACCCCGAAGTGGCCGCCCTCGTCCCCCCGCTGGAGCAGGCCGTACGCGAAGGGCGCGCGACGCCGACGTCGGCCGCACTGCGTGTACTGGGGGCCTTCCTCCCCCAAACCCAGTCCTGACGGGCCGCGTCGTCCAACAGGCAACGCCTGTCTCAATCGCTTGCCGGGCCCGCACCGCACTCCTAGTGTACGCCCGTGCGACACCCCCAACCGACAACCGCTCCCCAGCCCTACAAGCCGCGCTTCCACGTCCGCATCGTCACGGCCGCCAGCCTCTTCGACGGACACGACGCGGCCATCAATGTGATGCGCCGCCTGATGCAGGCGTCGGGCGCGGAGATCATCCACCTGGGGCACAACCGCTCCGTGGCGGAGATCGTCGACTGCGCCATCCAGGAGGACGCCCAGGGCATCGCCCTCACGTCCTACCAGGGCGGCCACGTCGAATACTTCAAGTACATGATCGACCTGCTGCGCGAGCGCGGCGCGAACATCAAGGTGTTCGGCGGCGGCGGCGGCACCATCCTCCCCACGGAGATTGAGGAGCTGCACCGCTACGGCGTCACGCGCATCTATTCCCCGGACGACGGCCGCGCCATGGGCCTGCAGGGGATGATCGACGACCTCATCTCCCAGTGCGACTTCGAGAAGCGCCCCCCGGACTTCAAGCCGCTCCTGGAGCAGCCCCTCCCGCGCGAGCCCGCGCGCATCGCGTCGCTCATCACCATCGCGGAGAACTTCGCGGACGCAGGGGAAGCGCTGCGCACCGCGCTCGCCGAGGCCCGGGTGGAGTCCCCCCGCGTGCCCGTGCTGGGCATCACCGGCACCGGCGGCGCCGGCAAGTCCAGCCTCGTGGATGAGCTGGTGCGCCGCTTCCTCGCGGACTTCCCGGACAAGACGCTCGCCGTGCTGTCCGTGGATCCGTCCAAGCGCAAGTCCGGCGGCGCGCTCCTGGGCGACCGCATCCGCATGAACGCCATCGACAACCCGCGCGTCTACATGCGCTCGATGGCGACCCGCCAGAGCAACCTGGCCCTGTCGCGGCACGTGGCCCACTCCATCGAAGTCTGCAAGGCGGCGGGCTTCGACCTCATCGTGGTGGAGACCTCCGGCATCGGCCAGTCGGACACGGAGATCACCGAGCACTCCGACGTGGCGCTCTACGTGATGACCGCGGAGTACGGCGCGGCGACGCAGCTTGAGAAGATCGACATGCTCGACTTCGCGGACGTCATCGCCATCAACAAGTTCGACAAGCGCGGCTCGCTGGACGCGCTGCGCGACGTGCGCAAGCAGTGGCGGCGCAACCACAACGCCTTCACCCTGGCCGAGGACGGGGTGCCCGTGTACGGCACCATCGCGTCGCAGTTCAACGACCCGGGCATGAACACGCTCTACCGGGCCATCATCGACGCGCTGGTGAAGAAGACGGGCGCCCAGCTGCCGTCCCACTTCGCGCTCACGCCCGGCATGAGCGAGAAGAAGTGGATCATCCCTCCGGAGCGCACCCGCTACCTCGCGGAGATCGTCGAAGCCTGCGAGGGCTACGACGGCTTCGTGCGCGCCCAGGCCGCCATCGCCCGGCGCATGTACCAGCTCCACGGCACCATCCAGGCCCTGCGCCAGAACGTGGGCAAGAAGAAGCTGGAGATCGTCGAGCCCCGGGACGCCTCCGACGTGGTGCAGGTGACCGAGCGCGTGGAGGGCGAGCCCGCGTACCTGGGCGACCTCGTGGCGCTGTACCAGGACCTGGAGACCCGCCTGCACGCGGACTGCCGGCGCCTGCTGGCGGAGTGGCCCGCGACGAAGAAGCGCTACGCGGCGTCCAAGTACCAGTTCCAGGTGCGCGACAAGGTCATCGAGCTGGATCTCATCACCGAGACCCTCTCCCACCTGCGCATCCCCAAGATTTCGCTCCCCCGCTACGAGGACTGGGGCGACATCCTGACGTGGCTCCTGCGGGAGAACGCGCCGGGCGCCTTCCCATTCACCGCGGGCGTCTTCCCGCTCAAGCGCGAGGGCGAGGACCCCGCGCGCATGTTCGCGGGCGAGGGCGGCCCGGAGCGCACCAACAAGCGCTTCCACTACGTGTCGCGCGGCCTGCCGGCGAAGCGCCTGTCCACGGCGTTCGACTCGGTGACGCTCTACGGTGAGGACCCGGACCACCGGCCGGACATCTACGGCAAGGTCGGCAACTCGGGCGTGTCCATCGCCAACGTGGACGACGCGAAGAAGCTCTACTCCGGCTTCGACCTGGCGGACCCGTCCACGTCCGTCTCCATGACCATCAACGGCCCCGCGCCCATGCTGCTGGGCTTCTTCCTCAACGCGGCGGTGGATCAGCAGTGCGAGAAGTGGATCCGCGCGCAGGGCAAGGTGGAGGAGGTCGACAAGCGCATCGACGCGCTCTACCGGGAGCGCGGCGTGCCGCGTCCGCGCTACCAGGGCGAATTGCCGCAGGGCAACGACGGGCTGGGGCTGCTCTTGCTGGGCGTGTCCGGTGACGAGGTGCTGCCCGCGGACGTCTACGCGAAGATCCGCGCGTCCACGCTCCAGGCGGTGCGCGGCACGGTGCAGGCGGACATCCTCAAGGAGGACCAGGCGCAGAACACCTGCATCTTCTCCACGGAGTTCGCGCTGCGGGTGATGGGTGACATCCAGCAGTACTTCATCGACCAGAAGGTGCGGAACTTCTACTCGGTGTCCATCTCCGGCTACCACATCGCGGAGGCCGGGGCGAACCCCATCTCCCAGCTCGCCTTCACGCTGGCGAACGGCTTCACCTTCGTCGAGTACTACCTGTCGCGCGGGATGCACATCGACGACTTCGCGCCCAACCTGTCGTTCTTCTTCTCCAACGGCATGGACCCCGAGTACGCGGTGCTGGGGCGCGTGGCCCGCCGCATCTGGGCCAAGGCCATCCGGGACAAGTACGGCGGCAACGACCGTTCCCAGAAGCTGAAGTATCACATCCAGACGTCCGGCCGTTCCCTGCACGCGCAGGAGATTGCCTTCAACGACATCCGGACCACGCTGCAGGCCCTGCTGGCGCTCAACGACAATTGCAATTCGTTGCACACGAATGCCTACGACGAGGCCATCACCACGCCCACGGAGGAGAGCGTGCGGCGCGCGCTGGCCATCCAGCTGGTCATCAACAAGGAGTTCGGCCTGTCGAAGAACGAGAACCCCAACCAGGGCTCGTTCATCATCGAGGAGCTGACGGACCTGGTGGAGGGGGCGGTGCTGGCGGAGTTCCGCGCCATCTCCGAGCGCGGCGGCGTGCTGGGCGCGATGGAGCGGATGTACCAACGCTCCAAGATTCAAGACGAGTCGCTCTACTACGAGATGCAGAAGCACGACGGGACGCTGCCCATCATCGGCGTGAACACCTTCCTGGACCCGAAGGGCTCTCCCACCGTGACGCCGCCGGAAGTGATTCGCGCCACGAAGGAGGAGAAGGACTACGCCATCACCGCGCGGGACGCCTTCTGGAAGCGCAACGCGAAGACGGCCCCGCAGGCGCTGGAGGCGGTGCGCCGCGCGGCGCTGGACAACGGCAACGTGTTCGCCGCGCTGATGGACGCCTGCAAGGTGTGCACGCTGGGCCAGCTGTCCCGCGCGCTGTACGAGGTGGGCGGGCAGTACCGGCGCAACATGTAGGCGCCGCGGTATCGCGGTCCCGGGTGTGCAGCCCGGGACCGTGACGCGGCTTCAGCGCGTCATCAGGGGTCCAGGACGCGGAACTCGAAGGTGTAGTCGCCCACGTTGTCTTTTGATTCCGCGCCCAGTCCGATGAAATAGGTCCCGGTCTTCGGAGCCGTGAAGTCCCGGTTCCAGCGCGAGCCGACGTGCGTACGCGACGTCCGGATGAAGAAGCCCTGGTCGTCGTAGATGCTCGAGTACAGCTGGTACTGGTCAGGCGTCTCCCTCCAGTCGGAGCTGATTCGATAGGTCCATCCCGCGATGGCCTGGAAGGAGAAGTAGTCCGAGTCGATGACGTCCGTGATGCGCCCCTGGACAACCTGCACCGACCCCGTGAGCGGCGTGGCCGTGTCGATCCAGTCGCCGTGGTCGTCCTCGCCCAGGTCCTCGAACTGGAGCGTGTAGTGGCCTTCCACCCACCGTGCCGGGACGACACGGTTGCCCCCCACACGCACGAAGTGCGTGGCGTGGGTCGTCTTGAAGGTCATCTTCGATTTGTCGTCGGAATAATTGTCAATCACGTCGCCCGGTGCGGCAGTCCTGACCTCGCACCCCATCGGGCCGTCGAGGGTGCACGACACGCGGTAGTGGTGCCGGGGCAGGACCCCCAGCGAGAAGTCGTCGTTGTCGGTGACGTACCCGAGCCTCCCCTGCACGGACGCCGTACCTGGGGGGAGTACGGTCGGGGGGCCTTCCAGCGAGTTGTCGTTGTGGTCATCGGGCCCCATGTCCCTCAGCACGCAGTTGTACGGCACGGATGACGGGGCGGAGCGCTTGTCCTTGATGGAGGCATGGTGCACGCCGCCCGCGGACTTGAAGGCCGTCGCAGCCTGGGTTGCCGCGTAGGGGGCGCTGTCCACGAAGCCGAAGGAGGTCGCGACCTGACCGTTGAGGAAGGACAGCTCCCAGTCCTGGGTCGGGAAGGTGCAGCCGAGTGAATAGACGTTGCCCGCCACGGTCGGGAACGAGAACAGGTCCCGTTCGCCAACGTGCTCGCCGAAGCCCGTCAGGGACTGCTCCGAAGGCGTCCACGGGGTCGCCGTGCGGAGCAGGTCGCCGTGGTCATCCGGGCCCTGGTCCACGAAGCGGAAGACGAACGGGCTCTGCCATTGGAAGGCGTACCGCTTGACCTCCACGGTGTAGACAGCCCCCCCGGTGAGCCCCGACCAATGCCACGTGTAGGGGGCCATGCCCATCGGCTCCACGGAGTCGAGCTTCACCCCCGCCGCGTCCCGCAGGGTCAGGGTATACGAAGACCACCGGGGCTCCGCGATGAGGTCGTAGTGCCGACCGGCCCAGGCAACGAAGGCAAATCGGCGGGGCACTTCCTGGTCTTCCCACGCAACGGTCTGGACCTCTGCCGAGGGCGTCAGCAGCGTGTGTCCCGCCGGGATGACGGGCGGCGCGCAAGGCGGGGCGCTACCATCCGCGCACAGGCAGACCGGCTGCCCGTCCTGCATCGAGCACGCTCCCTCCGTGCAGGAGAAGTCCTCGCAGGTCGGCGTGGGACCCGCGTCAGCCCCCGCGTCGGGCCCCGAATCCGGGGTGGGGCTGGAGGTCGAGTCACAGGCGCCCAGCCCGAACAGGCAGGCACAGAGCAACAAGGCAGACAGCGGATGCTTCATCACAGACATGGAAGCCCCCCTCGAAAGGCGCACCACCCTATTCGAAGCCCGTCTGCCTGCCCATCCCCCTTTCCGCGTTTTGTGACGCTCAGTACTTCGCGGCCGTGGGCCGGACGATGATCTCACTCACGTCCACCTCCGCCGGCTGGGCGATGGCGTAGGAGACGGCCCGGGCGACGGCCTCCGCCGGAATCGCACCCTTGCGGTAGCCTTTGACAGCCTCGCGCATGTTCGGGTCGGAGATGCTCTCCGCCAGCTCCGACTCCGTGGCCCCCGGTGAAATCAACGTGACGCGGAGGTTCGGCCCCACCTCCTGCCGCAGCCCCTCCGTGATGGCCCTCAGCGCGAACTTCGTCGCGGAGTAGATGGCCGTCGACGGCGCCACCGAGTGCCCGGAGGTGGAGGACATGTTGATGAACTGCCCCGACTGCTGCCGCTGCATCACCGGCAGCCCCGCCGCGATGCCGTGCAGCACGCCCCGGATGTTCACGTCGATCATCAGGTTCCACTCGTCCACCTTCAGCTGCTCCAGCAGCGACAGCGGCATCACGCCCGCGTTGTTCACGAGCACGTCCAGCCGCCCGAACTCCTTCACCGTGAAGTCCACGAAGGCCTCCACGTCCTCGCGCTTCGTCACGTCCAGCGCACGGAAGCGCGCCTCGCCGCCCTTCGCCTTCAGGTCGGCCGTCAGCGCCTCCAGCCGGTCCAGGCGGCGCGCCCCCAGCACCACCTTCGCGCCCTCCTGGGCCAGCAGCCGCGCCGTGGCCTCGCCAATGCCACTGCTCGCTCCGGTGATGGCCACCACCTTGCCCTGGATGTTCGTCGTCATGTGCCTGCCCTCGAGTGCGTGAAGGACCCGGGACCGAAGCGGTACCGGGACGGGCACACTTTCTCAAAATGGGAGCCATGGGGTGCCGCGCAATGGAGACAGGCCAGCAGGCTCCGGACTCCGGGCAATTCCTGTCGGCCCGTGCGGCGAGGGGGCCCTGGCGCGCCTCCGCCCGCGGATGCTATGAGGCAGGTGCTGTCTGTCGTTGCCATCCGTGCCCGTTGGCTCCGTCAGGCGTTGTCTCCCCGGTCGCATCCGCAGCCTTCATTCATCCATCCCGCCCGGGGGAGGCGTGGGGGCCGTGCGCCCTTCGTGGGCTCCTTCCGGTTCTTCGCCTGGAGTCGTATGTCGTCCCTGTCTGGTCCCCTCCGCTGGCCGCGCCGGGTCGCGGGTGTCCTCGCCTCCCTGGCCCTGATGCTGGGCGGGTGCGCCACCCTGCCCCAGCGTGGGCAGGTCCTCATGCGCGACGTGTCCTTCCCCCTGCGGGACTTCCGCATGCCTTCGGGGTTGCGCGTGGTGGTGGAGCGCGACGAGCGGTCGCCCGTGGTGGCGATGGTGGCGGTGGTGGGCGCGGGCGGCACCAGCGATCCGGGCGGCAAGGAGGGCCTGGCGCACGTGGTGGAGCACCTGGCCTTCCGCGCGCGGCACGCCGGGAGCCCCTCGCTGCTGGCACGGATGGAGGCGGCGGGCGCGGGCTACTTCAATGCCTCCACCAGCCTGGACTACACCGCCTACCAGACGTTGGCCCCCCGGGAGGCGCTGGCCACCCTGGTGAAGCTGGAGGGGCAGCGGCTGTCGGCGCCCATCGCCGGCGTCAGCCCGGAGGTGTTCGCGGTGGAGCGCGAGGTGGTGCGCAGCGAGCTGCGCCAGCGCAACGAGACGGGCTTCGTGGGGCAGGTGTCCAGTTGGGTGCACGCGTCGTCCTTCGCGGCGGGGGACCCGTACGCGCGGCCCGTGGTGGGCTCGCATGAGAGCCTGTCCGCGCTCACCCTGGCGGACGCCCAGCGCTTCGCGCGCACGCACTACCGGCCGGAGAACGTCACCCTGGTCATCTCCGGCGACGTGAACCTGGAGGAGGTGGAGGCCACGCTCCAGCAGCAGCTGCCGCCCGAGTGGGTGGGCACCGGCGTGCCCCTCGCCCCGGACACGCGCCTGCCCACGCAGGCGGCCCTGCCCGCCTCCGCGCCCATCCCGAAGCAGATGCCGGTGTACACGGCCGCCGTGCCGACACCGGAGCTGTACCTGTCCTGGGTGCTGCCGCGCGGCTTCGACGAGGCCAGCACCGTGCAGGACTTCCTGGTGGATGCCCTGGAGGAGAACCTGTGGGAGTCCATGCGCAGCGACGGCGACATCGCGAGCCTGTCCACCCGCGTGGTGCCCGGCACCCGCGCGTCGCTGTTCATCGTGCGCGTGCATCTGACCCGGGGGGACCATCCGGAGCGCACGGCGGAGAAGGTGCTGGACCAGGTGCACAAGGCCTGGACCTTCACCCTCGAGGGCGACAGCGTGCGCCAGCAGGAGTCCGACTTCCAGGGCCTCCGCAGGCAGGTGGTGACGGGCATGCTGCTGGATTCGGAGGCGCTGCTGACGCGCACCGCGAGCCGCGCGCTGCTCACGCACTTCACGCTGGATGTGCGCGCCTACACGCGCTCGCAGATGGCGTTGGTGGGGCTGGGCAGCACCAAGGTGGCGGACTTCGCCTACCAGTGGCTCCAGCGCGACCGGGCGCACGCCATCCTGGTGCGGCCGGGTGAAAGCGGCGGCGCGGCGGCGGAGGCCCCGCGGACGACGCTGGAGGATGAAGGGCTGGGAGAGGACATGGGCGGCCGCGTCACCCCGGCCATGCTCACGGCCACCACGGCGCCGGTGCGGACGCTGAAGCTGGAGAACGGCCTGGAGGTGCTGCTCGTGTCCCGGCCGGGCCTGCCGGTGGTGCGCATGGGCGCCGCGATGGGCGGCGGGACGACGTACGGCGCGAAGCCGGGCGTGGGAGACCTGGCCCTGTGGGGCGCCTTCCGCGAGTCCTTCTTCGAGGGACGCGAGACCGACTGGGGATTGCATGGCGACCGCCACTCCCGGTTGGACCACGTGCGCGTGGACCTGGCCGGCACGGCGGGCAACGTGGGCAACATGCTGGCGATGCTCACCGAGCAGCTCGACTCCACCCGCACGTCGGAGACCGTGGTGCGCTTCATGCGCGAGCAGATATTGCCCTGGCAGGACGCCGTGGACACGCGTCCGGAGGTGGTGGCGCACCGGGCGCTCCTGCGCGCGCTCTACGGCGACCACCCCTACGCCACGGAGGCGACGGGCGCCCAGCTCGCGCAGGTGGGCTGGTCCGAGGCGCAGTCGTGGCTGGAGGATGTCTACCGCCCCGGCAACACGGTGGTGGTGGTGGCGGGTGAGTTCGACGTGAACGAGGTCGAGGCGCTGGCGCGCAAGTACCTGGGCGGCTGGAGCCGGGGCAAGCCCCAGCCCGTGGCCGTGCCGCCGGCGCCGCCGCTGCCCTCCGCGACGGCGAAGGCGAACACCCTCTTCACCTCGCGGCCCGGCGCCACGCAGGGCCAGGTGCAGCTCGCCTGCCGGCTGCCCACGGCGACGCCGGAGCGGGAGGCGGTGTACGCGCTGATGGCGGAGCTGCTGGAAGTGAAGGCCTACCAGCGGACGCGCGCGGGGACGGGCGCGTCCTACGGCTTCTCCGCCACTCCCTGGGTGGGCCGAGGCGGGGCGGCGCACCTGCTGGTGGAGGGCATGCTGGACGCGCAGCGACTGGAGGAGGGCCTGGGCAGCCTGCGCGGGACGCTCGCGGGGTTCGCGAAGGAGGTGCCGGCCGCGGACCTGGAGCAGGCCCGCTCGCGGGTGCTCGCGCGGCAGGCGGTGTCGTTCATCACCACGGATGCGTGGGTGGACGCGCTGCTCGACACGCGCGTGAAGGGCTTCCCGGTGGAGGCGGTGGCCCAGCGTCCCGCCCACCTCCAGGCGGTGACGGCGGACGCGCTGAAGGAAGCGTTCGACGGGTGCCTGCAGCGGCTCGTGGTGGGCGTCACCGGGGATGATGCCCGGAGCCGCGCCGCGCTGCAGGCGGTGTCGGTGCCCTAGCGGTACGCCAGGGCCTCAGCGCGACTCCGAACGGGAAGCGCCGTGCATCACGGCGTGCACGCTGAGCAGGCCGCCCACCGCGCCCGCGAAGCCGCCCGCGGTGATGAGCGCCTGGGCGAAGCGGTGGAGCTCGTCCGCGCTGGTGATGGAGCGGAGGCCCGTGGCGCGCAGGGCCTCCTCCAGCGCGGCGGAGCCTCGGACCGGACCGAGCACGGACGTCAGCTTCGCGACCGCGACGCCATGCCAGTCTTTGGAAGGGCTGGCGCTCATCATGGAGGGGACTTCGCCTCGAGCTCCGCGACCCGCTGCTCGGCGGCGAGCTTCTCGGCGCGCAGGCGCACCAGCGCGGCCTCGGTCTCGCGCGCCTGCTTCGCCACCTCCGCGAGGAGCGCCTCGGTGCGCTGCTGCGACTCGCGCTGCTCGTGGATGTTCGTGTTGGTGCCCAGCCACTGCAGGATGCGTCCACTCGCGTCGCGCTGGGGGACGGCCCGCGCGAGGTACCAGGCGTACTGGCCACTGGCGAGCTTCAGCCGGAACTCCACCTCGTAGCTCTCGCCCGTGCGGAGCGCGGTGGTCCACCGCTCGATGGCGAGGGGCCGGTCCTCCGGGTGGAGGACGTTGAGCCACCCCTCGGAGAGCAGGGTCTTCAGCGGCACGCCGAACTCGTTGACCGCGCGGCCACTCACGTAGTCCAGCAGGCCGTCGGGCGTCGCCGTCCACACCTGCACCGGGATGGTTTCAGCGAGGAAGCGGTAGCGCACCTCGCTCGTCTGGAGTGCCGCCGCCGCCTGCCGCTCCGCCGTCAGGTCGCGGACCTCGATGACCGCGCCCAGCACGGTGTCCGCCTCGCGCAGCGGGCTCACGGTGAAGGCGACGGGATGCAGGTGCCCCTCGCGGTGGACGAAGACGTCCTCGCCGCGCTCGCGCGTCCCCTTCGCCAGGGCCCGGGCGATGGGGCTTTCGGCATCCGGAGCCGTGGGATGCACCAGCGCCTGCAGCGGCTGACCGTGCGCGACGACCTCCGCGAGCGTGCGGCCCGTGAGCGCTTCCGCCGCCGCGTTCATGTAGGTGCACCGCTGTTGCGCATCCGTCATGAACAGCGCGAGGTCCGCGCTCTCCGTGAGGGTGCGCGCGACCGCCTCCAACTTCGGCCGGGCCCTGGCGA
>NZ_RAWB01000207.1 GCF_003612055.1 Corallococcus llansteffanensis
CACCGGCACCTGCCGGCGCAGGGACTGGTAGTGCTTCAGCCACGACGTGTTCAGCGGGTCCAGCTTCAGGGCCTCGGCGTAGCACTCCAGCGCCGCCGGCACCGCCCGCTGGGTCTCCAGGGCGTGTCCCTGGGTGAAGAGGGCGCGGGCCTTCAATTCCACCTCCGGGCGCGCGGCGAGGAAGGCGCTGCGAAGGGCCTCCATCGTCGGCTCCGGCACCCCTGCCGCGACGCACCGGGCGAGCCCCGCGACGTTGCCCCGGGTGGCGTCGTAGCCCACGCGGGACAGCGGCTCGCCGAGCATGCGCTGCGCGGCCAGCACACGGACCCGCAGGGCGTCGAGCGCCTGCCGCTGGGACGTGGGGAGCGCGCGGCCCTGGAAGGCGACCAGGCGGCGCAGCGCGGCCTGGGCGCGGCGGTGCACGTCGGCGAAGTCCGCGTCGGGCTTCGCGCCCAGCAGGGTGTAGGGGTCGCGGGCCACGGTCTCCGCGCGGGCCAGCAGCCGGGCCAGCTCCGCGTCGGGCTCGGGCTCCGAGCCCTCTTCGAGCGCGCGCGTGAGCAGCCGGTTCAGGGCGGGGTACTCGTCGGAGAAGTGGACGAAGACGCCGGCGGGCACGTCCCAGGTGCGCGCCTCGTCGAAAGTGACGTGGCGGACGACGTCGCAGGCGCCCAGGGCCGTCTCCCCGCGGAAGGACACCTCGACCGGGAGGCGCGCGGCGAGCGGCGGCAGCGTGCCCTGGCACTCGGCGAAGAGGCCCTCGGGGGCGACGTCGCTCACGGACACCGGCTGGAGCACCTGGCCCGGCGTCAGCCCCAGGCGCACGCGCAGGTCAGACGGCGCGTCCGTGCGGGGCGCGGAGGCCTCCAGGGGCGCCGCCGTGTCCACCGGCGAGGAGGGCGAGGGAGAAGCGTCCGCCACCCGGTCCACCAGCGCGATGGGCACCGTGTTGCGCGACAGGGCGTCCATCAACGGCGCCGGAGCAGCCTCCACGGCGGGCGCCAGGTGCATGAACGGAATGGCCGCGGACCCCAGCGTGGAGGTCGCGTGCGCCGGAGCCGCGGGCGCCGCGCCCGTGCTGGCGGGAGACGCCTCCCGCTCGGCGGGCCCCAGCAGCGCCACGGCCGAGGACCAGAACGCGGCCACCTCCGCGCGCATGGCCACCTCGCCCGCGTGGGCCGTGGAGGTCCCGCCGTCCGCCGCGCGCAGCGCCGCATCCTCCATGGACGTGGCGGAAGCGCCCCACTCGGGCACGTCCTCCACGATTTCAATGTCGTCCACCGCGTCACGCTCCGCTACGAGTGCCGTCGAGGCGTCCTCGCGCGCGTCCGCCGACGCATCCCGCACGCCAACCTCCGTGCCCAGCGCCTCCGCGAGCGCGACGCGGAAGGCCCGCGCGTTGTCGAAGCGCTCCTCGGGACGCGCGGCCAGCGCGCGCAGCAGCACCGAGGACAGCGCGGGAGGCACGCTCGCGTTGATGGCGTGCGGCGGGTACAGCACCACGTCCGCGGACCGCCCCAGCCCGAACGGCAGCCGCCCGGTGACGAGCAGGTAGCCCGCCACGCCCAGCGAGTGCACATCCGCGCGAGGCCCACCGGAGACCCCCGCGCACTGCTCGGGCGCCATGAACGTGGGCGAGCCCACCGACACACCCTGCGCGCGCTCCTCGGACGTCAGCGCCGCGGCCCGCACCGCGCTCGCGCCGAAGTCGCGCACCTGCACCCGCCGCGCGCCCTTCGCGTCGCGCGTGAGGAGCAGCGAGTCCAGCGTGAGGTCCCCGTGCACGAGCCCCCGCGCGTGCGCCGCTTCCAGCCCCGCGAGCGCCTGGTCCAGCACCTCACCCGCCTCCGCGGGAGACAGCGGCAGGGGCATCGCGCTCAGCGACTCCCCCTCCGGCGCCTCCATCAACACGCAGGGCAGGCCGTGGGGACCGGGGCGCACGTCCAGCACGCGCGCCACGTGGCGGTGCACGACGTTGCGCTGGGCGAGCGCCTCCGAGATGAACCGCGCGCGCACCGCCGGCCGGTCCGCCAGGTGCGCGTGCAGCACCTTCACCGCGAAGCGGTGCCCCGTGGGCACGTACTCCGCCAGGTACACCGACGCCACCGCGCCCGTCTCCAGCCGGCGCTTGAGCAAGAGCGGCCCGTGGCGCTGGCCCTCCAGCGAATCCCCGGCCACCGACGGCGATGCCACGGGGCAGGCTTCCCCGTTCAGGTGGTCCACGACGCAGCGCTTGCAGCCCATCGACATCCTCGCCTGCCACCCCCTGGATGGGGCGGACGCGGGTTGGGCTTGCAACCTCCGCGCCCCGTGCCCGGGGGCCCTTCCCGTCCACCACCGGACACTCCAAGCGCCCGAAGGTGCCGGGAACTCCCCGAAACGGCCCGGGGCCCCCTGTAGAAACGACAGGCGGCCCCGGGTAGAAATGTGTGAGGGGAAACAGGGGGCACAGTGGACCCCTGACCCACACGAAGCCTACAGGAGCTTCAGGCGCTTCTTGGCCTTGAGCGCCTCGACGACCTTGCGGACATCCTGGCTCTTGTCCTTGGGGACGACGAGGACGGCGTCGCCGGAGTCCACCACCACGACGTCATGGAGCCCCACCACGGCGAGGGTGCGCTTGTCGCCCAACACCACGCAGTTCGTGCAGTCCACGAGCACCGCGTCGCCCGAGACGACGTTGCCCTGCGCGTCCGCGGGGCGCACTTCCGGGATGGCGGCGAAGGAGCCCACGTCGGACCAGCCGAAGTCGCCATCCAGCACCGCGATGTTCTCCGCCTTCTCCATCACGCCGTAGTCGATGGAGATGGAGGGCAGCTTCGGGAACACGCGCTTGAGCACGCCAGCGAAGGTGCGCTTGCCCGCGGCCTTCTGGAGCGCGTCGATGCCCTTCTGCATCTCCGGCATGTGCTTCCGGAACGCCTCCAGCATGACGTCCGCGCGGAAGACGAAGATGCCGCCGTTCCACAGGTAGTCGCCGCCGGCGACGTACTCCTGCGCCGTCTTGAGGTCGGGCTTCTCCTTGAAGGCCTTCACGCGGCGGCCGCCGCCGTCCAGCGCGTCACCGACCTGGATGTAGCCGTAGCCCGTCTCCGGGCGCGCGGGCTTGATGCCCAGCGTGACGATGTGGCCGCCCTCGGCGATGCGCGCGGCCTCCGCGAGCGTGCGCTGGAAGCCCTTCACGTCCGCGACGTGGTGGTCCGACGGCAGCACCGCGAGGATGCCCTTCGGGTCGCGCGCGGCCACCTGGAGGGCGGCGAGCGCGATGGCGGGCGCGGTGTTGCGCGCCACGGGCTCCACCAGGAGGTTGCCCTTGGGCAGCCCCTTCACGAGCTTCGCGGCCGTCTTCGCGTGCACGGGGCCGCACACGATGAAGGTGTTCTTCACCGGCGCCAGGCCCTTGAGGCGCAGCGCGGTGTCGGTGAGCAGCGGCAGCTTGGATGCGAGCGGGAGGAACTGCTTCGGACGGGCCTGGCGGGACAGCGGCCAGAAGCGGGTGCCGGAGCCTCCGGCCATGATGACGGGATAGAGGGCCATATGCGGGGTCAAGCTCCTGGAGGGCGCCAGGCCACACCTGACGCGAACGGCGGCGCACCATAGCGCTTCGCGCCGTCGGAGGAAGGGGGGCCGGCCGGCTGCTCGACAGGCGATGGGGCGCGCGGATGTGGGCAGAGTTTTGACCCGCCCCCGAAAAGCCAGTCTCATGCCCCACCGTTGAGTCTCAAGCCCACATCCACCGGGTGGACGCTGGCCTTCACCGTGCTGCTGACGGTGGGGTTGTCGCTGGCCCCACTGCCGGAGCAGTTCCGCCCCCTCCCCAGCCTTCGCCAGGAAGGTTCGCTCGGGCCCAAGCTGGTGGCGCTGGCGGTGCCGGCGTCCCTGCGCGGCGTGAAGGCTCCGCGTCCCCCCGCCGACACGATGGCGCCCGACGCCCCGCCCTCCGCGCTCGCGGAGGCGGACACCGCCGGCACCGACACGGATCCGCAGGCCGGCCCGGACGTGGGCGAGGCCCCCGCGGTGCCCGGCATCGGCCTGGAGGAGCTGAGCGCCCCTACGCTTGCGAACGCGCTGGAGCTGGAAGCGCTGCGCGAGCGCATGGGCGCGAAGCACGTGGACATCGAGCTCAACTGCCGCAAGGCGCGCGCGGACGGCTCGTGTGAAGAGGACGGCCTCGCGCCGTTGATGCGCGCGCTGGGGGATTTGCGCTCGGACGCGCGGCGCACGCCGGTGCGGGTGGTGCACCTGGGCGATTCGCTGATTGCCTCCGACTACATCACCGACGTGGTGCGCGACCGGCTCCAGGAGCGCTTCGGTTCGGGCGGCCCGGGCTTCCTCTACATCCACCGGCTGGCGAGCGCCGGCCGCGCCACGCGCGCGGGCACCGCGAGCACGGACGGCTGGAAGATGGAGCGGCTGGTGGACACGCACTGGCCGAAGGACCGCGTGGGCTGGACGGGCGTGGCCTTCTCCACCAGCGGACCGTCGCAGGGCGCGCGCTTCTCCGTGGAGGGCTCGCGCGAGGCGGAGCTGTTCTTCCTCGCCCAGCCGGCCAACGGCTCGGTGCAGGTGTCGGTGGACGGCAAGCCCACGCAGCGCATCCAGACGCGCGCGTTCGGCCCCAAGTCGGAGGCGGCCTTCGCCCGGCTGAAGCTGCCGGAGGGCGCGAAGACGCTGACGCTCACGGCCAGCGGCAAGACGGAGCTGCACGGCGTCTCGCTGGAGTCGGGCACGCCGGGCGTCGTCTACGACACGGTGGGCCTCTTGGGCGGCATGGCGGAGGTGTACCTGCGCGCGCAGCCCGCGGCCTTCCGCGCGCAGCTGCGGCACCGCAAGCCGTCGCTGGTGGTGTTGATGGTGGGCGGCAACGAGGCGTTCTTCCTGTCGCGCGAGCGCACCACGGTGGAGGAGGTGCGCTCGCAGATGAAGGAGCTGGTGTCGCGCGTGCGCACGTCGGTGCCGGACGCGGCGTGCCTGGTGATGTCGCCCATCGACGCGGGCGTGCGCACGATGAGCGGTGAGCTCGTCACGCGCCGGCACTCGGCGGAGGTGGCCGAGGTGTTCCGCGAGGAGGCGCGCCAGGGCGGCTGCGCGTACTACGACACGCTGGCGGCGATGGGCGGCGAGGGCTCCGCGCTCAAGTGGCTGGAGTCGGGCCTGATGCTGGAGGACCTGGTGCACCCGCGCGTGCGCGGCTCCAACCTCCTGGGCCACCTGTTCGACCTGGCGTTGCAGCGGGCCTTCGCGCGTACACATCCGCCGCGCATCCCGGCCGCGGACATGTCGGGCCTGCAGAACGCGACCCCGGCGCTCCAGCACACGTTCGAAGCGCTGGCCCGTCGCGAGTCCGGCGCGAAGCTGCGCGTGGGCATCGCGCAGTTGGGCGCCTCGCACACGGCGGCGCACTTCTTCTCCGACACCGTGCGCGACGCGCTGACGAAGCGCTTCGGCGACGCGGGGCGGGGCTTCATCGCGGCGGGCAAGCCGTCCCCCCGGCTGGAGGCGGCGCACGTGTCGCGCACGCTGGAGGGGCCGTGGACGGTGGAGGACGCGAAGGGCGCCGCGCCCGGAGGACTCTTCGGGCTCACCGGCATCCGCGCGGTGGGAGCGCCCGGCGCGAGCCTGGGCATCTCCTTCTGCCAGGGCTGTGACGGCCGCAAGGACACGCCGGGCCGGCTGGACCTGTACGCGCTGGACGCGCCGGACGCCGCGGCGCCGGAGATCCGCGTGGACGGGGAAGTGATTGCCCCGGAGGCCCCGCCGCCCGAGCCGCTGACGAAGCCCACGGTGCGCATCCGCTCCTTCCCGGTGACGGGCCCTGAGCACACGGTGCAGGTGACGGTGCCGGAGGGTGGAGGGTCCGCGACGGTGCTGGGCGCGTCGCTGGAGTACGACACGCCGGGGCTGGTGTACGACGCGCTGGGGTTGCCCGGGGCGACGGCCTTCACGGCGCGGGACATGGACGCGCCAGCGCTGGACGCGCAGCTCACGGCGCGGCGGCCGGACCTGCTGGTGTTCTGGTACGGCACCAACGAGGCGGAGCTGCCGGAGCTGGACGCGGGCGGGCTGCGCCAGGACTACGCGGCGCTGGTGTCACGGCTGCGCAAGGCGACGGGCGCGGAGTGCCTGCTCATCGGGCCCACGGACCGGCTGCAGCAGGACGCGGACGGCCGGTGGACGGAGGCGCCGTCGCTGGGGAAGGTGCTGGCGACCTTGCCGCAGGTGGCGAAGGACGCGGGGTGCGCGTACTGGTCCGCGCGAGCGGCCATGGGCGGCGAGCGCTCCATGCAGCGCTGGCAGCGGCAGCCGGTGGCGCTGGGGCATGCGGACGGAGTGCACCTGACGCAGGCGGGCTACGGGGTGCTGGCGAACGCGTTCGTGAAGGACCTGATGGCGGCGTACGAGTCCACGAAGAAGGGCGGCGAGCCGACGGCCTCCGCCGCGGGAGCGCCCTGAGCCGTGCTGTCCCACAGCCTCCACTACGTCATCTTCGTCATCGCGGTGTTCGCGCTCTACTGGGCGGTGCACCGGCACTTCTGGCCGCGGATGCTGGTGCTGCTCGTGGCGAGCCTGGTGCTCTACACGGGGTTCACGCAGCTGCCGACGCTCGTCGCGCAGGGGAACGTGACGCTGAAGGCCCTGCTGCTCGCGGGGCTTCCGCTGCTCATCTTCCTGACGGGCGTGACGGTCGACCACCTGCTGGTGAAGGGCCTGGGGCGCACGGACCGCCCGGGCGTGCGCAAGCTGCTGGTGGTGCTGTCCATCGTCTCCAACCTGGGGATGCTGGCGGGCTTCAAGTACCTGGAGCTGTTGCGCAAGACGGCGCTGGCGGTGTTGGGGCCATGGGGCGTGGAGGTCCGGCCGGAGCCCTTCCACCTGCTGTTGCCGGTGGGGCTGTCGTTCTTCGTCTTCCAGTCCATCAGCTACACGGTGGACGTGTACCGGGGGAAGGCGAGCTCCGGGCACTCGTTCGTGGAGCACCTGCTCTACATGCTGTTCTTCCCGCGCGTGGTGAGTGGGCCCATCGTGCGGGCGTCGGAGCTGATGGCGCACTTTCGCGAGGTGCCCACGCTGACGCCGGATGACGGCGGCAAGGCGATGTTCCGCATTGCTGTAGGGCTGGTGAAGAAGCTGATCATCGCGGACGTGCTGGGCAGCGGCATCGTGGATCCGGTGTTCGGCAGCCCGCACGCGTACTCGTCGGCGGAGTGCGCGGTGGCGGCGGTCGCGTACACGTTGGAGCTGTACTACGACTTCTCGGGGTACTCGGACATCGCCATTGGCGTGGCGGCGCTGTTCGGCTTCCGGTTCCCGGAGAACTTCGCGCGGCCGTACCTGGCGAAGAACCTGTTCGAGTTCTGGAACCGCTGGCACATGAGCCTGTCGTCGTGGCTGCGGGACTACCTGTACATCCCGCTGGGCGGCAACCGGCGTTCGAAGCCGAGGGTGTTGTTCAACCTGATGATGGTGATGGTGCTGGGAGGCCTGTGGCACGGGGCGGACTGGCGCTTCGCCGTCTGGGGCGCGGTGCACGGCGTGGCGTTGTGCGCGGTGCGGTGCTGGTGGTGGTTCCGGGGCAAGCAGCCGGAGCCGGGGCCAGTGCGCGTGGGGTTGGGGATGCTGGCCACGTTCACGCTGGTGGTGTTGACGCGCGTGGTGTTCCGGGCGCCGGACATGACGCACGCGGGTGAGTTCTACGCGCGCATGCTGGCGGGCATCCCGGGGCTGGCGAACGTGGGCCCGCTGGTGTGGACCATGTTGGCGGTGGCCATCGTCGCGCACACCCTGCCGATGAAGGTCTACGACCTGACGGCGCTCGCGTTCCTCAAGCTGCCGGCCCCCGCGAGGGCGGTGGTGCTGGTGCTCATCGGCCTGGGCATCCGTCAGCTCTCCACCCTGGAAGCGCGGCCGTACGTGTACCTGCAGTTCTGAGTACGCTGCGCCGGATGGGGCTTGTCCGGCGACATCTCTGGCTCGGAATCGCATGCCTGGGTGTTGCGTGTGCCAGTACCGGAGCCCGCCGGTACTACGCCTCTTCGGAACTGCCCAGGCGGGACGGCCTGGAGGGACTGACCGTTGCTCCGGGCCCCTGGCCGGAGATCCCCGCGGTCCTGACCCATGCCTCCGTCGTTCCTGACGACCTGATCATCCCAACGCTTCACGCCTTGCTGGCGCTGCCAGGAGCGGTCGATGCATGCGATGCGAGCACGGGACGCCCACGCCCCGAAGCTTCCGAATACTGCGTCGCCATCTATCGGACGCGCTCGGACTGGCGTGTGTCCTGGCCTGTTCGGAATACGGTGAGGTCGGCGGGTTCCTGTCACCCTCCCTTTGGAGGAGTCAATGACGCGGACTACGGCAACGACCTTCCCGTCCTTGGTTATGCCCATAACCACCCGTGCGCATCGGACGTAAGCAATCAGGACCTGCGCACCTGGCCGATGGCGAAGTCGGAAGGTGCGTGGGTGGTGGTCGCGTATGGCACGACACCCGGCGGGCGGCTCGCGCGTGACGAACGAGGGCAGGTGATTCCCGCGTGGGGGTGGCTCGCCACCGGGCACAGGGATGCGCCACGGTTCTACAAGTGGAATCAGGAGGGTCAGGTCTTCCGGTGGGATGACGGTAGGAAGCAATGGAACTTCCAGGCACGCTGCACACCGCGTCCTTCCAGCATGTTCAGACCCGAGGGAGTTCTACCGGACTGCTCCGCGGCCCTTCACCCCTAGAGCCTCACGGCCATCCAGGAGTCCTCATGCTGAATCCCCGGTTCATGCTGATTGCATCGTTGCTGGTGGAGACGGGCCTCCTGGGGACGCCACTCTGCAACAGGAGACCGGACGCGAGTCCAGCGGCTTCCCAGGGCACCGGACTCCCCGATGCAGGCGCCCCTTCCACTCCGGAGGCGTCCATCCCCTGGCCGAAACAGGACCTCCCGCCTCTTGCGACCCTGGAAGGTCCTGCAGTCCAGGCCGCGCAGGCCGCATTGCAGGAAGTGCTGAAGCGCTTTCCCAAGGAGTCCGAGGGTCAGTGCGCTTTCTCCGCCAAGGCCCTGGAAGTCGTCATCGGCCAGGAGGCGGGCTGGTACTTCGTGCGGATCAACCGCCGTGTGGACCGGTGCCCTGGCTTCGGCTCCGGTGTCACCGGCCTTGAGACCGACTGGTTCGAGCTCTATGCGGTGTCACCTGAAGGCAAGCTCGAGCGTTATCCCTACCAGCCCTAGAGACGCGCCTGGTTCTCGGCCAGGCTGAAGGCGGACACCCGGCCATCCGGGATGAGCGACACGCTGTAGCGGTACGTCACGGATCCGAACCGCACCAGGTACGTGTAGACGCGGTCATCGCCCACCACTTCCCGCTTCGCCAGGACCAGCGGGCCCGCCGGCCCCAGGCCCTGCAATATCGCCTGGTAGTGCGGTCCGGCCTCGCTCACGAACCACCACGGGACGTAGGCGAACTCCGCGGGATTCCACGTCCCGGCCCGGGTCTGTTCGAGCAGCGTCGTGAGCCGGGCGGTGACCTGCGGCTCCCGGTCCGGAATGGGCGCGAGCGGGGGCTCCGCGAGCGCGGGATTGACGAGCTCCGCGATGCCTTCCACGAAGGCCGTGGGGTCTGCCCGGTTGATGTTCGCCAGCACCACGATGGAGAGCTCGTCACCAGGGAAGCGGGAGTACGCGGTCCTGAAGCCCTGCCACGCACCGGTGTGCTGGTGCAGCGGCTTGCCGTTGCGCTCCAGCAGCTCCCACCCGAAGCCATACGGCTGCGAGGCCCCGCTGTTGAGCTTCACCGGCGAGAGGATCTCCCGCCAGCTGCTCCGGCTCACGAGGGACCGCTCCTCCACGGCGGCATCCCACGCCAACATGTCCTTCAGCGAGAAGTAGAGCGAACCATCCCCGGTGGTGTTGAGCGACGGCGACACCCAGCGCTGGTTCTTCACCACGCCGCCGGACAGTCGGTAGCCGTCCGCTCGGTTCGGAATCACGTCATCCTCGCTGATGCCGCGCGCCGTCTTCATGTGCGCGGGCTTGAAGACCTGCTCGTCCAGGACGTCGACGTAGAAGGTGTTCGCGACCCGGTTCACGAGGAGGCCCAGGAGCACGTAGCCGGAGTTGCTGTAGCTCCACCGCAGCCCCGCGGGGAATTCCAATGGCAGCGCGTAGATGAACCGGGCGAACTCCTCGTCCGTGTAGTCCTTGCGCTCGTCGAGCAGTCCTTCCAGGTCCTGGATGCCCGACGTGTGCGTCAGCAGGTGGCGCACCGTGATGGGGGCCCAGGTGGAGGGCGCATCGGGGAAGTACTTCGTGATGCTGTCGGACAGCGACACCCGGCCCGCCTCCACCTGGAGCATCACCGCCATGGAGGTGAACATCTTCCCCACGGAGCCGGCCTGGAAGAGGGTGTCCGTCCCGACGGGCACCTGATGCTCCAGGTTCGCGAAGCCATACCCCTTCGCCAGCACGACCCGCCCATGACTCACCACGCCCACGGCGAGGCCGGGCACGTTCTGCCGCAGCTGCTCCGCGCGCACGAAGGCATCAATCCGCTCCCGCAGCGAGTCATGCGCGGCGGCGGGACGGCCCGTGAGCAGGCCCAGGGCAAGGACGACACCGGCCGAGAAGGGTTCCAAGGGGTTGGGCATGGGGTTTCCTGGCACCCACGCCGTCATGGGCTGTGAGCTTCATCTAGGAGCCCCCGACCACGCGATTGATGCAGGTCTCTTCCGCGGAGGCCTCCTTCTCCAGCGCCCCAAGGACACTCAGGGGAGATAGGGATAGCGCGCCAGCACCTTGCCTTCAGGTGACACGGCGTACAGCTCGAACTCGTCGAACCCGAGCACGGTCCCCGGAGCCCATCCGCACCGGTCAGGCCGCTGCCGGACGCGGACGAAGTACATCCCCCGTTCTTCGCCAACGATGACCTCCAGCCCCCTGGCGGAGAACGCGCAGCTCTTGGCGTACTCCTTGGGATAGTCGGAGAGGACCCGCTGCATCGCGGCATGTGCGGCGAGAACCGCGGGTCCATCCAGGGTCGCCAACGGCTGAAGGTCTTCGGGCCATTGGATCCCTTCCGCGATGATGGGCTTCCTGGCGATTCCACCGTCGACAGCTGCCTTGCCAGTTCCCGCATCCAACGTCCCCGCGTCCACCCGCGGTGCAGAAGCGCGCAAGACGGTCTGGGCAGGTGGGGTCGCTGACGTCTCGACTCCACCGTCCTGAAGGAGCGAAACGGCGAGGAGCAGGTGATGAGGTTTCAGCATGGGCACCTCCCCGGAGCAGACAGGGACCTTCTACCACTGCATCTCAGGTTCGCATTCCGGAGGACTGCCTCGTGGACTCAGGGGACCGGGTGGCGCGCCAGGCCGACAGGTCGACACGGCGTCCCAACCGCGACGCTCTTCGATCCACCTGAACATCCGGCCCGCCGGGTTCCACTTGTAGAAGCGAGGCGAATCCTGATGCCCCGTCGCGAGCCAGCCCCATGCGGGAACCAATTTGCCACGTGAGTCCCTGACCAGTCGCCCACTCGGAGTAGCGCCATAGGTCACGACAACCCAACCACCCTGCTCCAACTTCATCGCGGGAAATACCTTCAGGTCCCGACTGCTGACCGGCGTTCCGCAGGGATGATTGTGGGCGAATCCGAAGATGGGCATGTCGCGCCCGAAATCCTCGTCGTCCACACCGCCATACGCAGGCCAGCAAGCACCTTGTTCATCCACGAAGCCTCGAATGGGCCACGAGACGCGCCAGTCATGCGGCGTCTTGTAGAGGGTGACGCAATACTCGGCAGCGTCTCGGCGTGGTCGCTTCGAGTTCGGGTCACACGCATCCGCGGCGCCCGGCAACGCCATCAACGCCTTGAGGGCGGGAAGCACCAGGTCGTCCGGAACCATCGCGGCATCCGAGAGGACGATTGGCACGTCAGGGTGCTTCCAAGGCCCGGGGGCTACCGCCAGGTTGGGGTCGCCCTCCAGATAGAGCAGCTCTGTTCGCAGGTAATAGAGCCTGGAGCTCGCACAGGCCCATGCGGTGATGAGCACCAACGGAATGGCACGCCGCACGGGAGCCTCCACGTCGCCTTACACCCCGGCGAGACATCCTGCCTCACCCAGGGCGGCAAACGAGCCACTGCATCGCGCCCCAGTGCTCAATCTCGTGCGCTGGGCTCCTCCGAGCGCGCCGGGTACAGCACCTGTCGGCCCCGCAGCTCCGCGAAGGCCGTGAGCAGGTGCGGCTCCACCCGGGTGGGGCTCGTGATGTGCATCACCGGGACACCCCTTGCCCAGAGCGCATCCGCCACCAGCGACCGATGGCAGCGCCAGCGCAGCGCTTCCGCGCACATCAGGGCCACCGGTCCACGAAGCGCCACCTCGCGCAGCGCCTCCAGGCCCTGCGTGAAGTCCTTCGTCAGCATGTAGTCCGCGTAGCCACGGAAGCTCGCGTTGCGCCACGCTCCGTTGGGCGAGTCCTTGCGCGCGCGCCGCAGCCCGCCGAGCGCCGCCAGGTGCAGGTGCTCCACCCCCGCCCGCATCAGCGTCTTCCCGAGCACGTCCACGTTGAACTGCGGGTTCGTGCGGGAGCGCGGCACCGTGCGGATGTCCACGAGCGTCCGCACGCCGTTCGCCCACAGCATCTCCACCAGTTCCTCGACGGTGCGCGTGGAGTGGCCCAGCGCGAACACCTGCACGCCACCCCATCCTCGCGCCCGCCTCGGCATCCCCATCGCCAGTGCTCAGGCCCGCCGCGCCACCAGCGCCACCAGCGCGATGCGCTCCACGTCCGCGTAGCGCTCCTTCTCCAGCTCCTCGCTGAACACGTCCGGATCCAGCGCCTCGTAGGACACGTTCGTGAGCGGCGCGCTCCGCCACACCGGCTCCAGCGCGGTGCGCAGCAGATCCTCGCCCTCCACCACCGGCGTACCCGTGTAGAGGACCAGCGTCCCTCCCGGCTCCAACCGCTCCACGCTCTCCCGCACGATGCGCACCGACAGGTCCGTGCCGTACGTGCCCCCACCGTCGCGGTACGTGCGCCCGTCCGTGTCCGCCAGATACGGCGGGTTCGCGGCAATCAAATCAAACCGTCCGGAGACGTCCCGGAGCAGGTCCGAGCGCACCACCTGGACCGCCTGCGCGCCGTTCAGCTCCGCGTTGACCCGCGCGAACTCCAGCGCCTCCGTGCTCAGGTCGGACAGCACCACCTCCGTGCTCCGCCCCGCCACCGACAGGCCCCCGGCCCCGGAACCACACCCCAGGTCCACCGCGCGCCGGAACGTGCCCGGCACCCGCTGCAACAGCGAACAGAACCGGTACGTGTCCGGCCCGAAGAACACCGCGTCCTGCTCCACCGTGGGCCACGCGGAATGGACATACAGCCCCGACCCCAGGCTGGAGAACCGCACCCGGCTGCGCAGGAGCCCGTCGTCCCGGAGCTCCAGCTCCCCCGACTGCTCCAACAGCTCCCGCAGCCGCGGACTCAACACCTCGCGAGCGAACGGCCGGCTCCACCCGAACACGTCCCGCGTCGAGCGGGCCACCTTCGCCTCCGGACGCGCGTTCACCCGCCGGTGCGTCTCCGGGGTCACCGTCGTGAAGGCGTAGCCCTCGGCCCGCAGGGAATGTCCCAGCGCGACCAGCGCCGCTTCCCTGGCGTCTCGCGCCTTGTGCCCGCCGTCCAAGTCGCCCCCTTGAAGGTTTCCGTCCCTCCAATGTTGGACGTGCGTCAGCGCCCGACAAGACATCCCTCCGCCCGGGCTGCCGGCCGGGCCGGGCGACCTGCTCAGATGCCGGAGGGCGGGGGAGCGTCCAGCAGGGCCTGCACGCCCGGCACCTCGGCCACGAGCAGCAGGAAGTTGCGCAGGATGCGCGCCGTGGCGCCCCAGATGACGTGCTCGCCGTGCGTGTAGAAATGCACGTCGTGCTCCAGCCCCTCCCACGCGTGGCGCTCCACGCGGACGATGGCCGGATCCATCAGCCGCACGAGCGGCACCTCCAGCACCAGGTCCACCTCCGTCGGATTCGGCACGTACCTGCCGTCCCCCGGAATCACGCCCACGTAGGGCCGGATGCGGTACGCGGACGTCGTCGGCGTCTCGTCCAGCTGGCCCAGCACCCGCACCCCGCCCCGCGCGATGCCCAGCTCCTCTTCCGTCTCACGCAGCGCGGTCTCCAGCGGCGTGACGTCCCGGGCCTCCTGGCCGCCGCCCGGGAAGGCGTACTGCCCCGCGTGCGTGCGCAGGTGCGCGGGCCGCCGGGTGAAGACCACGTAGGGCACGCCGTCCCGCTCGAACAGCGGCAGCAGCACCGCCGCCTCGCGCAGCGTCCGGCCGGGCAGCTCGAACGGCCGAGGCGGCCGCGCCTTCATCCCTGCCTCCAACGCCTGGAACAGACCCTCCACGCGCACGCCTTCCGCCTTCCTCAATCCGTGACCTGCTTCTCCACCGGGGGCTTCGTCGGCGCGTCCGGCGTCGACAGGTTCTCCACGCCCGACATGGGCTTGAGCACGCTCGCCTGCAACAGCCCCAGCAGCAGCACGCCCAGCGCGATGCGGTACACCACGAACACCAGCGTGGTGCGGCGCTTCAGGAAGTTCAAAAGCCACGCGATGGCCCCCATGCCCGACGCGAACGCCACCAGCGTGCCCACCACCAGCGCCTCCGTGGACGGCCGCGTCGTCGCCTCCAACAAATGCTTCAACTCGAAGATGCCCGCCAGCGTCGTCGCCGGAATGGACAGCAGGAACGAGTAGCGCGCCGCGTCCTCGCGCTTGAGTCCCAGCGACAGGCCGCCCGTGAGCGTCGTCCCCGACCGCGACGAGCCCGGCACCAGCGCCAGCGCCTGCCACAGGCCAATGAGGATGCCGTCCCGCCACGTCATGTCCGCCACCGTGCGCGCGTGCGACGCGCGCTTCTCCACGACGAACAGCACCACCGCCAGCACGATGAGGCTGAACGCGATGACGTACAGCGACCGGAACTGCGTCTCGATGAGCTTCTTGAACACCAGCCCACAGATGCCGATGGGCAGCGTGCCCACCAGCACGAACCACGCGAGCCGCGACTCCAGCGTGCCGAACGGCTCCCGGCGGGCCAGGCCCTTGAAGAACGCGCCCACCAACGAAACGATGTCGCGGCGGAAGTAGATGAGCACCGCGGCCACCGTGCCCAACTGGATGATGGCCGAGTACGCGGCCCCCGGGTCGGCCCAGCCGAACAGCTCCGGCGCGATGCGCAGGTGCGCGGTGGAGCTGATGGGCAGGAACTCCGTGAGACCCTGGACCAGACCCAGGACGATGGCTTCGAGGAGGCTCATAGGGGGCGGTGCGCCAGGGATATGCCCTGCCCCCC
>NZ_RAWB01000208.1 GCF_003612055.1 Corallococcus llansteffanensis
GCGTGGGGGCGGACTCCTGGGTGGACAGCTGCTTGGGCAGGTCCGTGCGGATGCGGCTCTCCTGCAGCTCGATGTCCACCGTCTTCGGCACCGGAACGTCCAGCAGGGCCTGCCACGCGCCGTTCGGCGTGGTGAACAGGAAGCTCACCGCCACGGCCTGCTCCGGCGGCAGGGGGATCTTCACCTGCTTCGTGCGGCTGGGGTAGATGACCACCGTCTGCAACACGGACTCGTCCGGGCTGATGACCTTGGCCGCGACGTCCGCGTAGCCCTCCGTCATCGTCGTCTTCGACACCGTGCGGATGAGCATGTACAGCGGCCGGCCCTGGTTGGTGCCCGCCGGGGCCTTGATGTTCACCGTCAGGCTGGGCGCCGCGCAGCTTCCGCCCACCACCGCCGCGACGAGTCCCGCCGCCAACCGCACCGTCCTGCCCTTCATGGCACCACCCCACGGAATGGCGCCCACGGCTCACCACGCAGCCCGAAGCTGATCTCCAGCACCTTCTCGTTCGCCGCCAGCCCCCGCCCCGGGAGCACCCACACCACGTTCTGCTGATCCGTCAGCGTGGCGGACTCCAGCAGGCGGAAGCAGTTCCACGACGACTCGGACATCTCCATGGAGCGGTAGCGCTTGCCCTCGCGCGTCGGCGAGCGCAGCTCCACGCCAATGGACGACGGCTGCGGGCTCCACCAGCTCAGCGGGAAGTCCCCCCACGCCGGCCGCTGGTTGAACCCGAACGACGCCGCCCCGCCGCACTTCAGGTACGACAGCGTCACGAAGCTGTCCGGCGTCGGCGCCGTGGGCAGGGGCAGCGGCCGCACCTGCATGGTGATGGGCCGGGGCTTGCCCTCGTCATCCCACAAGAGCCGCGACAGGCGGCCCAGCTGACCCAGCACCGTCAGCATGCGCGGCGGCAGGAGCAGGCGCGACTTCAGCGGCCAGCGCAGGGACCAGTCCGTCCCGCGCTCCTCCACCACTGGCGACAGCACCTGGGTGACGAACTGCCAGAAGGCCCCGTCCTTGCGGCGCAGCACCTCCAGCTCCACCGGGTCCACTTCCTGCGACGCGCTGGGGTTGAAGGGGTAGCGCTTGACGAGCGGCTCCAGCGTGCGCCGGGACTGGTAGGCCCACTGCTCCGCGATGACGCGCTCCAGCTCCGCGCGGCCCCGGTTGCGCACCATGACGAAGGGCTGGCGGAACGGCAGCCGGAACTCGCCCACGAGCCCGTGCGCATCCAGCCACGCATCCACCCGGCGCAGGTACGAGTCCTCCTCGTCCAGCAACATGCTCAGCGCCACGCGCCCCACCGGCGACAGCATCTCCGCCAGCTGCGAGCCCCCCGCGGACGTCGTCGCGCCAGGGGCCGCGGGCGCCGCCGGATCCTTGGGCGCGGCGGGCTTCGCCGACGCGGGCTTCACGCCTGACAGCTCCTGCTGGAGCTGCGACACCAGCGTGGTGTAGGCCGCCAGCTCCGCGAGGCTGCCGCTCTTGTCCGGCGTCATCAGCGCCACCACCGGCTTGAACGGCGCCACCGCGTCGCGCATCGGGGCGTAGTACTCGCTCTCCAGGGGGCCCACGCTGGCGCGGCCCGCCACGTCGCGCAGCATCGCCTCCAGCGCGGACGACGGCTGGAGCAGCGCCGCCAGGTCGCTCGTCAGCGCGCCCCGCGTGGTGCGGAAGCGGTAGCCCCGGTAGCTGGCGTAGAGGTCCTGGCCGTAGCGCTTGGCGAACGTCTGGACCTTGTTCTGCACGAAGCTGGCGCGCTCCACGGCCTCCTCGCGCGACAGCCGCGACTTGGCGAGCCGCTCCGTGAACTCGTCCACCAGGGGGCTCAGCTGCGCGTCGAACGCGGCCTTCCCGAGGACGCGGCCCACCACCGGGGCCTGCCCGCTGGCGAACTCCGTGTCGTCGTCCCCTGCCCCCTCGCTGGCGACCTCCGACGTCGTCTCCCCGGTGCGCGGGTTGAGCGAGTTGCCGTCGAACGGCGAGCGGCCCGTCTCCTTCAGGTAGCGGAGGATCTTCTCCAGGAGCTGCCGCGACACGTCCACCGGACGGAACTCATAATCGCGCTTGAGCACCTCCACGGAGTAGCGAGCGTCGCCGTCACTGGGGGCGAAGAGGCCGTCCGCGCGGGTGAGCAGCTCCGCGGCGGTCATCTGCTCGGCGGCGCGCAGCGCGGTGTCCGCCTCGTCCTCCATGCGCAGGATGGCCTCCAGCGTCGGGCGGTTCATCCGCAGCCAGTCCAGCTCGTCCAGCAGGCTGCCCACGCCCTTGAGCTGGCTTGCGTCCGGCTCCGCGTCGGACGCGTTGATGAGGTCCATCACCTGCCGCGCGGAGCTGAAGGGCGCGGCCTGCTCCAGCGTGGCCCGCAGCTGCTCGCGCTCGTCGCGCAGCAGCCGCCAGCGGGGCAGGTCCAGCTCCTTCGCGTCCAGCACGGCCTGCAGCTGCACGAAGTGCTCGCGCCACGGCCCCAGCAGGCCCTCCATCGACAGCCACACGAAGGGCCAGCGCGTCCACGCCACGTTCTCGTCGAAGGGCTTGTCGCTGGCGATGACGTAGTTGGCGACCATCGGCTCCGCCAGCCCCATGGCGTCCAGCCAGTTGTCCTCCTTGCCCTCGCCGGCCAGGCTCAACCCGAAGGCCTCCGCCGTCCAGCCCAGCTCCTTCTTGCTCTCCCCGTGCACGCTCTGCAGCACGAAGCGGCCCAGGTCCTCGTTGCGGGAGGCGTAGAGGATGCCGAGCGTGTACAGCGCCTGCTCGGGACGGCACAGCGTCTCCTGGTGGCAGGTCTCGTGCTCCGGCGTGACCTGCAGGGGCACGGCGCGCGTGGCGCGGGCATTGAACACCGGCGCTGGCTGGCAGCCGGGGATCCGTCCGGGGCAGCGCCGGCACTGGTCCTGGCACTTCTCCAGCAGCGGCTTGAAGTAGGACATCCGGATGCTGCGCGCGAGCCGGGCCCGCAGCTCCTCCCACTCGTCGGTGAAGCTGTGGGCCAGGGGCGGCCAGTAGCGCGTGGCGCCCCACAGGTCCTCCATCGCCTTCACCGCTTCGGTCGTCTGCCCCTGCACCACGGAGCCGGAGACGTTCTGGTGGCGCTCCTCCAGCCGCATCACCGTGACCTGGAACGCGTCCAGCTTCTCCTGCGCGCGCAAGAGCAGCCGGTAGAAGTGCGCGTACGCCAGCAGCACCGGCAGACACCCCACCGCGACGATGACCGCGCACCGGCGCAGGTGCGTCCACCGGTAGCGCGCGATGAGCTGATCCGGCGGCTGCTCGGAGTGCACCGCGAGCGCGCCCGCCGCCCGCTGGCCCGGCACGTTCGACGACAGGTACACGCGCTCCAGCTTCAGGGGGAACGCCAGCGACCCGCTCTCCACCAGCGTGGACACGAAGCGCCCGAGCACCGCGAAGGCGTCGCCGCCGCGCGAGTAGAACGACGCCAGCCGCTCGAAGGCGTCCGGCGACAGCGAGGTGAGCCCCAGCGCCAGGTACTTCTCCAGCGCCTGGAGCGCGTGCGCCAGCTCCCCTTCCCTGCCCGGCGGCGGCACCGGCAGCTCCAGCGGCACGCCGTGCTTCTGCATGAGCTGCGCGAAGTCCGCGAAGCCCTCCAGCGCGTCCATGTGCGTCAGCGACAGCCGCGTCTCCACGGACGCCTGACACACCTCCGCGAGCAGGTTCACCTTGCCGCGCAGAAGCTGGGTGACGCGCTTCACCTCGTCCGGGGACGTGTCCAGGAGCCACCGCACGTCCAGCACGATGACGGCCCGACCCACGTGGCGCCGGCCGAAGCTGGCCTTCCACAGCTTGCGGAGCGCGGCGCGGGCGTAGCGGGAGCCATCCTCCAGCACCGGCGCGGACACCTCCTGCACCACGACCTCCGGCCCCAGGTACATCTGGAGCAACGGATCATCCGTGTAGCTGGGCATGAACTGGCGCGCCTGCCGCCGCCAGTCCACCTCCACGTCGATGAGCGTCGTCTTGCCGCTGCCCGCGGGCCCCAGCACCACCAGCGTGGGGAAGTCCCGCACGGACGCGCGGTAGCGCCACGGCAGCGCGCGCAGGAACCGCTTGCGGATGGCCAGCAACTGCCCCGACGCCAGCGGCCGCTGCCCGCCCGTGAGCGCCGCCGGCTGCCGCTGCCGCTTGCGCCACCACAGCGCCACGCCCACGCCGATGGCGCCCAGCACCAGCAGGATGCTCAACACGAGCACCCAGTGCGCCTTCAACGCCATGCCGATGGACTGGAGCGCGCCCACTGTCAGCCGCTTCCCTGTCCGCTGGTGCGCGCGGCCAGCTGGAGCGCCTCCAGCACGTCCTCCGCCTCTTCCAGCGTGGCGCTCAGCTTCGCGCGCAGCTTCTCCTGCTCCTGGGGCGACGGCAGCATCCCGTCCCCGGGCGGATCCAGCGCGACGAGCCCCTGGCGCACCTCATCCAGCAGCGGCTGCACGCCCTCGCGCAGCGCCCCCAGCTCCGTGCCCACCTGCCGCTCCAGCACGTCCAGGAGCGCCAGCGCTTTCGGAGTGGGCGGCGCGGGCGGCTGCGTCGGAGCCTGGGTCGCGGACGGCGCGCGGCCGTCCCGTGTGGGAAAGGGCCTCAATTGGAGGCCCACCACAGGAAGACCGGCAGCCCCAGCACGATGGCGGCCGTCACGGCGTAGTAGTGCATCGGGAAGTCGTAGACGGTGGGCGGCCCCGTCTGCACCGCAGGCATCGCCTGCGGCAGGGACGCGGGCTGCGGGATGCGCTCGGAGATGCGATCCTTGAATTCGCGGATGCGCTCAGGTTGCCCGACGAGGCGGCCGGTGAAGCCCGCGGCGAGGCAGAAGCGGATCATTTCGAAGACGATGGGCGGCGTGTCGTTGCGACGCAACTTCTCTTCCACGAAGTCGTAGAAGAGGTCTCCGCCCGAGTCGACCTGGAACTGGTTCTGCTGCAGGAGCGGCCAGAGATGTTGCTCCGCGTCCGACAGCCGGCGCAGCACCCACTCATCCAGGAAGTAGACGAACGGGCGGATCAGATCCTCGACCTCGTCCGGCCGCAGATCCGCGCCGAAGGCCGCGCGCAAGAGCTCCAGCTCCACGAGCAGCGCCTGCGCCAGGTGATCCAACGCGTCCTGCCCCACCCTGCCCTGGGGACGGCGCGCACCGGGGGCCGGCTCGGCGGGCAGGGCCCGGTCGAGGAGCTGGCGCACGCGTCGCTGCGCGGCCAGAAGAGAATTCCAATGCTCCAGTTTCATGATGGTGAGCGCTACGTCGGCAGCTGCAGCGGCCCCAATCCCGCCACCGAGGCTCGCAACTCCACCGAGGCCTCGTTGTTCCAAGCATCGAGCAGGTCTCGCAGCTGCTCAAGAAAGCAGATGACGACAGGCTCGAAGCTCAAGTCGAACGGCTCCATGACGGCCTCGTAGGCGTGGCGGATCCCGGAGCCCTTCATGGCGCTGTCGGGCACGACACTGAACTTCAGCTCCTTGAGCCAGGGAAGGACGCGGCGGAACGGGCTCTCCGCGGGGGTCCCCAGGTGACCCAGCAGGGCGACCACCTCGTCCCTGCCCAGCGTGGCCTTCGCCTTCCAGGCGAGAAACTGCGTCAGGGCCTCCACGTCATCCCGTAGCACGCTGTCGCGGTGGGGCTGGAGGCTGCCCACCGTCTGCCACCTCAGGCCTTCGATGTGCCTGCCCGGCACCGACACCTCCACCCTGCCCGCCGCCTGTGAGGAGAACTGCGGCTGGTGCCACAGCGCCTCCAGGACGATCTTGCGCGGCGCGGTGAAAGCCTCCGGCATGCGCACGATGAGGCTCTGCCGGGACGTGAGCTTCTCGTCGAAGGTCTCGTCCACCTCGTAGCTGGGCCCCTTGCCGGGCAGGAAGGCCGGGCGCAGCGGGGACAGGCCGGCCTTGGTCATCTCGAAGACGCCCGTCACGGAATGCAGGCTGAACTCGCGCCCCGCGCTCATGCTGAGGATGGGGTGCTCCGCGCGCGTGCCGTCCGCGACGATGACCTGCGCGGGCTCCGCCTTGAGGTTGAGCACCGGCACGGTGAAGAGCTGGAAGAAGTCCGGGTGCAGCGACTTGCCCACCGTCCAGTCCTTGTCCAGGTCCAGGCAGAGGCAGAACTTCATCCACGAGCTGCCGCGCGGCGGCGGCACCTTCACGTGCACGAAGAGCTGCTGCTCCGGGAACTGGAAGAAGGCGCGCAGGCGCTGGAACGGGTGCGCGTACACGGACGCGTCGTCCGGCGCCGGCGGGTCGCGGTTGAAGGACACCTCGCAGGGGCTGCCCACGGAGTGCTCGTCCGCGGACTCGTCGTACACCACGCTCACCTGCTGGATGTGCTTGCGCAGCGCGTGGAAGACCGCCAGCGACGAGCGGTAGTCGTCCAGGTGCCGCACGTGCAGGCTGAGCAGGTCGATGGGGTCCTTGCGCGCGAAGCGGGACTCGAAGCGGAGGATCAGCCGGTGGCCGCTCCTCACCTGCGGCACCACGTCCGTGCCCTTGAGGAAGATGGGCAGCACGCGCAGGTCTCGCTGGAGGCGGAAGGAGCCGGCCACCCCTTCCGCGGGCGTCAGGCGCAGCTCCGTGCCCCGCGTGAGGAGCACCGGCTCCACCATCTTCTCCGTGGGGACCGCCTGCGCCATGGCGGCGGCGGGCACGGGCTCCAGCAGGAAGTCGAAGAAGCCCGCGAAGAGCCGGCGCCAGGTGGAGCGCAGGTTGTGCAGCGTCGCGTGCCGCGTCTGCACGGAGAAGAACGCCATCGCCTCGATGAGGCGGCGCACGTCCGGGTCCTCGCGGTCCAGGGGGGCGGCGGGATGTCGCTCCTGGAAGCGCTGCCGGAAGCGCTCCAGCCCGTCCAGCTCCGACAGGAAGTCGAGGTAGATCTTCTCCGAAAAGTCCTTCACCGCCCGCGCTCCCGCCGTACGTCCGTAAGAAGTGGTTCCATCAGGTGCTTCAGCCCAGCTTCACCAGCGAGCCGCCCACGCTGGTGATGGAGCCCTTGAGGTTGGCCATGCCGCTGGCCTCCAGGTCGAGCTTGCCGGTGGCGGACACCTTGGTCATCGCCCCGGACATCTCCGCCTGCGTCTTGCCGGCCAGCTTCAGCGTCACGCCGTCCACCTTGGCCTCGCCGCCGGACGTCGACATCTCCGCGCCCATGTTGCCCTTCATGGCCAGCTTGGACGTCGCCTCGATGTTCACGTTGGCGCTGGAGGAGAGCTTCGCGTCGCTCGTCGCCGTCTGGGTGAGCTTCGCGCTGCTCGTGAACGTCATGTCCTTCGTGCTCTTCACCGTGAGGGTGTCCTGGCTGGTCCACTGCGACACGCCCTTGGACTTCATGGTGATGGTGTCGGTGTCGAAGGTGAGGTCCTTGACGGTGACGACGATGCTGTCCTGCTTCTGCACGAAGGTGCTCGTCTCCTGGGGGCCCTTCACCGTGATGGTGATGCTGGTGCCGTCCATCACCACGGTCTGGGTGATTTGATCGTCCGCGTTGTCGACCTGGACGGTGATGCCCTTCACCTTGTCCAGCTCAATCTTGCAAACCAGCGTCCCCATCAGTCCTCCCCGTCCGCGGTGGTGCTCACGTGGTCTCTTCCTTCACCAGGATGAGCAGCGTGCCTTCCTTCAGTTCGATCTTCTCCGTGTCGGACGCGTTCGTGCGCTGGAGCCGGAGCACCGGCTTGTTGTCGTCGTAGAAGTGGCGCATGGACGTGCCGTTCTCCGTCGTCTTGCCCACGAGCAGGTGCACGCCCTGCCCGTCCGAGGGCAGCCGCGCCCCCGCGCGCCAGTCCAGGTGCCGCTTGAGCCACGCCCGCTGGAAGTCCAGCGCCACCAGCACGCGAGCGCCCTTGTAGGCCGGGAAGTAGAAGTGCCCGGGCAGCAGGTTCGCGTTGAAGGGCACCTGGATGATCTGGTTGGCGAAGAGGGGCATCTTCACCTTGTAGCTGTCCAGCGACGTGGCGGTGTCGGTGTACGCCTGCCACGTCTCGTGCGTCGTCTCGCCCACCTCGCTGACGATGAGCCCTTCGACGAAGCGCGGGTACACCGGCGTCACGAACGGAGGCAGGTCCACGTGCAGCTCGTCCTTGCGCTCCAGGCGCGTGGTGAGCGTGAGCAGGTAGCGGCTCTCCGGCGAGGGGCGCCGTGCGTCCTCGTCGCCCTCCCCTTCCCCCACCTCCTCCGGAGGCAGGGGCTCCGCGCGCAGCGTCATCCGGCGCACGCGGAAGGTCTCCGTGGCGGGCACGCCGGACGCCACCCACCCGGCCGTCTGGGGCAGCTTCACCAGCGCGCCGGGAGCGAAGGCCACCGTGGGGAAGCGGTTCCACTCCAGCTCCACCTCCAGCCCGCGCACCTTGAGGCGCGCCGTCTCCAGCGTCACCCGCTTCTGCACGTCGTCCGCGATGTCCGTGCGCAGGAGCACGTCCTGGCGGATGCCGGTGACGGCCTTGGCGTTGGTGATGGCCTGGTTCTTGGGGCTCTCCGCGGCGGCGTTGAGGATGGCCACGTCGTGGCGCGCCACCTCCGGGAACACCACCGTCACCGCGTCCACGTCCTCCGAGCGCAGCGTGAGCGGCGTGCCGGTGGCGGCCTTCGCCGCCCGGAGCTGGTAGCCCTGCGCGGTGTAGTCGTACGCCAGCACCCCGTTGCGCGCGTGCACGAACCAGACGACGAAGTCGTAGAAGCTGGCGCCGGACTCCGGGGACAATCCCAAGAAGAGCAGCGGACAGGTGGCCGCGAGCGCCGCATCCCAGTCGTTGGCGAGGGCGATCTTGTCGCCCTTGTGCGCGTCCAGCACGTCCTGCACGGTCTTCTGCGTGTAGAGCGCGCACGGGAAGTGCTGCGTCCACAAAAGCCGCGCCGCGTCCACGAAGCGCACGGTGTAGTGGCGGTAGGTGATGGCCGCGCCCTTCGCCTGCGCGACGGTCTCCTCCGACAGGGCCTTGTCCAGCCCCAGCCCCTTCACCTTCAGCGACGTGTACGTGGGCTTCGTCGCCGTGTCGGAGTGCACGGCCTTGAGCTCCAGCGCCACCTCCACCAGGTCCGGCTTGAGGAAGTCCGCGAGCAGCTTGTCCTTCTTCTGCCCGCCGTGCGCCGTCTCGTCGAGGACGCGGAACTCCACCCTGCCCTCGTGCCCCCACCCGTGCAGGTCCAGCTCGAACGCGAGGATGTCCGCCGGGGCGATGGCGTGCGCCGTGCCGCCGATGGTGAGCGTGAGGCCCAGGTCCAGGCGTTCGGCGTGAGGCATCAGGTGTCCTCCACGTGCACGCGCACCTGGCCGGTGACGGTGTGGAAGACGATGCGCAGGTGGCACGGCAGATCGTCGAAGGTGCCCTTGCAGTCGAAGTGCAGCCACAGCTGGCTGTCACGGCCGCGCAGCTTCACGTCCGGGCCCACGAGCCGGGGCTCGTGCTGGGCGATCTCCTGCTGGATTTCGGCGGTGAGCGCCTCCACCAGCTCGCGCGTGCCCAGCTTCTCCGTGTACCCGCCCAGGCCGAAGTCGCGCATGAAGAAGCCGTAGCCGTTCTTCGTGTTCAGCACGGCCTCGATGTTGCGCATCACGTGCGCCAGGCTGTCGCGCACGTTGGGCCGCTGGGAGCGGGCCGCGAACTTGTCCAGGAAGGGGGCGCGGGCCATGGCGTCAGGTCCTCCGCCAGAACAGCGACGTCTGGCCGCCCTTGAGCGCGGGGGGCACGTAGAAGGCCACGCCGTCCTCGCGCAGCGCGTGCTGCCACTCCTCGCCCTTGGTGTCCAGGAGGTGCCAGTCGATCTCCGACCCCAGCGCGTTCGGGACCCCCGAGTGCTCCTTGTAGTCGTGCGACACGCCCTTCAGGGCCTGCCGGCGCACCAGCGGCAGCCGCGAGGGGCTGGCCAGCTTCACGCCGCCCAGCGGGATGGGCTCGCCGGGCTGGAGGCGCTTGACGAGCAGGTACACCTCGCTGGCGGAGCGGACCTCCGGGGGCAGCGGTGAACAGACGAACTGCCCGTCCTTCACCACGAAGGCCTTGTGCGTGGAGCGCGTGGCCTCCGGCTGGAAGCTGCGCTTGAGCAGGCGGATCCACCCGTCCAGGCCCTGGGCCAGGTCCTCGTGCTGGTACACCGGCATCTGCTCGTCCGGGAGCATCTCCAGGTAGCAGCACGCCTCGAAGTACAGCCGGCGCAGCCCGTCGAACAGGTGGTACGGGTGCACGTACACCTGCCGGAACATGTCCTTGCGCAGCGCGAGCAGGTGCTGGACTTCAAAGAGCGCGCGGCGCGCGTCGGTGACGCGGTCCGGGCGCAGGTACGTGTCCGAGATCTGCGTGAGCAGCTGCTGGCGCACCTGATCCAACAGGTCGTCCAGGGTGTTGAGCAGCTTCTCCAGGAAGGGGTTGGGCCCCACGAGCAGCAGCGCGGGCACCCAGTCCGGTGACGTGCGCCACGCGCCGTCCTCGTCCTGCGACACCGCGACCAGCCCCAGGGACGCCACTGCCCCGTCCAGCACCGGCTCCGACGACAGCTGCAGCTTGTGGAGCACGCGCTGGAGCACCGGCGGATCATCCGCGTACAGGCGGATGCCCTCCGCGCTGACCGTCTCCTTCAGCACGTGCAGGTAGACGATGAACTCCGTCTTCCCGATGGCGTCCAGCGACAGGGGCCCGATGACGGCGTTGCCCGGCACGTCCAGCAGGTCGCCCGTCTTGGTGACGACGGTGAGCGCGGAGATGGACAGGCTGCCGCCCGCCAGCAGCGCTTCGTTCCAGGCGAGGTTCGCGACCCCATGGGCCGGCAGCCCGGACAGCGTGGCGTGGAGCCGGATCTCGGCGTCCAGCGCGTCTTCCTGCGCGATGAAGTGCTCGGGGAGGAGGGTCTGGCCAACGTGCCAGCGGACCCGTGCGAGCTTGAACCGCTGCATGCGCCTTTGTCTCTTCTTCGCGCCTGCCAGGCCGGGAGCGAGGGTGCTCCCGGCCCGGGCGCGACTTGATTCCGCTACCGGATGCTAGCTGGCCGTCTCCGTGACGCCCCACTTCTTGGCCAACTTCTTCGTCGACGACGTGGCCAGGTTCAGCGACTGCTCCAGCGCCTGCGGCTTCACGCCGATCTGGAACGTGTAGTTCTTGGGCGACTGCACCTCGCGGGACTCGTTGTCCGCGACGGACATGTTCAGCTCATCGCCGTTCTTCTCCAGCAGGCCCTTGATCTCCGCGTCGAGGAAGTTCGACTTGAAGTACTTCTTGCCGAGCGGATCGTACTCGTAGACGACGTACTTGATGACGACCTCGATGTTGCTGAACTTGCCCAGCAGCATCTCCGCCACGGCCTGCTTGTTCGCCACCGACACCTGGCCGGAGAAGTACATGGCGTCCGTCACGCCCGTATCCCAGAGGTAGTGGTTGAGCACCGCGACGACCTTGTCCGCGATGGCCGCGTCCGGGTTCTCAGGATCCTTGATGGTCTCCTGGTCCGCCTTCAGCGCCACGCCACCGATGGTGAGCGCGGTGATGTAGCCAACGGGGGTCTGCTTGTCCTTCTTGAAGTTGAAGCCCTGATACACGTCCAGGTTGCGCGAAAACTGGGGCATCTGTCACTCCAGGGTGAAGGGCAGGCTCTCACCTGCCCAATGGGGGTGCGGCTTAACCGAGCCGCGACTCGAGCATCAGCTCCACGTTGAGGCCTTCGAACTGGATGTGCGGCAACACCGCCAGCTTGCAGTCGTACCAGCCGATTTCGCCGGGGCGCGGGTACACGACGACGCTGCTCGCCTTGAAGGGGAAGCGGCGCACGGTGAGGTCGTCCGGGTTCGCCACGGTGGTGACGTAGTTGGACAGCCACGAGTCCAGCTGGCGCTGGATGTAGTCCGCGTCGGCCGTGTTGCCGATGTTGTCGCGCATGATGCACTTCACGTAGTGCGCCAGCCGCGTGATGGAGAACGTGTAGGCCAGGTTCGTGACGAGCTGCGAGTTCTCCGAGTCCTTGGGGTCCTTGAACGTCTTGGCGACCTTGGCGGACTGGGTGCTGAAGAACGTCGCGTCGCTGGAACCCTTGCGGTACACGAGCGGGATGAAGCCGGAGCGCGCGAACTCGTACTCGCGGTAGTCCGGGATGGCGATCTCCACCGGGGCCTTGATCTCGTCCTGGCCGCGCAGGGAGAAGGTGTCCACCGGGAGGCCGGTGATGAGGCCGCCGCCCTTGGGTCCGCGGATGGACTGGCACCAGCCGGAGATCTCGAACGCCTTCACCATGTTGCGCGCGAGCAGGATGGCGGAGTTGCCCCAGAGGTACTTGTCGGAGTCGCCGCGGGCCTGCTCGGTGAAGTTGAGCACGTCGCACGGGTTCTTGTCCGGGTGCCAGGGCAGGCGCAGCACGTAGCGCGGGAACGTGAGGCCCACGTACGCGGCCTCCTCCGTGTCACGGAACGCGTTCCAGCGGCCGAACCGGGGATGCGCGAGCACGCCCTCCAGGTTCTTGATGGCCTCCATCTCCTCGATGGTCTCGCAGCCGAAGAACTTGTGGCTGACCGCGGAGATGAACGGGGCGTGCGCCGCGTTGGACAGCTTGGCCATGCGCTGCAGCCAGGTCAGGTCCGCGGGCGTGGAGGAGAACTCGTAGAGGCCGACGATGGCGCCGAAGGGACGGCCGCCGTACTGGTCGTACTCCTGGATGTAGACCTTGTCGAAGAGCGCGCCGGCGAAGATGTTGCTCGAGTTGTTCTCGAAGTCCTCGGTCAGCTCCTCCTTCGCCACGTCCAGCACGTCGATGGCGATGTTCGCCTTGAAGTTGGTGTGGTTGACCAGGTCCTCCAGGCCGCGCCACGACGACTCCAGCTTCTGGAAGGTCTCGTTGTGGAGGATCTCGTTCATCTGCGCGTCGATCATGCGGTCGATGCGGCTGATGACGTCCAGCACCTGGCCCTTGTCGAAGCGGGCGGTGTTGTCCGGTCCTTCCACCGGCGCGACGTTCTGGAGCAGCGCGGCGACGCTGGAGAGGAAGCGGCTCTCCAGGGTGACCTGCTGCTCGTCGACGACAGCACCGAAGTTGCTGAGGATCATCGGCTCGGACGCCTGGGGCGGATCGAGCCGGACACTGGTGAAGAGGCGCTTCAGGTAGGTGGTCTCGGCCATGGCGGAGTCCTTTTAGAAGTCGAGGGCGGGAAGGAGGATCAGGACGCGGCCGGGGGCTTGGCCCCGGCGGCAACGGTGGCCGCGACAGCGGCGGTGGCGGCGGCGGCCCCGGCGGCGGGCTTGCCCGCGGCGGGCGCGGCGGCGGCGGGCGCATCCGACTTCGCGGCCACGTCACCCGAAGGCAGGCGCATGCTCTCGTAGCCCTTCAGCTCGTTGAGCAGCTCCTTGAGCGCCTCCGGCTTGGAGAACAGCTCGTAGAGCTCGCGGCGCAGGTCCTTGCGGTTGTCGATGTTCGACTGCATCTCCACCAGGAGCGTCTTGAGCAGCAGCAGCGCCTTGAGCTTCGGCACGTGCTTGACGACCTCGTCCGGGTGGAAGGACTTCATCCGGTCGATGGGGAGCGTGACGTCCAGCTCCGACTCCACGTCCGGGTTGATGCGGTTGGCGACCTGGAACCTGGCGGACATCTTCATGTCCTTCATCAGCTCGTCCAGGTTGCGGCCGTCGATGGAGCGCAGGCGGCGCGTCTCCAGGTCACTCTTGCGGTCTTCCGAGGAGCCCAGCGAGAAGTCGCCCAGCACCAGCAGACGCAACGGCAGGTTCACCGTCTCCTGCTCGCCGTTGATGGTGGTGCGGTACGTGAGGGTGATGCGGGATTTGGGAAGCTGGTCCTGAATGGCCACGGTGACTCCCTGACATTCGCAGTGCGCCTTGTTCCCCCCGTCCTACTGGAGCCGCCCCGGGAGTGCGCCCTGCGTGTGAACAATTACAGCGTAGGCGCGATCAGGAATTCCCGTCAACCAAGCAACATCGCAGGACTAACGAGGTTCCGATGATCGCAGTTGTGCGGTGTCCCCCGAGAACAGGAGGACCTCTTGCGTCTGTTCCGGACCGCCTACCAGCGGCTCGTAGCCCAGGTGGCTGCCGTCCTGGAGCCGCGCGTGGCTGGACTGATCACGCAGCGCGAGGATCACGGCGAGGGCAAGCGGCGTCTCGGCGAGGCTGGGGAAGATGCGGGTGTTGAGGCGGCGTCGGGCCTCCACGGCCCACGGGATGCCGGCGCCGGAGAAGGGCTCGTTGAGGAACAGCCGCACCTCCACGCCCCCTGTGGGAACGGTGGCGAAGCCGCCCACCGCGCTGCCATCCCCGAGCGCGGCGGCGCCCAGGCGGATGCCCTTGGATTCGATGCGCTGGCGGCGCGTCTCGCGGCGCACCACGACCTCCGCCTCGGGGAACACCTTGGCGAACAGCCAGTGCAGGCTGCTGGGGCACGCCAGGCGCAACAGGCGCAGCCGGTGGGCGGTGGAGTGCTCCCAGCCGGGCAGGAGCGACTCGTCGCGATCCGGGAACTGGCCCGCGAAGCGCGTCCGCAGCAGCAGGTGGTCAAAGTAACCCAGGAAGTCGGCCATCGCGTCGTGTTCCAGCCGGTCCATGGCCTGGAAGAGGAAGGACGGCAGCGGCGTCTGCACGCTGAGCAGGCCCAGGTTGACGGTGATGACCACGCGCTTGCGCGGCTGGCGCGTGAACTCGATGGCGTGCACCAGGTGCTGCTGGCTCAGGGTGCTGCGGTGGCTCCTGAACTCCACCTCCGCTTCGCCGTAGCCCTCCTTGGCGAGCAGATCCAGCAGGGCCGGCACGTCGAAGCTGCGGATGCGCTCGCTGATGCGCTCCTCGACGGTGAGCTTGCGGCCCGGCTGTTCACGCTCCAGTTCCATGAGAGGGATTGGGCCTATTCCTCGTACTCGGAGGAGGCGCCGCGGGGCGGGCGCTGCTGGGCGGTGAGGAACGCGTCCAGGTCCACGCGGTAGAGCTGATCCAGGGCGCGGAAGCCCAGGGACTCCGTGCCGTGCAGGAGCGGCTCGATGGCGTCCGCGTGCTGGCTCAGGCCGTTGAAGAAGCCGGAGAAGAGCATGGGCAGGTAGACGCGAGGATCGAAGCGCTCCACGGTGGCGAGCACGTCCACGGCGATGACGCTGGCCTTCACGAAGTCCTCGCGCTCCACCAGCGCCTCGAAGGCGGACAGCTTGCGCACCAGCTGCGCGAGCGCGGGCGACATCGGCACGGTCGGCCCCGCGTCCGGGGACTCGGCGCGGGCGGCCCTCCCCTTCCCCTTCTTCGGGCGGACCTCCTCCTCGTCACCGTCGTCGTCCTCGTCGTCATCCTCCTCGTCCGGAGCGGCGGCGAGCACGGGGCCTGGCTGGGGAGCGGGCTCCTCGGGGG
>NZ_RAWB01000209.1 GCF_003612055.1 Corallococcus llansteffanensis
GGGGCGGGGCCGCGGGCGGTGCGCCCGGCGTGTTGCCCAGGGCCTCCACCACGTCGTCCAGGCGCGCCACCACCGTCGGATAGGAGAGGCCCAGGGCCTGCTCCACGTCCTTGATCTTCCCCCGGCAGCCGATGAACACCCGCACGAAGGCGAGCTGTTCGGGCGACAGCTGCTGCACCCAGCCCGTCGTGAAGCGCCCCTCCACCGCCGAAGCGCACCCGTCGCAGCGCACCCGCTCCACGACGGTGCCTCCTCCACAGACGGGACAGCGGGTCGGTACGGGCCAGGTGGGCTTGGGGGTCGTCATGGCGTGGGGTTCAGAAAAACAATTTGTGGATTGAGAATATTGATTTCTACGGGCTTGGCAAGGGGAGGAGTTCATTTCCAGGGAAGACGGACACCTCCGAGCCGGTGGCGACGAAGGCGGAGTAGGGGGTGCCCTGGAGGGCTTCGGAGAAGGCGGGGCCGTAGAAGCGGGGCACGTCGCAGTCGAAGGCCGTCTCCTGGGCGCGCCAGACGCTCCAGCGCGGGTGCTCTACGCGGTACTCGGCGCAGCCGCCGTCGCGCTGGGCGGTGTAGCCCCAGTAGTGCTCGGTGATGAACTCCTCCTGCGAGCCGGGTGTGCTCTCCGCCGGACTTCCGGCTGTCCGCGCCGACAGCTGGTGCCAGCGGCCGTGGGACTTCCAGGCGTATTCGACGTGGCCGGGCGTGCCGGTGTCGGCGCCGTCCATGCTCACGGTGTGGCGCATGGGGTGCGCGATGTAGGGCTCGTTGTAGAGGACGCGCGCGATGGTGGCGATGGCGAGTCGGGGGACGATCTCCCGCACGAACACCACGCCGCGCCGCCAGCCTTCGGGGCCCTGTCGGCGCACGTAGAAGCGCAGGTTCACTTCATCGAAGTTCCGGTGGAACGGCACCGCGAGGCCTCGCACGCGCGTGTCGAGGAAGCGGAAGCCGACCATGCTCGCGAACGTGTGGCCCTGCCACGAGTCGAGCTCGGTGCCACGGGGCACGAGGGGCCGCAGCACCGCCGGGTCCACCTCGTAGTTGAGCATCAGGAGGTACCGCCACGTCGCCGTCAGGAAGGGGCGCATGCGCGAAGGTGTAGCGCGCGCGGTACGTGCGAGACCAGGGCAGCCTCAGCGGGTGACAGGTCCTCCCAGGTGCTTGCCGTCGACAAGCCGCCGCTCCAGGCGCTCCCGCCACCGCAGCGCGGGTCGCTCCACGCCGTGGTGCAGGAGCAGCGAGGCGAGCAGCACCGCCACGGCGCCCCCGAGCAACGTGACGACGTGGAACGTGTCCAGGCCGTAGGGCTCCAGGGCGACCCGCACTGCGTGCTGCACGGACTTGTGCGTGAGGTAGACGGTGAAGCTCAGCGCCGCGAAGGTCCGCACGCCCGGGATGCGGGCACAGACGCTTGAGACCGCGGGGCCCGCCATCGACACCAGCAGCGCCGCGTAGCCGAGCGAGACCAGGGGGAACGCCAGCACGGCGTAGGACAGCTCCCGGGTGTACTGCTGGTTCACGAAGGCCGCACCTCCAAGACACAGCAGCGCCACGGCCGGCACGAGCACGCCCGGCCTGTGCGTCCAGCGCTCCCACGCCGCGGGCCGGAAGACGCGCACCATCGCGAGCACCAGGCCGCACAGCAGTCCGTCGACCCGCGCATACGTCGGGTAGTAGAGGACCGTGTCATAGGTGCGCCACGCCTCGTCGTCCGGGCCCAGGCTCCCGAAGAGGTGCAGCCACAGGCCGCCGCGCAGGAGCATGCCGGCCAGCATCACGGCCACCGCGCCCGCGAGGACATGAAGCGCCCGCACCCGTCCGCGCAGCGCGAGCACGGTGAGCGGGAGCACCAGGTAGAAGTGCTCCTCCACGCACAGCGACCACGCGTGGGAGAAGCCGCTGATCCGCAGCCCGAAGTTCTGCGTGAAGGTGAGGAAGCGCCACGCGGGCACGATGAACGGCCGCTCGCTCCAGGCCGGGACGAACAGGTACAGCCCCAGCACGACGAGGAAGGACGGCAGGATGCGCAGCGCGCGCCGCAGGTAGAAGCGTGGCAGCGACGGTGTCTCGCCCCGCGCCACCGGCTCCAGGAGCTGCGAGCCGATGAGGAAGCCGCTCAGCACGAAGAACAGCTCCACGCCCGTCCAACCGAAGTTGGCGATCATCCGGTAGGTCTCGTGACCTTCCGGACGCGGGTAGTGGAAGAGGACGACGAGGACGATGGCCAGGCCCCGGAGCAGGTCCAGGCCGGCGAGGTGACGCGAGTCGGTGGAGTTCAGCGGACGCGGCTTTCAGCGGGGGGGATGCCTCGATGCTAGCAGGGCCCTCGTCACCGTTCGCAACGTTGCTGTTTCGGGCCAGAAGCCCCGGCCGGCGTACTTCACCATGCGCCCGGCGGTGATGCGCGGGCGGACCATCTGCACCACCCGGACCCTGCGTCGGAAGAGGTCGGCCCAGGCGTGCGGGCCCGCGTGGAGCCGCTGACCATCCAGCAGGAACTGGCAGATGCTCAGGTCCGTGAAGGCCAGCTGGTTGCGCACCGGTTCGCCTCCCCCGGCGAAGAGGGCCGGGATGTGGACGAGCTGGAGCAGGTGCCCCTCCTGTGAGTGCAGCTCCAGCGCGTACATCTCCCGGCCGTCCGGGAACCGCCGCAGTCGCAGCCGCTCCTGGAGCGCGCCGTCCCCTTCGAACACCGCCCCGGCGCAGGGCGCGTGGACGTCGCGGCCCAGGGCCCGGTCCCTCAACCAGGGGCCCCATTGCGTGGCCACCTTCCGGCGGCAGGGCGTGTAGCCCGTGTCCAGCATCCGCCTCGCCGTCCGCTCCAGCGCTTCGAGCGAACCGCAGAACAGGTCGTAGTCGCCCGTGTCCCCACCGGAGCGCATCTCGCCCGTGAGCCACCGCAGGAGGCGGCCTCCCAGCAGCCACGTGTCCTCGCCCAGCAGGTGCAGGTGCGGCAGCTCCGGCAGGTCCAGGATGTGCTGGACCTCCCGGAAGGACACCGGCGGCCGGTCCTCCAGCGCCGATGAATCGCTGCTGGCGGTCGCGCCCAGGAGTGCTCGCAGCTGCGCGTCCTCGGCCCGTGTGAAGCGTCGGGGCATGGCGGCTACCCGTCCCTTTCATGCGACGTCGGGGCGGCGAGCAACGTCCTCAGGCGCTCGGCCAGTGCGTCCACGTGGGGCGGGCGGATGAGGGTGAAGTGGTCCCCCGGTACCGCGTGCACCGTCACCCCGCCCTGGACGTGCTGTCCCCAGCCCAGGTCTTCCGAGGCGTCCGGACCCGCTTCGGCCCGGAGCAGCACCAGCGCTCCGTCGTACGGCCCGGGGACGTAGGCCCGCGAGGCCCCCTGGTTCGCACTGAAGTGGTGCCACAGCTCCCGCAGCTCCTCGCACGCGGCTTCCTCCAGGCCCAGGGCCCCGCCCACGCCGGGCGGTCCTTCCAGCACCTGGCGCAGCTCCACCGGATCCACCAGCCCCAGCACCTCCACCGCGCGCGGATGCACGTCCGCCAGCCGGGAGAGGTGATCCGCGAACTCCAGGACCCGCTGACCCACCGCCTCGTCCGGGGTGAGGGTCTGCGTGGAGGCCGGCTCCTCGCCCATCGCGTCGATGACGACGAGCAGCTCCACCGCTTCGCCCTGGAGGCGGAGCTGACGCGCCATCTCGTACGCCACGCGTCCTCCCATGGACCAGCCGCCCAGGCGGTATGGCCCCGTCGGCTGCACCCCGCGCACGGCGTCCAGGTAGCGCGTGGCCATGGCCTCCACTGTCGGGCCCGCGCCGTCCTTGGGCACCTGGAGGCCGTAGAAGGGCTGCTCCGGATCCATGCGCCGCGCCAGCTCCAGGTAGCCCAGCACGCTGCCTCCCACCGGGTGCACGCAGAAGAACGGCGTCCGGGCGCCTCCCTTGCGCAGCATCACCAGCGGCGAGTCCGAGGACGTGCCCGCGTCGATGCGCGCCGCCAGCCCCTCCAACGTGGGCGCCTCGAAGAGGTCGATGACCGCGAGCCTCGCGCCGAACAGCGTCCCCGCCTTCGCCACCACCTGCGTGGCCAGCAGCGAGTGGCCGCCCAGGTCGAAGAAGCTGTCATGCACGCCCACGCGCGGCACCCCCAGCAGCTCCTGCCACAGCGCGGCCAGCCGCTGCTCGGTGGGCGTGCGGGGCGCGACGTGCCCGGTGTCCTCGGGGGACCGCGACGGTTCAGGCAGGGCCTTGCGGTCCACCTTGCCGTTGGACGTGCGCGGCAGTGCATCCAGCACCACGAACGTCGCGGGCACCATGTAGTCCGGCAGCCGCGCCGTCAGGTGGGCTCGCAGCGCTGACTCTTCCAGGGCCTGCTCGAAGCGGCCCACCGCGTAGGCGATGAGCTGTCGCCCCTGGGAGGCGTCGTCGCGAGCCACCACCACGCACTCGCCCACGCCGGGATGGCGCGCGAGCACGGCCTCCACTTCGCCCAGCTCCACGCGGTAGCCGCGGATCTTGAGCTGGTGGTCCACGCGGCCCAGGAACTCGATGCGACCGTCGTGCAGCCACCGCACCCGGTCGCCCGTCCGGTACAGGCGCGCTCCCGGCTCCGTCGCGAAGCCGTCCGGCACGAAGCGCTCGGCCGTCAGGTCCGGCCGGCCCAGGTAGCCCCGGCCCACGCTCGCGCCGCCGATGAACAGCTCGCCCGGCACGCCCGTGGGAACCGGCTGTCCGTACGTGTCCAGCACGTACACGCGCACGTTGCCCAGCGGCCTGCCCAGCGGCACCGACCGCGTCCCGGCCACGCGCCCGCCGCGCTCCACCCGCTGCGCGAGCACGCCCACCGTCGTCTCCGTGGGGCCGTAGTGGTTGAACACTTCGCAGTCGGGTGACAGTGCGTGGACCTTCTCCACCAGCGTCCACGACACCGTGTCTCCGCCCAGCACCAGCCGGCGACCCGGCAGCAGCCGCTTCGCATCCTCTGCCGCGAGCAGTGCCTCCAGGTGCGTGGGGACGATCTTCAGTCCCTGCACGTCATGCGCACGGCCGTACGTCACGAACCTCCCCGCGTCCGACGCCGTGTCCCGGTCCACCAGGTGCACCGCGCCGCCCGCGCACAGCGTGGGGAACACGGCTGTGTGGCCCAGGTCCGCCGCCAGCGTGGACACCGTCGCGAAGGACAGGCCCTGGGGCAGCTCCAACCGCTCGCTGACGCCCGCCACGTAGCAGGCGAGCTGCCGGTGCTCGATGACAACGCCCTTGGGCTGGCCGGTGCTGCCCGACGTGTAGATGACGTAGGCCGCGTTACCGGGCAGGACGCCCGTGTCGGGGGCCTCCTCCGGTTGCGTGTCCAGCAGCCCGTCCTCGGCGTCCAGGGCCACCAGCAGCTCACCCTGTGAAGGCAGCTCGTCCGCCAGCGCTTCCTCGGTGACGATGACCTGCACGCCCGCGCCCTTCAGCACGTGACGCATGCGCTCCGGGGCGCTCGCCGCGCCCGGGTCCAACGGCACGTAGGCCCCGCCCGCCTTGAGGATGCCCAGCAGGCCCACGAGCGCGTGCGCCCGCCGCTCCACGAACAGGCCCACGCGCGTCTCCGGCGCGACGCCGTACTGCTGGAGCAGGTGCGCGAGCTGGTTGGCCCACCGCTCCAGCGCCGCGTAGGTGAGCGTCCCGTCCGGGGCCACCACCGCCAGCGCGTCCGGCGTCCGTGCCGCCTGTTCGGAGATGAGGGTGTGGATGCAGCGCTCCGCGTACGGTAGCGCCGTGTCGTTGAACGCCCCGAGCAACCGCTGACGCTCCGGCTCCGGCAGCAGCGGGAAGTCGGACAGGCGCAGCGCTCCCTCGTGCGTGACGATGCTCGCGAGCACCGCCTGGAAGCGCTCCGCCATGTGCTCGATGGTGGCCTCGTTGAAGAGGTCGCGGTCGTAGCTCCAGGCGCACACCAGGCCCTCGGGCGTGGGGCTCAGGGACACGGTCAGGTCCAACTTCGCGGCGGCGGTGCTGCTCGCCCCGTCCACGCTCAGCGTCAGGCCGGGCAGCTCCAGCGCTGTGTGCGGCGTGTTCTGGAGGATGAGCTTCACCTGGAACAGCGGCGCGTGCGCGCGGCTGCGCTCCGGGTTCACGGCGCGCACGACCTCCTCGAAGGGCAGGTCCTGGTGCGCGAAGGCGCCCAGTGACACGCGCCGCGTCTGCTCCAGCAGCTCCAGGAAGGTGGGGTTGCCGTCCATGCGCAGCCGCACCACGAGCTGGTTGATGAAGAAGCCGATGAGCGACTCGGTCTCCGCGGTGTCGCGGTTGGCCATGTCCGTGCCCACCACCACGTCCGTCTGTCCGCTGTAGCGGTGCAGCAGGCCCTGGAAGGCCGCCATCAGCGCCATGAAGAGGGTCGCGCGACCCCGCTGGGCCAACGTCTCCAGGGCCGTGGTGATGGCCGGCTCCGTCGTCCGCACCACCGTGCCGCCCCGGTGGGCTCGCACGGCGGGACGGGGACGGTCCAACGGCAGCTCCAGCACGGCCGGGGCTCCCGCGAGCTGGTGGCGCCAGTAATCCAGTTGCTTCTCCAGCAGGTCGCCTCGCAGCCACTGTCGCTGCCAGACCGCGTAGTCCGCGTACTGGATGGTCAGGGGAGGCAGCGGCGAAGGCCGGCCCTGCTGATGGGCGACGTAGAGCGCGCCGACCTCCCGCACCAACACGTCCATGGACCAGCCGTCCGACGCGATGTGGTGCATCGTCAGCAGCACCCGATACGCGTCCTCTCGCAGCCGCAGGAGCCGGGCCCGCAGCAACGGGCCCCGGACGAGGTCGAAGGGCTTCAGCGCCTCCTCCACCTCCAGCCGGTGCGCCTCGGCGTCGCGCGCCTCCGGGGGCAGGAGGCGCAGGTCCACCTGTTCGAGCGGCAGCGCGAGCGCGGGCAGGACGACCTGGGACGGGCCCTCGGGGCCTTCCTGGAAGACGGTGCGCAGGGACTCGTGCCGGCGCATCACCTCCTGGAAGCAGTGCTCCAGCGCGCGCACGTCCAGGGCTCCCTCCACCCGCAGGGCGATGGGGATGTTGAACGTGGACGTGCCCGGTTCGAGCTGGTCGAGGAACCACAGTCGCTGCTGCGCGAACGACAGCGGCATGCGCGCCTCGCGGGGCACGGGACGCAGCGGGGGCGCCTGGAGCGACGCGCCGCCCTGGAGCTGGGCGTCCACGCGCTGCGCCTGTTCTCCCAGCGTGCGGGCCTCGAAGAGGACCTGGAGCGGCAGCTCCACCTGGAAGGCCGTGCGGATGCGTGACAGCAACTGCGTCGCGAGCAGTGAGTGTCCGCCGCGCGCGAAGAAGTCGTCCGTCGCGCCCACCGACTCCTGCTTGAGCACCTCACACCAGAGCACCGCGAGCCGGGTCTCGGTGTCCGTGCGCGGGGCGACGAAGGCCTCGCTGGCGCGCTGGGCTTCCGGGGCGGGGAGGGCGCGGCGGTCCACCTTGCCGCTGGCGGTGCGCGGCAGGGCTTCCAGGGGAACGAAGGTCGAAGGCACCAGGGCCTCCGGCAGCGTGCGCCGCAGGAAGGTGCGCAGCGCTTCGGCCTCCACGGGGCGCTCGGAGCGGGAGACGACGTAGGCCACCAGCGCGATGCCGTGGGCTCCGTCGTCACGCGCCACCACCGCGGCCTCGCGCACGTCGGGGTGCTGCGTGAGCGCGGCTTCGACCTCGCCGGGCTCGACGCGCAGGCCGCGCAGCTTCACCTGGTGATCGAGCCGCCCGAGGAACTGGAGGCGTCCGTCGGACAGCCAGCGGGCCCGGTCTCCGGAGCGGTACAGCCGGGCGCCGGGCTCGGTGGCGAAGGGGTGGGGGATGAAGCGCTCGGCGGTGAGGGCGGGGCGGCCCAGGTAGCCTTGCGCCAGGGGCACGCCGCCCAGGTGCAGCTCTCCCGGCACGCCGATGGGCACCGGGCGCTGCGCGGCGTCCAGCACGTAGGCCTGGGCGTTGGCCACCGGCCGGCCGATGGACAGCGGGGTGCTGGCCTCGTCGTCCGTGACAGGCGCCCAGGTGGCGTCGATGGTCGTCTCCGTGGGGCCGTAGGCGTTGACGAGTCGCACCGTGGGCAGCACCGCGCGCAGCCGCGTGGCCAGGTCCGGCGTGAGGGCCTCGCCGCCGCAGAAGAGCCAGCGCAGGTGCAGGGCCTTCGCGAAGGCGGGCTCCGTCACCAGGAAGCGCAGCACGGTGGGCACGGCCTGGAGGACGGTGATGCGCTGCTTCGACAGCGTGTCCGCCAGGAGCGAGGCGTCACGCTGCGCCTCGGGCGGCGCGAGCACGAGCGTGGCGCCGGACAGCAGCGTGGAGAAGACCTCCGCGGCGGAGGCGTCGAAGCCCAGGGCCGCGAGCTGGAGCTGTCGGTCGCCCGCGCCCAACCCGAAGGTGGTTCCCATCCACGTCGCGTGGTTCGCCAGCGAGCGGTGGGAGATGAGCGCGCCCTTGGGCTGGCCGGTGCTGCCCGAGGTGTAGAGGACGTAGGCGGGCAGCTCCACGGGCACGTCGGGGAGCGGGGCTGTGGCAGTGGTGGCCTCGAAGGAGGCATCCACTTCGATGATGCGGCTCTGGAAGGCGGGCAGCGCGGGACGCAGCCGCTGCTCGGTGAGGAGCACCGTGACGGCCGCGTCCTCCAACTGGAAGGCGAGCCGCTCCGACGGCGCGGTGGCATCGAGCGGCACGTAGGTCGCGCCTGCCTTGAGCGTGGCAAGCAGCGCCACGGGCAGCGCGTGCGAGCGTTCCAGGCACAGCGCCACCCGTGCTCCGGTGGTGACACCCCGCGTGCGCAGGTGTCGGGCGAGCGCATCGGCGCCGGCGTCCAGCTCCTGGTAGGTGACCGTCCTGCCGTCGTGCTCCACGGCCACGGCGTCCGGGGTGGCCCGGGCCTGGACCTCGAACAGCGCGTGCACCGCCATATTGCTCGGGAAGTCGGCGCGCGAACGGGTCCACTCGCCGAGCACCTGCTGCCGCTCCGCTTCCGTGAGCAGGGCCAGGTCGGACAGGCGGCGCTCCGGATGGGCGGCGGCGTCCTCCAGGAGCACGCGCAGGTGTTCGATGAGGCGCTCGACCGTGCTCCGGTCATAGAGGTCGGTGCGGTACTCCACCCCGCCCTCGAGCCCTTCGGGCTTCTCATTGAGCGTGAGGGAGAGGTCGAACATGGCGGTGCCCGCGTCCACCGGCTTGGGCTCGATGCGCATGCCGGGCAGCGACAGCTCCGCGGTCGGCGTGTTGAGCATCACCAGCGACACCTGGAAGAACGGCGTGCGTTCGGCCTGACGCTTCGGCTGGAGGACCTCCACCAGCTTCTCGAACGGCACGTCCTGGTGGTCGTAGGCATCCAGCGTGACGCGCTTCACCCGGCCCAGCAGCTCGCGGAAGGTGGGGTCGCCGTCCAGCCTCGTGCGCATCACCAGCGTGTTGACGAAGAAGCCGATGAGGCCTTCGGTCTCCTCGCGCGTGCGGCCCGCGATGGGGGTGCCCACGCTGACGTCGTCCTGATCCGCCCAGCGGGAGAGCACGGCCTGGAAGCCCGCGAGCAGGCCCATGAACAGCGTGGCCCCTTCGCGCTGGCACAGCGCCGTCAGGTCCTGCGTCAGCTTCCGGGGCAGCATCAGGTGGAAGCTCGCGCCCGGCTGACGCGAGTCCGCGGTGCGCGGCCGATCCGTGGGCAGCTCCAGCGCGGCGGGGGCTCCGGCAAGCTGGTGGCGCCAGTAATCGAGCTGCGCCTTCAGCACGTCACCCTGGAGCCATTCGCGCTGCCAGACGGCGTAGTCCGCGTACTGCACGGGCAGCGGCGGCAGCGCCAGGGGTTGGCCAGTGATAGAGGCGGCGTAGCGCGCGACCATCTCCCGGATGAGCACGGCGATGGACCAGCCGTCGGACACGATGTGGTGCATCGTCACGAGCAGCAGGTGCTCGCGCTCCGACAGCCAGAGCAGCCGCGCCCGAAGCAGCGGACCCCGGGCGAGGTCGAAGGGCTGACGGGCCTCTTCCTGGGCGAGTCGTTCAGCGGTCTGTTCGCGAACCTCCACGGCCAGCGCCCGCAGGTCCTCCACCGACAGGGGGAAGGGCGCCTTGGGGGCGATGACCTGCACGGGCGTGCCCGCATGCGTGGCGAAGGTGGTGCGCAGGGATTCGTGGCGACGCACCAGCTCCGTGAAGGCGCGCTCCAGGGCCGCCACGTCCAACGCGCCTTGCAGCCGCAGCGCGACCGGCATGTTGTAGATGGGGAGGCCCGGTTGGTACTGGTCCAGGAACCACAGCCGCTGCTGCGCGAACGACAGCGGCAGGTCTCCCTGACGCGGCACGGGACGCAGCGGCGGCGCCTGGAGCCTGACCGCGCGAGCGAGGGAGGCATCCAGCAGCGCGGCCTGGGCCTCCAGCGTGCGCGCTTCGAAGAGGTCCTGCAGCCGTGGCTCCACCGCGAACGTGGCGCGGATGCGCGACAGCAGCTGCGTCGCGAGCAGGGAGTGGCCGCCACGGTCGAAGAAGTCGTCGTGAGCGCTCGTGCCCTTCGTTCCCAGCAGCTCGTTCCACAGCGTGGCGAGCCGGGCTTCCGTGTCCGTGCGCGGCTGGATGCTCGTGTCGTTCGCGCCCACGGCCTCCGGCGCGGGCAACGCGCGGCGGTCCACCTTGCCGTTGCGTGTGACGGGCAGCGAGGCCCGCATGACGATGGCGGAGGGCACCAGGTATTCGGACAGCCGTTCACGCAGCCAGAGCTTCAGGGCCTGGACGTCCAGCAGCGGCGCCGTCGAAGCGGCTCCGGCCCGGGGCACCACGTAGGCCACCAGGGCGCGTCCCCCCGGCATGTCGTCGCGCGCCACCACCACCGCCTCGCGCACGGAGGAGTGTCCGAGGAGCACGGCCTCGATTTCGCCCGGCTCCACGCGGAAGCCGCGCAGCTTCACCTGGGTGTCGCGGCGGCCGAGGAACTGGAGCGTGCCGTCCGCCTTCCAGCGGGCCTGATCTCCGGAGCGGTACATCCGCGCGCCCGGCACGGTGCTGAAGGGATCCGCCAGGAACCGCTCCGCGGTGAGCGCGGGCTGCTGGAGGTAGCCCCAGGCGAGCCCGTCTCCGGACACGTACAGCTCTCCGGGCACACCGGGAGGCACGGGCCGCAGGGACGCGTCGAGCACGTACACGCGCGTGTTGGCGAGGGGCCGGCCGATGGACACCGGTGTCTCCACCGCGCCCGCGTCGGTCATGACGTGGCAGGTGGTGAAGGTGGTGCCCTCGGTGGGGCCGTACCCGTTCACCAGCCGGCCCGCGCGGGCCACGTGCTCGCGCACGCGCGTGGGGGACAGCACGTCGCCTCCGGCGAGCACCTGCCTCACCCGGGCCAGGGCTTCCGGCTGCGTGGCCACCATCTGCTCGAACAGCGCGGACGTCAGCCACAGCGTGGTGACGTGGTGCGCGTCCAACGCGCGACCCAGCGCCTCCAGCGACATCGCTCCCGGATCCGCCAGCACCAGCCGGCCGCCGTGCAGCAGGCAGCCCCACAGCTCGAACGTCGAGGCGTCGAAGGCGAGCGGGGCCAGTTGCAGGAAGACCTCATCCGGGCCGAGCCGCGCGAAGTCCGTCCCCATCACCAGCCGGACGATGGCCCGGTGCGGGACGCAGACGCCCTTGGGCCGGCCCGTGGTGCCGGAGGTGTAGAGGACGTAGGCGAGCGCATCGCCTCCCGATACGGGCTCCAGCGCCGTGTCCGGCTCCGCGTCGAGACGTGCGGCCTCCGCGTCGAGCACCAGCGGCCAGGGCGCGGTGGTGGGCAGGTGCTGCGCCATCGCCTCCGAAGTGAGGACCCGCACCGCGCCGGTGTCCTCCAGGAAGAAGGACTGCCGCTCCAGGGGCGCCTCGGGGTCGAGCGGGACGTAGGCCGCCCCTGCCTTGAGGATGCCGAGCACGGCCACCACCAGCTCCAGCGAGCGCTCCAGGCACAGGGCCACCCGCGCGCCCGGCTTCACGCCGTTCTTGCGCAGGTGCCACGCGAGCTGGTTCGCCCGGCGGTCCAGCGCCGCGTAGGTGAGCGTCCGTCCCTGGAACTCCACCGCCACCGCGTCCGGCGTGCGCGCGGCCTGGGCTTCGAACAGCGCGTGCACGGCTGTGTCACGCGGGTACGGCACGGCGGTCGCGTTCCACTCCACCAGCACGCGGTGCCGTTCGGCGTCGGAGAGCAGCGACAGCGTGGACAGGCGCCGCGCGGGCTGCGCCACCGCCGCCTCCAGCAGCAGGCGCAGGTGCTCCATCAACCGGGTGACGGTCTCCGCGTCGTAGAGGTCCGTCCGGTACTCCAGCGCGCCGTGCAGGCCCGTGGGGGCTTCGGACAACGTGAGCGACAGGTCGAAGCGGGACGTGCTGGTGCTCGTCTCCATCGGTTGGAAGGTGACGCCCGGCAGCGTCAGCGTGGCGGTGGGTGCGTTCTGGAGCGTGAGCGCCACCTGGAAGAACGGCGGCACGCCGCGCAGCCGGGGCGGCTGGAGGACCTCCACCAGCTTCTCGAACGGCACGTCCTGGTGCGCGTAGGCGCCCAGCGTGACGTCCTTCACCCGGCCGAGCAGCTCGCGGAAGGTGGGGTCGCCCTCCAGCCGCGTGCGCATCACCAGCGTGTTGATGAAGAAGCCGATGATGCCTTCGGTCTCCGCCTGCGTGCGGCCCGCGATGGGGGCGCCCACGCAGATGTCGTCCTGGCCGGCGTGTCGCGCGAGCACGGCCTGGAGGCCCGCGAGCAGGCCCATGTACAGCGTGGCCCCTTCACGCTGACACAGCGCCATCAGGTCCTTCGTCAACTTCGGGGACAGCACCACCGGCAGCGACGCGCCGGGCTGGTTCGTGTCCGCGGTCCTCGGCCGGTCCGTGGGCAGCTCCGAGGTCGGCGGTGCGTCCTCCAACTGGCCGCGCCAGTACGCGAGCTGTTCCTCCAGGACCTCGCCCTGGAGCCCGTCGCGCTGCCACGTCGCGTAGTCCGCGTACTGGAGGGGCAGCTCCGGCAACGGCGACGGTCGCCCGGCGACGAGGGCCTCGTAGAGCGCTCCCATCTCGCGGATGAGCACGGCCATGGACCAGCCGTCGGAGACGATGTGGTGCATCGTCACGAGCAGCAGGTGCTCGCGCTCACCCAGGCGCAGGATGCCGGCGCGCAGGAGCGGTCCCTGGGCCAGGTCGAACGGGGCGCGGGCCTCCTCGTGGATCCGCTTCCGGGTCTCCTCCTCGCGGCGGTTCGCGTCCAGCGAGCGCAGGTCCTCCACGGCCAGCGGGAACGCCGTGGCGGGACCGATGATCTGCACGGGCCGACCGTCGCGAGCGCGGAAGGTGGTGCGCAGCGACTGGTGCCGGCGCACCAGCTCCGTGAAGGCCTGCTGGAGCGCGGACGCGTTCAACAGGCCTTCCACGCGCAGCGCGGCGGGCATGTTGTAGAGCGGGAGGTTCGGCTGGAGCTGGTCCAGGAACCACAGCCGCTGCTGCGCGAAGGACACCGGGGCTTCGATGGCGCGCGGCGCGATGGTCGTGGACGGACCCCGGCGCGTCGTCGTCGACAGACGCCCCTGGAGCCGCAGCGCCAGCCCCTCCACGGTGGGAGACTCGAACAGCTCGCGCAGCGGCACCTCCAGCCGCAGGGCGGAGCGCAGGCGCGACGTCACCTGCGTGGCCAGCAGCGAGTGGCCGCCCAGGGCGAAGAAGTTGTCCGTCACGCCCAGGCGCGGCACTCCGAGGACCTGCGCGAACACGTCCGCCAGCGTCTGCTCCAGCGGCGTGCGGGGCGCGATGAAGGGCGCGTCACCGCGCAGGCTGTCCGCGTCCGGCGCGGGCAACATGCGGCGGGCGAGCTTGCCGCTGGGCGTGAGGGGCAGGGCCTCCAGGCGCAGCAGCGCGGAGGGCACCAGGTACTCCGGCAGGCGGCTCGCGAGCACGTGCCGCAGGGCCTGCGGATCCCACGCCGCGTCGGCGGGGAGGACCACGTAGCCCACGAGGCGCTTGTCGCCGGCCACGTCCTCGCGCACCACGGCGGCGGCGTCGCGCACGCCGGGCAGGCTGCGCAGGACGGCCTCCACCTCTCCAGGCTCCACGCGGAAGCCGCGCACCTTGGCCTGGTGGTCGACGCGGCCCAGGAAGTCGAGCGTGCCGTCCACGCGCCAGCGCGCGCGGTCGCCCGTGCGGTACAGCCTCGCGCCCGGGACGGAGGAGAACGGATCCGGCATCAGCTTCTCGGCCGTCAGGTCCGGACGCCCGTGGTAGCCCGGCGTCACCTGGAGGCCGGCGATGAGCAGCTCTCCCTGCACGCCCACCGGGCAGGGCTGGCCGCTCGCATCCACGACGTACAGCTGCGTGTCCGGCAGCGGGGCTCCGATGGACGGCAGCCGCTCCCACGAGGATGGTGCCCCGGGCAGCCGGTGCGCGCTGACGGCGTGCGTCTCCGTGGGGCCGTACTGGTTCTCCAGCACGCAACCCGGCAGGCGCTCGAAGAAGGACACCAGCGCGGATGTCACCTGGAGCTGCTCACCGGCCGTCACCACCTCGCGCAGCCGCTCCGGCAGCGGGGCGCCGTGCTCCACGGCATCCGCGAGGGACTGGAGCGCGACGAAGGGGAGGAACAGCCGCTCCACGCCCTCGGTCGCCATGAGGCGCAGGAGCGCGGGCATGTCCCGGCGCACCGCGGCCGTGGGCACCACCAGCGTGCCGCCCGCGCTCCAGGTGGACAGCATCTCCTGGAACGAGACGTCGAAGCTCAGCGACGCGAACTGCAACGTGATGGCGTCGGCCTTCACCGAGCGCTGGCACTGCCAGGCCAGCAGGTGCGACAGCGCGTGGTGCGACATCGCCACGCCCTTGGGCCGACCGGTGCTGCCCGACGTGTAGATGAGGTAGCAGGGCGACTCCCACGGCACGTCCACGTCGGGGGCGTGCGCCGGCAGGAGCGACAGCGCGGAGGCCTCCGCGTCCAGCAGCACCACGGCGACGCCGGGCTCCGTCGGGAGCGTGGCTTCCAGGCGCGCCTGGGTCAGCACCGCGCGGATGCCGGCGTCCTCGCGCATCAGGGCCAGCCGCTCGGCGGGATAGGTGGGGTCGAGCGGCACGTAGGCCGCGCCCGCCTTGAGGATGCCGAGCACGCCCACCGTCATCTCCAGCGAGCGCTCCACGCACAACCCCACGCGGTCCCCGGTGCGCACGCCCAGCCCGCGCAGCCGGTGGGCGAGCTGATTGGCCTGTCGCTCCAGCTGGGCATACGTGAGGTGCTGGCCTTCGAACGTCACCGCGACGGCGTCCGGCGTGCGTGCCGCCTGGGCCTCGACGCGACCATGGACCGTCGTGGACACGGGGAGGGCAGGGC
>NZ_RAWB01000020.1 GCF_003612055.1 Corallococcus llansteffanensis
CCCGCCCTCCGTCCAGCGCCTCGGCGGGGCCCGAGGGGCAGTCCGTGCTGACGATGGGGCACCCCAGCGCGAGCGCCTCCAGGAGCACCATGGGCAGCCCCTCGAAGCGCGAGGAGAGGGCGAACGCGGTGGCCCGCCCCATCAGCGCATGCGGGTTGTCCGCGAAGCCCGGCATGAACACCGAAGCCTCCACGCCCAGTTCGCGCACCAGCGCCTTCAGTTCCGCCTCCAGCGACCCCACGCCCAGGATGAGCAGGTGCGTGTCCCGCCCGGCTGCCTGCATCCGGGCATGCGCGCGGATGAGCATGTCGAAGGACTTCTGCGCCTCCAGCCGGCCCACGGCGATGACCACCGGTTTCTGGAACACCGGCACGGCCCACTCCGGCAGGGGCGCCCGGGCCGCGGCGCGGACCCGGACAGCGTCCACGAAGTTGGGGATGACCTCCAGCCGCTCACGGTCCACGTTCACCAGCTCCGCGAACGCCTTCGCGGAGTCGTAGCCGCACGCCACGATGCGGTCCATGCCCGGGTACAACACCCGCAGGCCCCAGAGCTGCCGGCGCGGCTGCTCGTGGTGGAACGCCCCCCAGTCGAAGTGCACCATCCCCAGCACCGGCTTGCCGAGCATCGCCCCGGCCATCCGCGCCAGCAGCGCCGCCCGCCCCTCCTGCCCCGACACGATGATGTCCGCGTTGCGTGCCTCGCGGAACAGGCGCCAGAGCATCCGCGGCAGCTCCCAGCGCCGGTAGGCGTCCACGCCCACGCCCCACGAGATGGGCACGTCCGCGGGGATGCGGTCCCGCGTGTCGGGCGGCGGCGGCCCGTGGTGGAAGAACAACGAAGGGTCGAACCGCTCGCGGTCCAGGCCCGCCAGCACGTTGCACACCGAGCGCTCGATGCCTCCCGTCCCCATGAAGACGAGCGTGAACAACACGCGTCGTCTCGCGGGCACCGGTGCCGTCATTTCTCGCTGCGCCCGCAGGTTCAATGCTCGAGAGTCCTGGAAAGAAACGTTTTTCTCATTCTCCCGCACGACGCGCGAGCGTCCGGCGGGCCCACCCCTGGAGTTGCTCGTTGCTCAATAGCTCACGCACCTTGCGATAGGTAGCGAAGGCGGCACGGCCGCGCCACTCAGGAGACAATTGCAGGGCGTCGTGCGACTGGATCTCCCGGGGGCCCCAACGCAGCTTCGACACATCCCGGCCCGACGACAGGTGGGCCACCGACAGCCCCTGGGCGATGGCGTACTGGAGCGCCTCCGCCACGGTGGTGGTCATCACGCTGTAGTCGCCCCAGCGGGGCTCGTAGCCGGAGTAGTAGAGGTAGAGCGCGCCGCCCAGCACGAAGCCCACGCGCGCCGCGACCACCGCCCCGCCGATACACAGTTGAAACACCCGCACGGCGTCCTGGCGGGCAAGCTCACCGCACAGCGCCTGGAGGAAGCCCCGCGCCTGCGAGGACGCGAACACGTCCCGGTGCGACACCCCCGCGTCCGTCGCGGTCGCGCGGGCCTGGTGGAGGCGGAAGAAGGCCTCCAGCGCCGGCGGGATGTCCTCCGGCGCGCGCGCGACCGCGAAGGTGAAGGCGTGCCCGTCGCGCTTGAGGGAGTTGTAGCACTTGCGCAGCGACTCCTTGATGTTGCGCGAGCGGCTGGCCTTGAACGCCTCCCACGTCGGGGCCAGGGGCAGCACGTACGCGGGCACCTCGCGCAGGGGCGTGAGCGGGGCCAGGCGAGACAGCTCCCCCGGCGCGGGGCCGTCCAGCGCGAGGCCGCTCCAGAGGATCCAATCCCACTCGCTCGCGTGCTCGCGCAGGTGGCGCGTGACGGCGGCCCACGCGGAGGCCTCCCACTCCGGCGCGCAGAGCAGGCCGCGCAGTTCCGTGACGTTGGGGTCCGCGCCCAGGAACTGGAGCACCCGTGCGCGCACGGGGCCGGAGCCCGGGCGTTCGGTGCGCATCAGCGGCGCCACGGCGCGGAGCGTGCCGTCGCGGTCGCGCAGCGCGAGCACGAAGAGGTGGTCGCGCACGCTGTGGCGCTGCTCCTGGAAGTGCCGCCACCAGGTGACGTTCCACTCCCAGGTGGCGAAGGGCAGCCCCTGCCCCGCCGACGCCGCCAGGGCCCGCCACCCGGGCCCCAGCGCGTGGAGCTTCTCCACCGTGTCCACCCGTTCGACGTCCAGGCGCATCAGAGCCACCGCAGGACGGTGCGGGTGGCGAGCCTCAGCGCCGTGAACTCGAGCGCGCCCCACTCGCGCCGGTAGCGCTCGTGGATGAGGCGGTACGCGCTCACGGCCTTCTTCGCGTCGCGCTCGTTGTGCATCAGCGAGGGCGCGCCGGTGCGGTACTCCAGCACCACCCGGTCCAGGAACACGGCGCCCGCGCGGCGGATGGCGCGCAGGTAGAAGTCCACGTCCTCCACCAGCGGCAGCCGCGGGTCATAGCCGTCCAGCACGGGGAGCAGCTCGCGGCGGATGAGGCACGCGGAGTTCACCAGCACCGTGGGCCGGAACATCATGTTCGCCACCAGCCAGCGCCGCGACCCCAGCCGCTGGGCGACGCGGGCCCGGCGCGCCGCGTCCTCGAAGTACGCCGTCTGCCGGGCGAGCACCTGGGCGTCGTCCCCGAAGGGCTCCACCCGCCCGAACGCCACGCCCCGCTCCGGGTGCGCGTCCAGCGCGTGCGCCAGCGCCTGGTACGCCCCCGGGGCCACGCGGTCGTCGTCGTCCAGGAAGTGCAGGTAGCGGCCGGTGGCGCGCGGCCAGCCCTCGTTGCGCACCGTGGCGGGGTTGCCGCCGGTGGGCACGTCGCGCTGGACGTAGCGCACGCGTGCATCCCCCAGCGCCAGGACGGGCTCGCGCGCGGAGCCCTCCGGGCTGTCATCCAGCACCTGCACCTCCACGCGGACGCCGTCCTGGGACAGCGCGCTCTTCACCGCCTCCACCACCAGGGCGGGACGGCGGAACGTGGGCACCACCACGGAGACATCGGGAGTCATGAGCGCACCTCCTGCCAGGACCCACCCGGGTGCGCCAGTACGGGGCAGGACTCGGTCCCCACTTCTTGGAGAAACAACGAACCCGGGGACTCCCCCCGGGAGCCGAACGCTGGGTATAGGCTCACAAACCATCCTCGTGAAGAAACCCATCCATCCCCGCCCCGCCCGCCTCGCCGTGCTCGCCCTGCTGGGCGTCCTCGCGGTGGCCGCGGTCATCGCGTACCGCAACGTCCGCACGGCACGCGCCGTGTTGCACCCCGCGCGCCAGTCGGTGAGGCCCCCCGCGGACGGAACGCTCGCGACGCGCACGGACGTGGCGCTGCGCACGCGCGACGGGCTGACGCTGAAGGGCTGGTACGTGCCGTCGCGCAACCGCGCGGCGGTGGTGGTGATGCATGGCTTCGCGGAGAACCGCACGCAGATGCTCTTCGAGGCGGAGGCGCTGTCGCGCGCGGGCTACGGCGTGCTGCTCTTCGACTCACGCGGCCACGGTGAGAGCGACGGCGATTTGGTGACGTGGGGCGACCGCGAGCGCGAGGACCTGCGCGCGGCGGTAGACTTCGTGTCGGGGCGCGCGGACGTGGAGCCATCGCGGCTGGGCGTGCTGGGATTCTCCATGGGCGGCACCACCGCGCTGCTGGGGGCGCTGGAGGATCCGCGCCTCAAGGCGGTGGCCGCCGCCGGCGCGTACCCGTCCCTGGAGGCGGACACACGCTACAGCTACGGCAAGTGGGGCCCCTTGAGCGTGCAGCCGGTGCTCTGGACGATGCGCCTGTCCGGCGTGGACGTGGACGCGGTGGACCCCATGGCGCACCTGTGTGATTTGAAGGGCCGGCCGCTGCTGCTGATCAACGGCGACGTCGACCCGTACGCGCCCGCGTTCCTCCAGGACGCGCTGTTCCAGGCCGCGTGTGAACCCAAGGAGTACTGGGTGGTGCCCGGCGCGCACCACGGCGAGTACGCGAAGAAGGCCCCGGCGGAGTACGAGCGCCACCTGCGCGACTTCTTCGACGCGGCGCTGCTCGGCGGCTCCTGACGCGGGCTCAGGGGGGTCGGGCGACTCGGGCGCGGGCCGCCAGGCGGGTGGGGCGTCCAGCGCGGGCCGGCCCTCCAGCAGCTCGTGCGGGCGGAAGCCGGCCTTGTAGCGCAGCGAGTCGCACGCGAGCACGCGGTAGCCCAGGTACACGTGCGGGATGCCCCGCTCGCGCGCCAGCTCCACCTGGAACAGCACGCTCGCCTTGCCCAGCGACAGCCGCGCGTAGGCGGGGTCGTAGAAGAAGTACACCGCGCTCCACGCGCGCGGCATCTCGTCGCAGATGCCCAGGCCCACGAGCTTCGGGCCCGCCGGGTCACTGTCGTCGTACCAGGCCACCTCGCGCGCGGACGGGTGCGGGAAGGCGAACTGGAGCGAGTACTCGCGCGCGCCCAGCTCCGACGCGTCCCACTCGCGCGTCGTCTCCCGGTCCGCGTGCCACGCGCGGTAGAGCGCGAGCCGCTCCTCGTCCACGCGCGGCGGCCCCACCTCCACACGCAGGTGCGCGCACGCCGCGCGGGCCCGGCGCTGGCTGCGATTGGGCTGGAAGCCCTCCACCGGCACGCGCAGCGACACGCACTCCTGGCACGACGCGCACGCGGGCCGGAAGTACTGCGGCCCGAACCGGCGCCACCCGCGCACGAGCAGGTGCTCGTACTCCTGGGGCGACACGTTGCGCATCACCAGCGTCTCCAGGGACGCCTCCCGCCCCGGCAGGTAGCTGCACGGACGCGGCGATTCGATTTCATGTGCCAGCAGGACGGCCATCGGTGTTCCTTTCCTGTCGGCCCCGGGGCCTCGCGTCAAGCGATGCCTGCCTGCCCGGCGACCCACCCTCCGTCGGAAACGACCCTCCTGCCCGGGTCGTTACGTATGGGTTGGGTGGCACAACGACTGCAAGCCACCGGATGACGCCGTACCGGTTGCGGAGAGGACGAACGCACATGGCCCGCGAAGAACTGCACCCCGGATGGCTGCTCCAGGACCCCGCCGAAGAGTCGGATGTCGTCGCCGACGCGGAGGCCTTCTCCGAGGAGGACGGCCCGCAACTCTTCATCGCTTCGGTGGGCGACCTGCCGGACGAAGAGGACCCGTTCGAGTGCGCCATCGCCAGCTTTTGACGCACCGCGAATGGAGCGGGCAGGCAGCCACGGTGTGGCAGCGCTGTCACGCCCCGGGCTGAAAAACCTGCGGGGCCTGGCGCAAAACCAGCGGTAGGAACTTCCAAGAAATCGCGAGGCAGGTCCCCGAGCGGCGGAAGGGCCGCCGGTGCGGGCCCGCCGTCCTGCTGGCTTCTCAGCCGTGGGGCGCCACCGGTATAAGGCCGGCATGTCCCAGATTGACGTCTCGGTGGTGATGCCGACGTACAAGCGCGAGAAGGAAGTGGTGGAGGCCATCCACTCCGCGCTGCGTCAGGAAGGCGTCCAGGTGGAGGTGCTGGTCCTGGACGACACGGCCGAGGGCACCGCGCGGCAGGCGGTGCAAGGCATTGGTGATGCCCGGGTGCGCTACTTCCAGCAGGAGGTGCCGTCACGCGGCCGGCCCGCGCTGGTGCGCAACCACGGGGCCACGCTGGCGAAGGGCCGCTACCTGCACTTCCTGGACGACGACGACCTGCTGGCGGAGGGCGCGCTCCAGGCGATGGTGTCCGCCCTGGACGCGCGGCCGGACGCGGGCGTCGCGGTGGGCTGGGTGGTGCCCTTCAGCGAGGACCCGGAGTGGCTGGAGGACAAGAGCAGCTACTTCGAGCGCGTCGCCAGGGTGGGGGCCACCACGCCCAACAGCGCGTGGACGGTGGCGCACATCCTGTTCCTGGGCACGCTGTACGTGAACTCCGCGTGCATGGTGCGCCGCGACTACTTCCAGCCGCTGGGCGGGTTCGACCCGAACATCCCCGTCTACGAGGACGTGGACTTCTACATGCGCGGCATCCGCCGCTACGGCCACGTCTACGTCAACCGCCCCATCCTCAACTACCGGGTGGGCAAGCCGTCGCTGATGCACGACCTGGGCAAGAAGGGCGAGAAGGTGGAGAAGTCCGTGGCGGAGTCCAACGCCATCATCCACAACAAGTACCGGCGCGAGCACGGAGAGCTGGAGTACCGCCTGCTGCAGCTCGCCACGCGCGCGCTCAAGAAGCGCTTCGAATTGACGCGCTACCTCCCCCTCAAGCTGCCCCGCGCCTCGTGAAAGGCCTGTCCCCCGTGAGCCTGCGTCGTCGTCTCGTTGGAACCGCCAAGCGGCAGCTGAAGCAGACCCTGGGGCCCGTGGTGCAGCGCGCGATGGCCCCCGCGCGCGCCTTCCTCCCCCCGGAGACGTGGAGCCTGGAGTCCCGGGCCGGCCAGGGCCTGTCGCTGGAAGGCGTGTCGCTGTCCCAGCTCGTGCGGGAGTACGGCTCGCCGCTTCACGTGGTGCACCTGGCCGCGCTGAGCCGCAACGCGGACGCCTTCCAAGCGGTGCCCCCGGGCGCCGCGGGCGGCTGCGAAGTGTATTACTCCTACAAGACGAACCCCGTGCCCGGCGTGCTGTCCGCGCTGCACGCGCGAGGGGTGGGCGCGGAGGTGATCTCCGCGTACGAGCTGTGGCTCGCGCTCAAGCTGGGCGTGGCGCCGGAGCGCATCGTCTACAACGGCCCGGTGAAGTCGGACGCGTCCATCCGCGAGTCCATCACCCGGGGCATCGGCCTGCTGGCGGCGAACCACGTCGAGGAGCTGGACGTTTTTGCGCGGCACGCGCAGGAATTGCGCAAGCGCCCGCGCGTCGCGGTGCGGGTGACGACGGCGCAGGGCTGGACGTCACAGTTCGGCACCCCCATCACGGGCGGCATGGCGCTGGCGGCGTACCGCAAGGCGCTGGCCCTGGAGACGCTGGACGTGGTGGGGCTGCACGCACACCGGGGCGAGCTCATCCGCACGGAGGCGGAGCTGGAAGGCTTCGTCAGCGCCGTGCTGGACTTCGCGGACGAGCTGCACCGGGAGCTGGGGCTGGACCTGGAGGTGCTGGACCTGGGCGGCAGCCTGTGCACGCCGACGGTGGAGCACATCGAGCAGAAGGACTGGCGACTCAACCTCACCTTCCAGCGCGACCTGCCCGCGCCGGACTTCGCGGCGGCGCTCTCCATCGAGCGCTACGTGGCGAAGGTGGTGTCCCAGGTGGAGGCGCACTACGCGAAGCAGGGCCGCGCGCGCCCGCGCATCTTCCTGGAGCCGGGCCGGGCGATGACGGGCAACACGCAGCTCTTGCTGGGCCGCGTGCACGCGCTGAAGGACGGCGGCGAGCGCACCTGGGCGGTGCTCGACATGGGCATCAACCACGCGGAGTGCGTGCGCAACGAGTACCACCAGCTCTTCCACGTCGAGCGGCCGGACGCGCCCTCGCACCGGGCCTACACGGTGGTGGGCCCCATCTGCACCCCGGGCGACACGCTGTACCACGCGGTGCGGCTGCCGGAACTGAAGGTGGGCGACACGCTGGCCATCATGGACGCGGGCGCGTACTTCGTGCCCTTCGGCACGTCCTTCTCCTTCCCACAGCCGGCCATCGTCGGCGTGGAGGGCGGCCAGGTGCGCGTGCTGCGCCGGGCGGAGACGAACGAGGACCTGGTCACCTTCGACGACCCGGTCCCCGCCCCGTCCCGCGCGGCCCGCTAGCTGCGGTTGAACACCATCATCCGCAGGAAGGCGCGGGGGTGGCGCGCGGAGCCATAGGCGATGGTCGCCAGCTCCACCGCCGCGGGCATCATGTCGTCCCGGTCGATGAGCGGATCCACCGCCTTCTCGCGGTGGGTGGTGAGCCACTGGCGCCACTGCCGCGCCTCGCCGGCCGGCAGCGCGCCGGACAGCCGCTGGAGGTTGAGCAGCATCTCCAGCGCGATGCGGTTGCAGAACACCTCCTTGTCATGCTGGGCGCTGACGGCCCGCGCGTCCGCCACCGCGCTCGTGAGCGCGTCCCGGTTGCCCGTGGCGGCGTGGTACGCGAGCAGCGGCAGGGGCAGCCCGCGCGCGATGTCGAAGCCCATCTGCCCGTAGAAGCGCGGGTTGAAGTCGATGAGGAGGAAGTCGTCCTTCGTCTGGATGAACTCCACCTCGAAGACGCCGTGGTAGCCCAGGCGCTTGCACAGGCGCGTGAGGCCCGCCACGAGGTCCGGGCGCAGCGGGGCGGGCTCGAAGCAGACGCCCACGCCCAGCTTGCGCGGCCGCTGGAGCACCTTCATGGAGGCGCGCGCCTCGAAGAGCTCCCCCGTCTCGTCCACGAAGCCGGAGAGGCTGTAGATGCCCTCGGCCGCCTCGGGGTGGAACTCCTGCACCATGGGGTTCACCACGGCCGGGTCGAACTTCACAAGCATGGGCGCGTACGTGTCGCGGGCGAACTCGCGGTACTCGCGCGCCAGGTCGTCCGGCGACGCCACCGGCTGCCCCTTGCGGTGCGTGGCGTGGAGGATCTGCGTCGTGGGCTTGAGCAGCACCGGGAAGCTCGCCTCGCGGCGCACCTGCTCCAGGTCCGCCTCCGACTGGGGGAACCAGGTGCGCGGCAGGTGCAGGCCCACCTCGGTGCCCACCTCGTAGAGACGGCGCTTGTTGAGCAGCCCGTACACCGCGTCCACGCCCGGGTCATAGAGGTGGAAGAGGTCCTCCAGCTTGGCGCGGTGCGCGGCGATGAGCCACGCCAGCTCGTCGCTCGTCGGGTAGAGCACGTGCTTGACGGGCTCGCGCAGGCCGAAGTCCACCAGCCACTGGAGGAAGGCCTCCGGCTGGGACTCCGGCGGGCACTGCACGCGGCGGCTGACGAAGCGTGAGTAGCTGGCCGGGCCCAACCGGCCCGTGTCCGCCACCGTCACGTCCACGCCAGCACGGCCCAGACAGCGCGCCGCGGCCAGGGTGCCGTAGAAGTTGGCGGAGAACAGCAACGCAGGGGGACGGGCCGCGATGACAGCCGCGGGGGCCTCATCGGAGAAGGCCGCCTGTTCCATCTCATGCTCCAGGTTCGCGGGGTCGGCCTCACGGCGGGGCCGCTGTGAGGGACGACGGGATTGTCTTGGGCGGCGCTGCGCGAGGCGGTTGCCGCCGAGATCAGGGGTAGACGGACCGGCGACCGCGGTGCTGGCCATCAGCCCCGCGGCAAGAAGCGTCAGAAGGTGCCTGTTCATGTCGAGCCGTCTGCCTTCCAGAAGCCCGGGTGACCCCCGGAGGGCAATTCACGACAGAATACCTTTTCCCGCTGCGCTTGGGACGGGCTCCTTGGACGATTGCTCCTCCAAGGACTGTCAGGGACGGGCCTGGCGTCAGGGGGGAATCCCCCCGGGCGGGCTCCAGCGCAGGAAGCCGTGGGAGGACAGCCAGGCGTCCGTGGCAATCCCTGGCATCGTCGCCGCGAGGCGCGGGAGGGACTCCGCGAAGGCCTCCGGTGGGGCTGTATGGCCGGCGGCCCTCGCGGCCTTCCACGCGGCCTCCCAGGCCTGGAAGAAGGCGTGCAGAGGCTCGCCCGGACGGACGCGGCGGCGCAGGTCGCGGGGCAGCCAGTCGCGCAGCAAGAGGGGCGCGAAGCCGCGGGAGAAGTCGGTGTGGAACAGCAGGCTCTCGCGCACGGGGGTGTCGCCGTCCGGGGCACGCCGCAGCAGGTGGGCCACCAGCACCGCGCCGTCCGTGTCGGAGCTGCCCTCCACGAGCAGGCCCGTGGGCAGCAGCGGGCGTGACAGGGTGCGGTGCACCTCCGGGATGCGCTCGGGCGGGCCCTGGCGCAGCAGGTTCATGGCGCGCACCAGGCGGGCGGGCTCGTCCGGGCCCAGGGGCAGCGCGAAGCCGCCCTCGCGGAACCAGGTGCGCGCGTCCGCGTGGGTGCGCGCGGCGGCCCGGGCGCGCTCGGCGTCCAGCTCCACGCCGACGACGGTGAGCCCGGGGTTCAGGGCGCGGAAGGCCTGGGCGCTCTCCAGCGTCGTCCAGGGATGTTCGCCGAAGCCCACGTCCGCGAAGACGGCGCGGGCCCAGGCGTCGTCCTCGCGCGTGAGCAGCGCGGACTCGAAGCGGCACAGGTACGCGTCGAGCGCGCGCAGGCGTCCGGGAGCGGTCCTCCCCCGCGTGCGAATGTCCAGGTCGACCATCCCTCCGACATGGGCGAGCGGGGCCGGAGCGTCAAGGCCCCTGGGCCCGGCCCCACCCCGTTTTCGTCCGGCCCACGGCCCACCTAGAGTCCGGGCTCCGTGAGCGATCCATCCTCCGTCTGCCCCCGCTGTGGTGCGCCCCGCGCGGCTGGCCCCGAGTGCCCGGGCTGCGGCGTCATCTACCTCCGCGCCGAGGCCCGCGCCGCCGCCCGTCAGGCCGAGGAGCGTGAGCTCGCGGCGCGGAACGCCGCCCAGCGCGAGGCCGAGGATCAGCGGCTCGCGCTGCGCGAAGCCCTGGAGGCCCACGCGGCGCCCACGTTCGTCCCGCCCCTCGTCGCGGCGATGCCGGAGAGCGTGACGCCGGACCTGACCTTCGATGGCGGCGACGAAGCGGAAGCGGCCTTCGAGGCGAAGCTGCGCGCGTGCGTGCTGCCCGCGACGCTCGTCATGGCCTGGCTCGCGGTCAAGTCGCCGGGATTCCACTTCCTGTCACGCATCTTCCTCACCATGCCGGTGCACGAGCTGGGACACGCCGTCACCGCGTGGTTCTGCGGCTTCAGCGCCACGCCCTCGCTGTGGGTCACCTCCGTCTCGGACGAGCGCTCGTCCTTCATGGTGGTGCTGGTGGCGGGCCTGTTGGGGACCCTCCTCTACCAGGGCTGGAAGCGGCGTCGGTGGGCGTGGATGGCGGTGGGCTCGGTGCTGCTCGCGGCGCAGGCGGTGGGCACGCTGGCGTTGGATCTGGAGCAGGGCAAGGCGATGTTCACCTTCGGCGGCGACGCGGGGAAGATGGTGCTGGGCGCGGCGCTGATGACCACGTTCTACGTGCCCCCGGGCCACTACCTGCGCAAGCACGCGCTGCGCTGGGGCTTCGTCGTCATTGGCGCGGCGGCGTTCATGGACGGCTTCGAGATGTGGTGGGGCGCGCGCACCGACGTGGACCGCATCCCCTTCGGCCTCATCGAGGGCGTGGGCCTGAGCGACCCCAGCCGGCTGGTGGAGACCTACGGCTGGAACGTGAGCCGCGTCATCCGCTGGAACGTGACGGTGGGCGTCAGCTGCCTCGTCGCGCTGGGCGCGCTCTACCTGGGCGCCCTCTGGCGGGTCCGCGACGTGTTGCGCGGTGGTGGCGGCACGGGCGCGGCCTGACGCCAGTCCCCGAAGGGCCACTCGAAGCCCGGCGTGCGCAGCACCTCCGGCGCCCGGGCCCCCCGCCAGCGCAGGGCCTCTCCGGGCCTCAGCAGGAGCGCCTTGGGTCCCTCGCCCCGCGCCTTGCGCACCTCCGCCAGCCGCTCCGGATACGGATCCGCGTCGGGGTTCTCGTCGAGGGAGCTCGCGCCCGTGACGGGCTCGCCCGGGTAGCCGACGTAGCGCGGCCCCATGCCCTCGCGCCAGTACCAGGGGGCACCGCCGTCCGCGCACGGCACGACGTAGCGCGCACCCAGCAACGCACCATAGCGCAGGGCCTCCTCCGGACCCGCCATCAGTCGCTGCGGCGTGGTGAGCGCGTCGCGCGGCACGTTGACGAGGAAGGCATCCAGCGTGGTGAAGCCGAAGAAGATGGGCGGCAGCCGGAAGCCGCGCACGCCGCAGAAGAGCACGTCCACCGGGCCCTGCTCCTTGTGCACCCGGCGGCACACCGCGTCCATGTCCCCGCGCACGTCGTGGCCCGCGTCCGCGAAGAAGGCGGCGGAGAAGTCCGGCGAGCGCACGAGCCAGGTGTTGCCCTCGTTGAAGAGGCCCGGGTGCGGCCCCTCGCCGTCGGTGGGCTGCTCGCCGTGGAAGGGCAGCGCGTGCACCGTCACGTCCCCCACCTGCCGCGTCTCACCCCAGCGCAGGGGCTCCACGCGCGTGAAACCCAGCTGCTGGAGCCGCAGCGCGCAGTCCGTGGAGAAGAGGCTCTCGCGCGCCACCGCCGGCACGAAGATGCGCGTGTCGCGGGGCAGGGGCAGCAGCGAGCCCAGGTGGAAGTGGTCCCCGTGTGAGTGGGTGATGACCACCGCGTCCACACGCCCCAGGTCACCCGCCTGCAGCGGCGCGTAGCCGGGCAGGTCCGCGTCTCCGGCGGGGCGGAAATATGGATCCACCAGCACTCGCCCTTCCCTGCCCGCCACCAGCACCGTGTTGTGTCCCACGAAGAGGGCCCCAGGCCCGGGCACCTCCACCGGCCTCTCGTGGCGCACGAGCCAGCCGGCCTGCGACAGGTCGCCCAACAGCTCGCCCACGACGGGCACGGTGGCCAGCGCGCGCAGCTCCTCGCGCGTCGCGCCCCGGGCGAGCGCGGCGAACAGGTCCGCCACCACCGGCCAGTCCTTCGCGCGCACCGGCACGTCCAGGCCCAGCGACTCCTGGCGCAGGTGCAGCACGCGGGGGCGGTGGCGCAGCGGATCCGGGAAGAGGACGTCCTCGCGCAGCACGCGCCGTCCCATGCGCCGCTTCGTGCCCACGCACAGCGCGGCGTACCGGGGCGTGTCCTCCAGCCAGCGCACCAGCGCGTCCGCCTCACGCAGCGCGCCCTCGCGACCCAGCGCGGCGATGTGGCGCTTGAGCGGAAGCTGGGCCCAGCGCACCGGACGCGCGGTGGGCCCCTGGATGCTGCACCCCAGGTCCTCGTGGTGGTCGGCCTCCGTGCGGGCGGAGGCGAGGACGGCCAGGCTGACGCCGCGGTGCAGGGTGAGTCGCATGCACCGCGACGTCGCACGCCTCGCCGCCCTTCGCAAGCAGCTCCCGAGTCTCCGCGCCTTTGCGCCACGCGGCGGAGTCGGCGACGGGCCGCCGGGTCGCCCGCGTCCGGTGACGCGCTCGAGGTTGTGACTCGCCGGGGAACGCCGCTACCCTCCCCCGCACCCATGGCCCAAACCGCCCAGCCGCTCCCGCCGGAGCCCTCCGTCCCCCTGTCGCCGGCGTCCGAAGCCGTCACGCCGCGCTTCCGCTTCCTGCCCGCGGTGAACACGTGGAAGTACCACCTGCTGCTCGCCACGGTGGCCATCCTCATCCTGGGCCCGCTGGGCGGCGTGGCCGCGTCGTACATGAACTTCAGCCTGGGCTTCTTCGTCGCGAGCCAGGTGCTCTCCGGCATCCTCGGCAGCGTCGTCACCTACGGCTACGGCGCGGAGGGCAAGCACGGCGCCAACTACATGCAGACGATGGCCGCGTCGGTGGCCTCGCTGTGCGCCATGTCCGTGCTCATTCAAGCCATGGTGTGGCTGGGCATGCCCCAGCCGCCCGCGTGGCAGCTCATGCTCTTCGTCGGGTGCGTGGGCATGTTCGGCGTGGGCGTGGGCATGCTCTACACGCCGCTGCTCGTGGACCGGCTCCAGTTGGACTACCCGTCCGGCTACGCGGTGGCCAACATCCTGCGCGCGCTCACCGACAAGCGTCTGCTCAAGGCCTCCATCGCGAAGCTGGGCGGCGGCACCGGCCTGGGCATCCTCGCGGCGTTGCTCACGGAGAAGGTGGCCAGGGTGGCCGCGCTCAGCGTGAGCAGCTCCACCGTGGGCGCGGGCATGGTCGTGGGCAGCCGCATCACCGTGCCCGCGATGTGCATGGGCATCCTGGGCTTCGCGCTCACGCCGTACCTGCGCGACATCGGCTGGCTGGGGCCCAATGATCCGTACCGGAAGATCGGCTTCCTCATCTCGCTCGCGATGATCTGCGGCGCGGCGCTGGTGGACCTGGCGCTGCTCGCGGTGCAGGCGGTGGCGCGCATCCGCGGCCAGGCGCAGGCGCCGGTGGACGACGAGCCCTCCTGGAAGAAGGTCAACGTGCCCCGGCTCATCGCCTGGGTGGTGGGCTGGGGCGCGGCCGTCGTCGTCGTCGCCACGCAGGTGCTGCACCAGCCGGCGGGATTCATCATCTTCGGGCTCGCGCTGTCCGTGCTGTTCGTGCTGATCAACGGCATCGCCTACGGCATCAGCGACAACAACCCCATCTCCAGCGCGTTCGTGATGTCCGTGCTGCTGATGTCGCTCCTGGGCCTGAAGGATCCGCTGGTGGGGCTGATGGCGTCCTCCATCCTGCTCATCTCCACGTCGGTGGGCTGCGACATGCAGCAGGACCGCTCCACCGGCTGGCGGCTGGGCACCAACCGCGTGTTGCAGTTCCGCTACCAGGTGCTGGGCATCTTCATGGGCGCGGTGCTGTGCGTGGCGCTGGCGCGCGTCTTCATGGGTGCCTACCCGGTGCTGTCCGTCAACCAGTTGGACCATCCCGACACGAAGGTGGGCCAGTGGGGCTCCGCGATGACGTACAAGTTCGTGGGCGCCATCCGCGACCTGGGCGCGCTGTCCGAGCACAAGGTGAAGGCGCTGCTCGTGGGCCTGGGCATCGGCTTCACGCTGGAGGTCCTGCGGAAGATCATCCGCCGGCACCCGGCGTACCTGCGCTTCGTGCAGGGCTCGCGCACCGGCTTCGCGGTGGGTTACGCGATGGACTCGGTGGTGCTGGCGAGCCCCTACGCGTCCGCGTTCGGTGGCTTCATCGCGCTGCCGGCGACGATCTGGTTCGGCGCGGGCGGCGTTCTCACGTCGCTGTTCAACACCGCCTCCAAGCGCTTCGCGCGCCCGCCCGCTCCGGGTGAGACGGTCCTCCCGGAGGACATGAGCACCATGTCCCTGGTGGGCGGCGGCCTCATCGCGGGCGAGTCGCTCTTCTACCTGTTCGTGGGCCTGTACGGCCTGCTGGCGCTGCTGGGCTGAGGGCCCACCCTGCCCCGGCGCACGACTTGACTTTCCGTGCGACCGGGAGCACTTCTTGTCCCGTGAACCTCGTCAACGCCACCACCGCGACCACGACCACCACCGCTTCGGCGGGAGTGGGAGCGGTGCGCGTGTCGGTGGTCTGACGAGCGCACGGTTTCCCGCCCCGCCGAGTTCCGGCCGGGGCGACCGTGCAAGCATTCACGCCCCGTGTCCGGCCCCGGCTTCTTCACCCGACCGACACACGGAGTCACGACGATGCTCGACGAACACGACCACCGCGCGCTGGGCCAGCGCCTCGACCTCTTCCACCTGCAGGAGGAGGCCGCGGGCATGGTGTTCTGGCACCCGCGCGGACTGATGCTGTACCGCCTCCTGGAGGAGCACGTCCGCCAGCGCATGCGCGACGAGGGCTACCAGGAAGTCCGCTCACCGCAGCTGTTCTCCCAGCAGCTCTGGGAGCAGAGCGGCCACTGGGAGAACTTCCGCGAGAACATGTTCTGCCTGCCCGAGGGCGACCGGCACCTCGCCCTCAAGCCGGTGAGCTGCCCGGGCCACATCCACCTCGTGCAGCGCATGGCGCCCAGCCACCACGACCTGCCCCTGCGCCTGGGGGAGTTCGGGCTCGTGCACCGCAGCGAGCCCAGCGGCGCGATGCACGGGCTGTTCCGCCTGCGCCAGTTCACGCAGGACGACGGCCACATCTTCTGCGCGGAGGAGCAGGTGGAAGCGGAGGTGGTGCACTTCGTGAAGTCGCTGCGGGCGTTCTACGCGGGCTTCGGCTTCGACCACGTGCAGGTGGCCTTCTCCAGCCGTCCGGCGCAGCGCGCCGGCAGCGACGCGGTGTGGGACCAGGCGGAGGCGTGGCTGAAGTCTGCGGCGAGGCAGGCCGGGCTCCAGTTCGCGGAGCAGCCGGGCCAGGGCGCCTTCTACGGGCCCAAGCTGGAGTTCGTGCTCAACGACCGGCTGGGGCGCGCGTGGCAGTGCGGCACGATCCAACTGGACCTGGTGCTGCCGGAGCGCTTCGACCTGAGGTACGTCGACGCGTCCGGCGCACGCCAGCGCCCGGTGATGCTTCACCGCGCGCTGTTCGGCAGCCTGGAGCGGTTCATCGGCATCCTGCTGGAGCACCACGGGGGCGCGCTGCCCGCGTGGCTCGCGCCCGAACAGGTGGTCGTGGCCTCCGTGGGCGCGGGGGCCGCCGCGTACGCGGAACGGCTGGTGGCCCGGTTGAGACAGGTGGGCTGCCGCGCCCGAGCGGACGTGCGGGACGAATCGCTGTCGCGCAAGGTCGCCAGTGCGCACCAGGACAGCGTGCCCTTCCTGGCGGTGGTGGGTGGCCGCGAGGTGGAGGGAAACAACGTCCGCCTGCGCCTGCGCGATGGGGCCCAGCGCGACCTGGCCTGGGATGAGGCCGTGGCGTGGCTGTCCGCCGCGTGCCAGCCGGCCGTGGCGGACTGAGCGAGGGCCCGGTCTGGAGTCCGAAGGCCCGGCGTTCCCTTCTCGCGAAGGGGATGCCGGGCCCCTTTCGGCGCTCACGAGTAGAGGCTGAGGTGCTCCAGCAGCTCGCCGGGGCGCAGCAGCTTGCCGGGCACCGTGGCGACGTCGTCCATGCTGAGGATGCCCACCGCGTGGTGCTCGTCGTCGACGACGACCAGCCGGCGCACGCTCTTCTCCTCCATCAGCAGCTCGCCGGCATCCAGCGTGTCGTCCTCGGAGCAGGTGATGACGGTGGGGGTCATCGCCTCCCGCACGGGCGTGACGTTGGGGTCCTTGCCCAGGGCCGTGGAGCGCACGGCGATGTCGCGGTCCGTCAGCATGCCCACGAGCTCGCCGTTCTCCGTGACGGGCAGCGCTCCCAGCGAGTGGGCCCGCATGCGTTCCGCGGCGGTGCGCAGGCACTCATCCGCGTCGATGGTCTCCACGTCCTTGTGCATCAGTTCAGAGATCCGCATCGCTGCCTCCCCCGGGGGTGATGAGCGCCCACCGTGGAGTAGAACCGCCGTGCCGGGGCCCCTTCGTCGGCCCCGTCCCAGGGCCTGGAAGGCCGTGCCTGGGGGCATCGGGATGCCGGGCGCCCGCCTGCTCCCCTGCTATACGGTGCGACGGGAAACGCCCCGGAGCATCCAAGACGCTGCTCCGGGCAGCAGGCCCGAAACGTGGAGGAGGACCCATGGCGGACAAGCTCAATCTTTCCAATGACGAGTGGCGCAAGCGCCTCACCCCCGAGGAGTTCGACGTGCTGCGCCGGCACGGCACCGAGTACCCCGGGACGGGCTGTTTCCTGGCCACCAAGACGCCGGGCACCTACGTGTGCGCGGGCTGCAACAACCCACTGTTCAAGTCCGGGACGAAGTTCGAGTCCGGCACGGGCTGGCCGTCCTTCACCCAGGCGCTGTCCCCGGACTCGCTCACGGAGATCCGCGACGTGTCCCACGGCATGGTCCGCACCGAGGTCCGCTGCGCGCGCTGCGACGGACACCTGGGTCACGTCTTCCCGGACGGCCCCGCGCCCACGGGGCTGCGCTACTGCATGAACTCCGTGGCGATGAAGCACGTCCCCGAAGGCAGCCCCATCGAGCTGGTCCGCGCCTGAGCAGGTCGCCAGAAGCTCGTTGATACATCGACGAGAGACGAGGCGAAGGACTGTCGCTGCTCACCAAGCAGGTGGTCCTTGGCCGCGGGCAATGGAGGAGCAGGGGTGTCCGCGGGCGCCTGTGGGTGGAGGCCCCCTTCCGGAGACAAGGTGCCACAACCTGTCCGACTGTCGGACAGGTTGCCCAAGGCCACACCCGGCACGTCCCCTCTGGCGCACTCAGCACCGGAGTCGCTGGGGTTGAGCCCCGGGGCGGCCTGGAACCGCAGCGCCTCGCGGTCCGGCTCCACGGGAAGGGCCTGCGCATGGGGCCTGGGTGCAGCCCCGAGCGCCTCGGTGTCCTCGGCGTTTGGCGCGAGGCGGCCGGGGCCATGCGCCTCCACGCAGGGATGTGCCTCCAGAGCAGCGTCCTGCTCGGTGGCTGACGCGAGGTCGCCGAGGGGGCACGCCTGGGCGCGGTGGGCTTCTGGAGCGGCAGCCTGGAGGGCGGGGGCGAAGTCGTCGAGCACGCGCTCATCGCGCGTCCTCAGCAGCGCCGGCAACTGGCGCTGGAGCGCCCGCGTGTCGCGTTCCCGCAGGGCCTCCATCGCACAGCTGACCCACTGACGCAGCGGCTCACCCCCCATGAAGGACAGGAGCCGGGCCGCGCCGCCGTGCAAGGCCCGCTGCAGCGATTGAATGAGGAGCAGGTGACCGGGACGGTCCGCCGCCTGGGCTGCCAACCGCAGCAACTCGAATTCCAACTGCGCGCACCGCGCACCCGACTCCCAGCGCGCCGCGTCCCAAAGCCTGAAGCAGGCTTCTCCCAGCCTGCCCAGGGCGGCCTCGGAAGCGCTCGCGCAGCAGTCGGCCAGCAGTTCCACCAGCACCTGCCGCTTGAGGCTGAAGTATCCCTCAAGCAGCCTCTGGCCTTCCGGAGAGCGCGCGTCATGCAGCGCCAGGCCCAGGTTCTCCAGCGTCGGCGATTCGTCCAGCCCCACCGCGCGCGTCTTGCGTCCGGGGTGCTGCACCACCAGGCCCCGCGCCGCCAGCCGTCGCAGCGCCTCGCGCACGGTGCCCCGGCACACCCCATAGCGACGTGCCAACTTCTGCTCCGAGCCCAACTGCCCGCTCTCCGGCAGCCTCCCCAGCGACATCTCGCGCTCGAGTTGCTCCTCCACGTACGCAACCAGCCCTACCCGCTCCATCACCATCGCCCTCCTCGCCCCAGCCTCTCCCACCAAACCAGAGGGGTCTGACATGGACGCGAGGGCCACCCGTCTTCGTCTTCTGCCGGGCCGGTGCGGCCCGCGGCCTCATGCGGCGCGAACCTGTCCGACTGTCGGACAGGTTGGGCGCGAAGTGCGGCGGCGGGCGCCTCTGCGTGCGGCCCCCCAACCTTGGCGTCCGCTCCAGCACTCCGTCGCCCCCTTGCGCTCCGCAAGGCGCGCGTCCTCGCGGCGAACTTCGGGTCACAGGAGTTGTTGACGACCTCCTGGCGACCTCCTCGATCTCCCGAAGCAGGACGCGCCTCCTCTCCCTCTGCGAGGATGGGAGGCCATGCGACGACCTCCGGCCGGACTCCGGGTGCTGCTCACCGCGCTGTTGCTCGGCGGTGTTTCCCAGGGGGCCCCGCCCCCGAAGGCCGCACCGCCCACGCCCCCCCAGGTGACGTGGCTCTATCAGGACCGGCTGGCGTCGCCCTGGGAGGACCTGACGTGGGCTGGCGCGTACGCGATGAGCGCCACCACGCCAGGGGCCTCGGGCCGCCACGCGATCTCCGTGACGCTGGGGCCGTGGGAGGCGCTGTACTTCGGCCACCCGGGCTTCGATGTGTCACCGGAGGACACGCTGGTGCTCAAGGTGAATGGCGGGAAGGACGGCGCGAACGCGGCGGTGCGCGCGCGGGTCGTCATCGGCTCCGAGCAGCCCGTGGGCGTGCCCCTGGGCCCCACCTGCGAGGGCGGCGCCATCCCGGCCCGCAAGTGGACGACGTGCCGCGTGTCGCTTGCGAAGCTGCTGCCCGAAGACCGCTCGCGCATCACCGGCCTGTGGCTCCAGGAGGACAGCGGCAGGACGCTGCCGCCCCTCTTCTTCGACGACATCGGCGTCGAGCAGGGCCCCAGGCCGGTGAGCCTCACGCTGGAGACGTCCGCGGTCTTCCTGGCTCCGGGCGCCACGCACGCCTTCCGCGCCACCGTGACGAACAGCACGAACACGGAAGTGACGTGGAGCGTGGAGCCCGGAAACGAGCGCGGCACCCTCACCGCCACCGGCGTCTACACCGCGCCCCGCAAGCCGGGCACGTACCGGGTGATGGTCCGGAGCAAGGCCGACCCGAGCCAACTGGCCGTGGCCAGCGTGGTGGTGGGCGCATCCCCGGTCGTGAGGGGTCCTCCGGGCCAGGGCGGCAAGTGGGTGTCGGGCTACTACACGGGCTGGAACGCGGACGACTATCCACCGGAGAAGGTGGACTTCAGCGCGCTCACGCACATCCTCGTGGGACGCGTCACGCCGAAAGCGGACGGTACGCTGAGCACGAAGTTCGACAACGACCGGGGGCCGGAGATCGCCCGCACGCTGTCGAAGCGCGCGCACGCCGCGGGCCGCAAGGCACTCATCATGGTGGGCGGCTCCGGTGAGCACGACGGCTGGGTGGGCGCGGCGTCCGACGCGAACCGCGCGAAGTTCGTCCGCTCGCTGCTGAAGGCGCTGGATGACTTCGGCTACGACGGGCTCGACTTGGACTGGGAGCCCGTGAAGAAGGAGGATCGGCCGCAGCTGCTGGCCCTGGTGAAGGCCCTGCGCGAGGCGCGGCCGAAGATGCTCCTCACCTTCCCGCTTCACTGGATCAACACCAACTTCCCCACCGACGCCGACCCCTGGTTCGCGGAGCTGGCGACGCACCTCGACCAGATGAACCTGATGTCCTACGAGATGATTGGCGCATGGGACGGCTGGAAGTCCTGGCACACGTCCGCGCTGAAGGGCGAACAGGGGCTGCACCCCACGTCCATCGCCTCCAGCCTGGAGCTGTGGGTCAAGGCGGGCCTCCCCAAGGCGAAGCTGGGCATCGGCATCCCCTTCTACGGCCTCGCATGGCGCCACATCACCGGCCCCTACCAGCCCTTCACGAACTGGTCCGACTACGTGGGCGGCGACAACTCGTTCACCTACAAGAAGATCCTCCGCTATTCGAAGCAGGGCACGTACCACTGGGACGAGAAGGCCCAGGCCAGCTACGTGACGTTCGCTCCGGACAAGCTCGTGGAGGACGGCACGGTGACGTGGATCTCCTACGACAGCCCGCAGGCCATCGCCGCCAAGGGCGCCTTCGTGAAGCAGGAGGGCTACGGCGGCACCATCCTCTGGACGCTCAACCAGGGGTGCATCGACCCGGAGACTGGCGCCAACCCGCTGCTGGACGCGGTGAAGGCAGCCTTCCTCCCGTAGCAGGAAGGAAGGCCCCCTTTCCGCGAACGCGTCATCAGCCCAGGGCGGCGCGGGCGTTGCGGAACATGCGCATCCACGGGCCGTCCTCGCCCCACGCCGACGGGGCCCAGGAGTGCTGCACGGTGCGGTGCACGCGCTCCGGGTGCGGCATGGTGATGGTGAAGCGCCCGTCCTTCGTGGTGAGCCCCGCGATGCCGTGCGGCGAGCCGTTGGGGTTGGCCGGGTACTTCGTCGCCACCTGCCCGCGGTTGTCCACCCAGCGCGTCGTCACGAGGCCCAGGCCGTTCACGCGCGCGGCCTCCTCGGCGCTGGAGAACTCCGCGCGCCCCTCGCCGTGCGACACGACGATGAGCATCCGGCTGCCCTCCATGCCCCGGTAGAACAGCGAGGGCGACGGGGACACTTCCACCGTGCCCAGGCGCGCCTCGAACTGCTCGGACGCGTTGCGCACGAAGCGCGGCCACGCCTCCGCGCCGGGGATGAGGTCTCGCAGCTGCGCGAACATCTGGCAGCCGTTGCACGCGCCCAGGCCGAAGCTGTCCGGCCGCGCGAAGAACTGGGAGAACGCGTCGCGCGTGCGCGGGTTGAAGAGGATGGACTTCGCCCAGCCGCCGCCCGCGCCCAGCACGTCGCCGTAGCTGAAGCCGCCGCACGCCAGCACGCCGTGGAAGTCCTCCAGCGACACGCGGCCCGCCAGCAGGTCGCTCATGTGCACATCCACCGCGGTGAAGCCCGCGCGGGTGAACGCCGCCGCCATCTCCTGCTGGCTGTTGACGCCCTGCTCGCGCAAGACCGCCACGCGGGGCCGCGCCCCCTTCGCGATGAAGGGCGCCGCCACGTCCACCGCCGGGTCGAACGTGAGCCGCGGCGACAGGCCCGGGTCTCCCGCGTCGCACCTGGCCGCGTACTCCTCCTCCGCGCAGGTGGGGTTGTCGCGCAGCTTCTGCATCTCGTAGCTGACGCGCGACCAGGTGCGCTTGAGCGCCACGGTGTCCTCCGCGAGCAGTTCCTTCGCGCCGTGCCGCACGCGCACCGCCTGCGCCACCGTGGGCCGGCCCAATTCGTGGACGTGCGCGCCCAGGCCGTGCCGGGCGAACACCTCGCGCACCTGCTCCACGTCGGCCGCCCGCACCTGCACCACCGCGCCCAGCTCCTCGTTGAAGAGGGCCGCCACGGCGTCACCGCCCAGCGCCGCCACGTCCACGTCCACGCCGCAGTGGCCCGCGAAGGCCATCTCCGCGAGCGTGCCCCAGAGCCCACCGTCGGAGCGGTCGTGGTAGGCGAGCAGCACGCCCGCCGCCTGGAGCTCCTGCACGCCTGCGAAGAAGCCCTTCAGGCGCGCCGGGTCGTCCACGTCCGGGCACTCGGGGCCCACCTGCTGGTGGCACTGCGCCAGCACGGAGGCGCCCAGGCGCTGCCGGCCCGCGGCCACGTCCACCAGCAGGAGCCGCGTGTCACCCGCCACGTCCACCGGCTGCGGCGTCAGCGCGCGGCGCACGTCCAGCACCGGCGCGAACGCGGTGATGATGAGCGACAGGGGCGACGTCACGGCCTTCTTCGCGCCGTCGTCCTGCCACTGCGTGCGCATGGACATGGAGTCCTTGCCCACCGGGATGGCGATGCCCAGCGCGGGGCACAGCTCCATGCCCACCGCATGCACCGCCGCGTAGAGGTTCGCGTCCTCGCCGGGGCTGCCCGCCGCCGCCATCCAGTTGGCGGACAGCTTCACGTCCGACAGCTTCCCGATGCGCGCCGCCGAAAGGTTGGTGAGCGCCTCGCCCACCGCCATCCGCGCGGAGGCCGCCGCGTCGATGAGCGCCAGCGGCGTGCGCTCGCCCAGGGCCATGGCCTCACCCGTGTTGGAGAGGATGGACGACAGCGTCACCGCGCAGTCCGCCACCGGCACCTGCCACGGGCCCACCATCTGGTCGCGCGCGGTGAGGCCGCCCACGGTGCGGTCGCCAATGGTGATGAGGAATGACTTGTCCGCCACCGTCGGGTGCGCGAGCACGGCATGCGCCAGGGCCTTCAGGTCCCCCGGCACGCTGAGCGGCGCGTGCTTCAGCGGGCGCGACACATGCTCGCGGTGCATGCGCGGCGCCTTGCCGAAGAGCACGTCCATGGGCAGCGCGATGGGCGTGTCCCCCAGCTCGCGGTCGCTGAGCGTGAGCACCTCTTCCTGCGTGGCCTCGCCCAGCACGGCGAACGGGGCGCGCTCGCGCTCGCACAGGGCGGCGAAGCGCGGCAGGTCCTCCGGCGCCACGCCCAGCACGTAGCGCTCCTGCGCCTCGTTGCACCAGATCTCCACTGGGGACATGCCCGGCTCGTCGTTGGGCACCTCGCGCAGCTCCAGCCGGCCGCCCAGGCCGTTGTCGTGCGCCAGCTCCGGCAGCGCGTTGGACAGGCCGCCCGCGCCCACGTCGTGGATGGAGCGCACGGGGTTCGCGTCGCCCAGCATCCAGCACTGGTCGATGACCTCCTGACACCTCCGCTCCATCTCCGCGTTGTCACGCTGCACGGAGGCAAAATCGAGATCGGCCGCGCTCGTGCCCTGCGCCATGGAGGACGCCGCGCCGCCGCCCAAGCCGATGAGCATCGCCGGGCCGCCCAGCACGATGAGCTTGTCGCCCGCTCGCAGCGGGGCCTTCTTCACGTGGCCCGCGCGGATGTTGCCCAGGCCGCCCGCCAGCATGATGGGCTTGTGGTAGCCGCGCACCTCCACGCCGTCCGCCGTGGGTACCTGCTGCTCGAAGCTGCGGAAGTAGCCGCACAGGTTGGGCCGGCCGAACTCGTTGTTGAACGCCGCGCCGCCCAGCGGGCCATCAATCATGATGTCCAGCGCGGACACGATGCGGTCCGGCTTGCCGTACGGCACCTCCCACGGCTGCGCGTAGCCCGGGATGCGCAGGTGGCTGACGGAGAAGCCCGTGAGCCCCGCCTTGGGCTTCGCGCCGCGCCCGGTGGCGCCCTCGTCGCGAATCTCGCCGCCCGCCCCCGTGGCGGCGCCCGGATAGGGGGAGATGGCGGTGGGATGGTTGTGCGTCTCCACCTTCATCATGATGTGCGCGGGCTCGCGCACGGCGCCCCACTCGCGCGCCTCTCCCTGCGGGAAGAAGCGCTCCACCTCGAAGCCCTCGATGACGGCGGAGTTGTCCTTGTACGCGGACAGCACGCCACCGGGGCTGACTGCGAAGGTGTTCTTGATGGCCTGGAAGAGCGAGCGCTCCTGCTTCTTGCCGTCCAGCGTCCACGACGCGTTGAAGATTTTATGGCGGCAGTGCTCGCTGTTGGCCTGCGCGAACATCATGAGCTCGACGTCGGTGGGGTTGCGCGCAAGCTCCGTGAAGCGCGCGACCAGGTAGTCGATCTCGTCCTCCGCCAGCGCCAGGCCCAGCTCGCCGTTGGCCTTCACGAGCGCGTCGCGGCCTCCGCCCAGCACGTCCACGCGCGTGAGCGGCCGGGGCGCGTTCGTGGTGAAGAGCACCGCCGCGTCGTCCAGCCGGGGCAGCACCGCCTGCGTCATCCGGTCGTGCAGCACCGCCTCCACGCCCGCGGCCTCGTCCGCCTCCAGCGCGCGGCCGCCGGGGCCGGTGAGGAAGAACGCGATGCCGCGCTCCATGCGGCGCACCTTCTCCAGGCCGCAGTGGTGCGCGATGTCCGTCGCCTTCGACGACCAGGGGGACACCGTGCCCGGACGCGGCACAACGAGCAGCAGCGTGCCCGTGCGCTCGCGCTTCGCCGCGTGGGGGCCATACTCCAGCAGCCGCCCCAGGCGCTCCCCTTCCGCGTCCGTCAGCGGCGCCGCCGTGTCCGCGAAGTGGACGTACTCCGAATAGAGGGTGGCCACCGTGGGCACCCGTTCCCGACAGCGGACGAGCAGCTTGGCGAGCCTGAATTCGGAGAGGGCCGGAGCCCCGCGCAGCGTGAGCATGGAGGACCTTGCGAACGGGTGACGGGAGGTAACAGCGGGGCCGTCCTTATCACCGCGCCCCGCGTCACAAGGCCCGGACTTCGCGTCTGGATGGCTGCCCCCCGGCCGGGGTGGGTGCGACGCCGCCGACGTGGGCCTCCCTCCGTCCCTGCACTCCATGTCCTCCAGGAAGCACGCTGACAGTGGGTCTTCCATGCTTTGCTCGGAAGGCTGCACAGCTCTGAATCGTCACAAGGGGTGTTCCATGACGCGCAATACCCGCTGGCTCCTGGCCGGCCTGACGCTCACGTTGTCCGCCTGTGGCGCGGGAGGGCCGGAAGCCGAGGCGCCCACTTCCCCGCCGTCCCACGGCGATGGTGTCTCCAGCCTCCGGGAGGTGGAGGCGGCGCTCGGCGCGCTGCCCGGCGCCCAGGTGCTGGACGTGCACCCGGACGGGGTCCCCGCCCTGCTGAAGGGGGCGCTGGGGGCCACGGGTCGCCCCATCTCTGGCGCCTCGGCCTGGCAGGCGCATGCGCTGCTGGAGCCCACGCTCGCGCGCGTGCTGCCGGCCTTCCGGTTGAAGGCGCGGGACCTGGTGCCGGTGGCAATCCGTCGGGACGGGCTGGGCCACAGCCACGTGCGCTACGCGCAGACGAAGGCGGGCCTGCCCGTGGTGGGCGAGGAACTGCTGGTGCACCTGGATGAGGCCGGCCGGGTGTACCTGGTAAATGGCAATGCGCGCGACGGCGAGGCGCTCGCGGACCTGGCGCGCATCTCACCGGACGTGGCGCGGCGGGCGGCCCTGGCGGCGACGCCCGGGGGGCGCACGGCGGAAGCGCCCCGGGAGGTGTTCGTGCGCCCGACGCCGGACGCGGCCCTCGTGCGGGCCTTCGAGGTGGTGGTGTCGGGCGAGGACTCCGACGGCACGGAGGTGCGCGACCACGTCTTCCTCAGCGCGGCGGACGGCACGGAGGTGCTGCGGACGTCGGACATCCACCCCGCGCGCAACCGCCGGGTGTGTTCGGTGGGGGGCCCGACGAGCGGCACCTGCCGTCTGGAGGGCCAGGCCGCCACGGGGGACACGGGCATCGACAAGACGTACGACAACCTAGGCCTCTTCTACGACTGCTTCCAGCAGAACTTCGCCCGCGATTCGTTTGACGGCTCGGGCGGGCAGCTCTTCGCGAACGTGCACTACGGCACGCAGTACACGAACGCCTTCTGGAACGGCACCACGATGGTGTGCGGCGACGGCGACGGCACCTCCGTGGGGCCGCCGTGCTCGGATCCGGACATCGTGGTGCACGAGCTCACCCACGGCGTGACGGACTACACGTCCGACCTCGTCTACTCCGGGCAGTCGGGCGCGCTCAACGAGTCCCTGTCGGACATCTTCGCCGCGACGTGCGGAAGCTGGGCGACGGGCACCTGGAGCACCGCGACGAACATCTGGCGCATCGGTGAGCTGTTCTGGACGCCGAACACGCCCGGGGACGCGCTGCGCTACATGGACAACCCCGCGCTGGACGGCGCGTCCCTGGACTACTACACGCAGATCACCTCCAGCTCGGACGTGCACTACGCCTCCGGCGTGCCGAACCTCGCGTTCAAGCTGCTGTCCACCGGTGGCACGCACCCGCAGGGCAAGTCCACGGTGAACGTGACGGGCATCGGCGTGCAGGCCGCCGGGCGCATCTTCTATTACGCCAACGCCAACCTCTTCCTCCCCAGCACTACGCTGGCACAGGCCAAGACGCTGACGAAGCAGGCCGCGCAGTCCCTGGGTTACAGCGCCGCCATCCAGGCCTCCGTGGAGGCCGCGTGGACCGCCGTGGGCGTGGGCGCCGTGACGCCGCCCCCGACGTGCCTCCTGCTCCCGAACGACCTCACGCTCGCGGGCATCACCGGGGCGTCGGGTTCGGAGCAGTACTACTGCCTGGACGTGCCCGCGAACACGGCGTCCACCATCACCGTCTCCGGAGGCACCGGGGACGTGGACCTCTACACGCGCTTCGGCGGCGCGCCCACCACGTCGCTCTACAACTGCCGGCCCTACCTGGGCGGCAACAACGAGACCTGCACCCTGGCCGCGCAGGCGACCGCGGGCCGCCAGTGGATCCTGCTGAAGGCCTTCAGCGCCTACAGCGGCGTGTCCCTGTCCGTGCACTACTGACAGGCCATGCCCCCGCCTCCACCCCCGTGTCCCCGGGGTGGAGGCGGGGGTTGCTTCACACCGGGAACTGGCCTCTTTCCGGCCGCTGGGCGAAGAATGCGCGCCTGGGACCTTTCGGGCCCCCAAGGGGACTCAAGGCCATGCGGGACGAGCGCGTCATCTTCGGCAACACCGTGGACAGCCTGTACCGCAAGACGCTGCTGCCGCACCTGCCGGGCGCGTTGATTGAACGGCTGCGCGGCCGGGGGTTGGATCTCAAGGCCCCGCTGCTCGCCGCGTATCCCCTGGCGACGTGGGTGGAGTGCCTGGACGACGTGGCCCGCACCCTCCATCCGGACCGGCCGCTGGACGTCGCCCGGCGCCTGTTGGGCAAGCGGATGATCGAGGGCTACGCGCAGACGTTGATGGGCGGCGCGGTGATTGCCCTGGCGCGCGTGGTGGGGCCCGTGCGGTCGCTGGAGCGGATGCAGCACAACTTCCGCAGCGGCAACAACTTCACGGAGACGCGCCTCACGGTGCTGGGTCCCACGGCCGCGGACCTCTGGTTCAACGAGCCGGAGATGATGGAGGGCTTCGCGGAAGGGGTGCTGGAAGAAGGGCTGTTGCGCATCGGCGTGCACGGCCTCACCCTGCACCGCACCCGCCACTCCCCGGAAGCCGTCACCTATCACCTGGAGTGGACGGCCCGGCCCTCCTGACACACCGCCACGCCATGTCCTCCATCCTTTCGACCCTGCCCGCGCTCTACCGGGACCTGCTCCCGTCCTTCTTCCAGCAGCAGGCGCCCACGGAGACGAAGGCCACGTGCGCGAAGTGCGCCATGAGCCGCACGTCCGCGCAGTCCACCGTGGAGTCGGTGGACGGGGTGGAGCACCTGTTCCGGCCGGACACCAAGTGCTGCACGTACTACCCGCGCCTGCCCAACTACCTCATCGGCGCGCTGCTGTCGGACGACTCCCCGGAGATGGCCGAGGGGCGCCGGCGCATCGAACAGAAGATCGACAGCCGCATCGGCGTGAGCCCGCAGTGGGTGAAGCCGCCAGCAAAGTTCAACCACCTGTACAAGAACTCGCACCAGTTCTTCGGCCGGTCCGCGACGATGCGGTGCCCGTACTACGCGCTGGACACCGGCGGCTGCACCATCTGGGCGTACCGCGAGTCGGTGTGCTCCACGTTCTTCTGCAAGTACGTGGCGGGCGCGGACGGCCGGCGCTTCTGGATGTCGCTGAAGACGTACCTGACGCTGGCGGAGTTCCAGCTGTCGCGCCACGCGCTGCTCCAGCTCATGCCGGAGTTCCTCCTGGACGGCCGGGACAAGGCGGAAGTCGCCACCGCCCCCCTGTCCGTGGAGGACCTGGACGACGCGGCGCCCCCGCCCAAGGTGTACGCGGCGCTGTGGAAGGAGCACGTCGGGAAGGAGCGGGACTTCTTCCGGGCCTGCTACGACGCGGTGCGCACCGTGCCCGCGGACGGACTGGAGCGGATGCTGGGCCTGGATGGCACCATCGAACTGAAGGTGCTGGAGAAGCTGCACACCCAGGCCACCGCGCCCCAGCTGCCGCGCGTGCTGCGCTTCAACCCGGACGCGACGGTGAAGTGGCTGCCGGACGGCAGCGTCGCGCTGGGCTCCTACAGCGAGTTCGACGCGGTGGCGCTCCCCGGCGAGGCGTACGCGCTGCTGGTGGAGTTCACCGGCCAGAAGCCCGTGGAGGCGGTGCGCCAGCACCTGCGCGACCACAAGCAGGCGGACCTGGACGCGGACATCCTGCTGGAGCTGTACCGGCACCGCATCCTCATCGAGCAGTAGCCGACGAGCCGTCGCCGAGCCGCGGCCCTTCGGAGGCGGCTCAGGGCTGCCCGGCGAAGGCGCCCACCTCGCGCAGCCAGCGCGCCGTGGCCTGGGTGCGCTCCCACGCGGGCGTGGACGCGACCAGGTGCTCCGCGAGCCAGGCGCTAAAGGCGGGGTCGCCCGCGCGCAGCCACGCGGCGGACTCGGCCAGTTCGTGGGCGGCGGACTCCCAGGCGCGGCGCACCGCGCTGGCGAAGGCCATCAGCTCCGAGATGCAGCGGGTGAAGGCCTCCACGCCCGCGCTCAGCTCAGTAGGGCTGGGGCCCGCGGCCAGGGCCAGCGCGCGCAGGCGGCCCAGGTCCTTGAGCAGGCCCTGCTCCAGCGCGGCGGCGGTGCCCAGCCGGGCCTGCGCGGCACGCTGGAGCAGCTCCACGTCCTCGCTGAGGTGGCGCCAGGCCTCGTCGTCCCCCAGGGGGAAGCTGCCGCGGCGGCGCAGCCGGACGCCCACGGCCTGCCAGAGGTTGCCGAAGACGAGCACCTCCTCGACACTCCGGCGCACGTGCGGCGGGATGTGATCCAGGAAGTCCACCACGCACGCCCGCGCCTCGCGCAGGAACGCGTCGCCGCGCGGGGCCGCGTCCACCACGCCCCGGGCGAGCTGGAGCACGCGCCACGCCCACTGGAGGGCGCGCTCGGACGCGGTGAAGAGGCACTCCAGGCCGGTTCCCAGGGCACCCGCGGCGTGGCTGGTGTCGGCGAGCGTCGGGGACGGAATGGGAGGCAGGCCCGAGCCGGAGCGCACTTCGGGCGCACGGGGAGACGTCGTCCCCTCGTCCTCGCTGTCGCGGGGAGGCCCGTGTGGCCCTGGCGCCGTGTACTCACGCCCCATGCACTCTTCTCCAGACCCTGGCTTCGCCGGCGGAAGACGGCTTCCAAGTATCGCACGCCCCTACCGGACCTCCAGGCCTGGATGAGGGGACGTGCGATGCACCCCAAGGCGTCCCCCGGAGCAGGAGGGGCGCCTCGCGGTGTCCGGCACCGCGCCTCCAACACGCTCAGTGCAGGTTGGGGTTGTGCTTCAGGCGACTGAGCCGGCTGTGCGTCTGCTTCTGCGCCGGCAGCAGCTGCTGGCGCACGAAGGTGCGCGCCTCGCCGTGCAGCTTGTCCACGTCGCGGTTGTAGTCCGCCAGGCCGTGGTCCTCGCCCTCTTCCAGCGCGTCGATGGCGCGCTTCTCCCCCATCAGGTCCGCGCCGGCCTGGACGACCTTGGCGAAGATGCCCCACACGCCGGAGCCCGACGCGGGGCTGCCGCCCAGCTTCTCGATGCGCTCCTTGAGGGACGCCACGCGCGCCTCATGGTCTTGAAGGCAGGCCTCCACCTCCGTTTTCGCCACGGGGGTCTCGATGTGCTTCGTCGCGAGCCGGTAGGTCTCCACCGCGGAGATCTCCCCGCGCAGGAAGGAGTTCAGCGTTTCGATTTCGGCGGCGGCCTGGGCCATGGGTTCTTCTCCTTGAGGTGGGTGAACGGAATGCGTCTTGGCGCAAAGGTGGTGACCCCCGCTCTTCCGACAACGGAAGCCCCCCTCCTCGTTCGCTGAGCAGGCGCCCGGGCAAGCGCTGGGAGGGTGCGGCGCGTCGTGGCAAGCTGCGGGCCTTCATGTGGAACTGGGTGCACCAGCTGGCGGAGTGGGGACGGACGGACGTCCCGTTCGCCGTCGTCACGGTGACGGAAGTCAAGGGCAGCACGCCCGCGGCCCCCGGCGCGAAGCTGCTGGTGCGCGCGGACGGCGCCTTCCACGGCACCATTGGCGGCGGCCACCTGGAGCAGCTCGTGCTCCAGGACGCGCGCGCGTGCTTGGACAAGGGCGAGGCGCGCACGTTCCGCTATCCGCTGGGCGCGAAGCTGGGCCAGTGTTGTGGAGGGGTCGTGGACATCTTCGTCGAGCCCGTCAACCACGGGCCCCAGCTCTACCTCTTCGGCGCCGGCCACGTGGGCCAGGCCCTGTGCCGCATCCTCGAAGGCACGCCGTTCCGCGTGCACCTGGTGGACGAGCGCGCGGAGTGGGTCCAGTCCCCCCAGGTGCCGGCCTCCGTGGCGCGCCACGAGGAGCCCTGGGACGAGTTCGCCGCGAGCGCCACCTGGGATGACCTGCGCACCTACGTGGCGGTGATGACGCACCGTCACGACGTGGATCAGGACATCATCGCCTTCGCCATCCAGAAGCCGGCCCGCTACATCGGCCTCATCGGCAGCGACACGAAGTGGGCCCGCTTCCGGCAGCGACTGGAGGCGAAGGGCCTGCCCGCCCGGCAGGTGGGCCGTGTCCAGTGCCCCATGGGGCTGCCCATCGGGGGAAAGTCGCCTCAGGAGGTGGCGGTCAGCATCGCGGCGGGGCTGCTCCAGCTCCACCACGGGCTGGCACGGGAGCCAGGCCCTCAGCCGTCGCCCGCGCCCCTGCTATCCTCCGGAGAATGAGCACCCCTTTCGAGTTCCGGCTCAATGGCCAGACCGTCCGGGTCGACGACGCGTCGCCCAACACCACGCTGCTGGACCACCTGCGCTCGCGCGGGCTGACGGGCACCAAGCAGGGCTGCGCCGAGGGCGACTGCGGCGCCTGCACCGTGGCGATGGTGGATCAGGACCACCAGGGCCAGAAGAACCTGCGCGCCTTCAACAGCTGCATCGCGCTGCTGCCCATGGTGGCCGGCCGCGAGCTCGTCACCGTGGAGGGCGTGGGTCAGCGCGGCGCGCCCCACCCCGTGCAGCAGGCCATGGTGAAGCACTACGGCTCGCAGTGCGGCTTCTGCACCCCGGGCTTCGTCGTCTCCATGGTGGAGGCGTACTGTCGCAAGGACGCGGGCTCGCCGGAGGCCGTGGCGGATCAGCTCTGCGGCAACATCTGCCGCTGCACCGGCTACCGGCCCATCCGCGACGCGATGATGGACGCGCTCGCCACCCGCGATGCGAAGGGCGTTGGGCCCGCGCTCCCGGGCGTCTCGCTGGAGGGGCCACCCTCCCCCTTGCCGCCCCTGCGCTACGAGGCGCGGGACGGGCTGTTCCTGCGGCCCGCCACGTTCGAGGACCTGCTCGCGCTGCGCGCCCTGCACCCGGAGGCGATGCTCGTGGCCGGGGCCACCGAGCTGGGCGTGGACATCACCAAGAAGTCGCGCCGCTACCCCTTCCTCATCTCCACCGAGGGCGTGGAGTCCCTGCGCGCCATCCGCCGTGAAGCGGACGGCTGGTACGTGGGCGGCGCCGCGTCGCTGGTGGACGTGGAGGACGCACTGGGCGCGGAGGTGCCGGAGCTCGCGAAGATGCTCAACGTCTTCGCCTCGCGGCAGATCCGCCACCGCGCCACGCTGTCGGGCAACCTCGTCACGGCCTCGCCCATTGGCGACCTGGCGCCGGTGCTGCTCGCGCTGGACGCCCGCCTCGTCCTCGCGTCCGTGCGCGGCGAGCGGACGGTGGCGCTCAGCGACTTCTTCCTCGCCTACCGCAAGACGGCGCTCCAGCCGGACGAGGTCGTCCGCGTCATCGTCGTCCCCCACGCGCCCGCGAAGGACAGCGGCCTCCAGCGCCACGCGGACAGCTTCAAGGTGTCCAAGCGCCGCGAGCTGGACATCAGCATCGTCGCGGCGGGCTTCTGCATCGAAACGGACGCGCTGGGCCTCGTGCGCACCGCGAGGCTCGCCTACGGCGGCGTGGCGGCCACCCCCGTGCGCGCGCGCGACACCGAGGCCCTGCTCGTGGGCCACCCCTGGAACGCTGAAGCGGTGGCCCGCGTGCGGGCGACCCTGGCGCGCGAGTTCTCCCCCATCACCGACCTGCGCGGCAGCGCGGACTACCGGCGTGGGCTGGTGGTGTCGCTGCTGGAGAAGTTCGCCTCCGGCGAGCGCAGTCCCGTGCTGGACGCGCGCCCCCGCTTCGTCACCGGAGCGCCTGCCGCATCACCTGAGCCCGCCGCATCACCTGAGCCCGCCGCGGCGCTAGAGCCCGCGGCGGACACGGGGCGCGAGCTGCGCCACGAGAGCGCGCTGGGCCACGTGACGGGCAGCGCGCAGTACGTGGACGACCTCGCGCAGCGCCGGCCCATGTTGACGGTGTGGCCGGTGATGTCGCCGCACGCGCACGCGCGCATCCTCCGCCGCGACGCGAGCCCGGCGCTGAAGGTGCCCGGCGTGGTGAAGGTGCTGCTCGCGGAGGACATCCCGGGCATGAACGACACCGGGCCCATCCGCCACGACGAGCCACTGCTCGCGAAGGACGAGGTCCTCTTCCACGCGCAGGTGGTGGCGCTCGTCGTCGGGGAGACGCCCGAGGCCTGCCGCGAGGGCGCCCGCCAGGTGGTGGTGGACTACGAGCCGCTGCCCGCCGTGCTCACGCTGGACGAGGCCCGTGCGCAGGGCAGCTACCACACCGAGCCGCACGTCATCCGCCGGGGCGACGTGGACAGCGCGCTCGCGTCCAGCCCCCACCGGCTGGACGGCCAGTTCGAGATGGGCGGCCAGGAGCACTTCTACCTGGAGACGCACGCCGCCTTCGCGGAGCCGGGCGAGGACGGCGACCTCACCGTGACGTCCTCCACCCAGCACCCGTCGGAGGTGCAGGCCGTCATCGCGCACGTGCTGCACCTGCCCCGCAGCCGCGTGGTGGTGAAGGCGCCCCGCATGGGCGGCGGCTTCGGCGGCAAGGAGACACAAGGCAACGCGCCCGCCGCGCTGGTGGCGCTGGCCGCGGTGCACACGGGCCGCGCGGTGAAGTGGATGCTGGACCGGGACATCGACATGGTGGTCACCGGCAAACGCCACCCGTTCCACGCGGACTGGGAGGTGGGCTTCGACGCCACGGGCCGGCTGCTGGCGCTGCGCGCGGACCTCGTGTCCAACGGCGGCTGGTCGCTGGACCTGTCCGAGTCCATCACCGATCGCGCCCTCTTCCACCTGGACAACGGCTACTACGTGCCGTCGGTGCGCTACACCGGGCGCGTGGCGAAGACGCACCTCGTCTCCAACACCGCCTTCCGGGGCTTCGGCGGGCCGCAGGGCATGCTGGTGATGGAGGACATCCTGGGGCGCATCGCGCGCGTGCTGGGCCTCGCGCCGGAGACCGTGCGCCAGCGAAACCTCTACGACGGCACCGGCGACACCAACACCACGCACTACGGCCAGGAGCTGGAGGACAACCGGCTGCCGAAGCTGTGGAACGACCTGCTGGAGTCGTCCGACTTCGCGAAGCGCCGCGCGCAGGTGGATGCGTTCAACGCGAAGAGCCCCCGCATCAAGCGCGGCCTCGCCATCACGCCGATGAAGTTCGGCATCTCCTTCACCGCCACCTTCCTCAACCAGGCGGGCGCGCTGGTGCACGTGTACCGCGACGGCTCCGTGCTGCTGTCGCATGGCGGCACGGAGATGGGGCAGGGGCTGCACACCAAGATTCAAGGCGTGGCCATGCGCGAGCTGGGCCTGTCCGCGGACCGCGTGCGCGTGGCGCAGACGGCCACCGACAAGGTGCCCAACACGTCCGCGACGGCGGCCTCCAGCGGCTCGGACCTCAACGGCGCGGCGGTGCGCGAGGCGTGCATCACCCTGCGCGAGCGGCTGGCGCCGGTGGCGGCGCGGATGCTCGTGCAGCGGCACGGCCAGGCGGTGTCCCCGGACGCACTGGTGTTCCAGGACGGGCACATCGCCGCGGCGTCGCGGCCCGGCCAGGGGCTGCCCTTCGCGGACGTGGTGGAGGAGGCGTACCGCGACCGCGTGGGCCTGTCCGTCACGGGCTATTACCGCACGCCGGGCATCGGCTACGACCGGGTGAAGGGGCGGGGCAAGCCCTTCCTCTACTTCGCCTACGGCGCGGCGGTGAGCGAGGTGGAGGTGGACGGCGACACGGGCATGAAGCGCGTGGTGCGCTCGGACCTGCTGGAGGACGTGGGGGATTCGCTCAACCCCGGCGTGGACCGGGGCCAGGTGGAGGGCGGCTTCGTGCAGGGCCTGGGGTGGCTCACCGGCGAAGAGCTGAAGTGGGACGCGAAGGGGCGGCTGCTCACGCACTCGGCCAGCACCTACGCGGTGCCCGCCTTCAGCGACGCGCCCATCGACCTGCGCGTGTCATTCGTGGAGCGGGCGGAGCAGCAGGGCGTCATCCACGGCAGCAAGGCCGTGGGAGAGCCCCCGCTGATGCTGGCCCTGTCCGTGCGCGAGGCGCTGCGCGACGCGGTGTCCGCCTTCGGACAGCCGGGCGGCGACGTGGAGCTGCCCTCGCCCGCCACGCACGAGGCGCTGTTCCTCTCCATCCAGAAGCGTCGCGCCCGGGAGGTGGACGTTCCGGCTCTGGACGCCGCGCGTGAGGTGGCGTGAACCCGGCGCGGGTGCGGCAACATGCCACGGCATGTCCACCTGGACCGTGCGTTAGACGGGGGCATCTTTCAAGGAAGCCCCCATGACCTCCGTGCTCCGCTCCCGCGTCCTGCTCCCACTGGCCCTCGTTGGTGTTCTCGGTTGTGGTGAGGACGAACCCACGCCTCCCGCAACCCTGACAGTGGACATCCCCGTCGTGGCGCGCGTGGGCACCCAGCCCTTCGCCTGCGGAAGCGTCTACACGAACGTCGGGACGACGAAGACGACCTACGAGCCGATGGACTTCCGCGTCTACGTCCACGACGTGCGGCTGGTGACGTCGGGCGGGCAGGAGGTGCCCGTCGCGCTGACGGACGACGGCGTGTGGCAGCGCGAGGGTGTGGTGCTGCTGGACTTCGCGAACAAGGACGGCCTGTGCGCCAACGGCACGGCGGGGATGAACCTGTCCATCAAGGGCACGGTGCCCTCGGACACCTACGCGGGCCTGCGCTTCCGGCTGGGCGTGCCGGAGACGTTGAACCACGGCAACGTGTCCACCGCGCCCGCGCCCCTGGGTGACCAGAGCCTGTTCTGGCACTGGCGCAGCGGCTACCTCTTCACGCGCATCGAGGGCCGCACCGCCGGCCTGCCGGAGCACGTCATGCACCTGGGCAGCACCGACTGCGCGGCGCTGCCCAGCGGCGATCCGAACGGCACCGCGGGGTGCGCGTACAACAACCGTCCCGACGTGAGCCTGGACGGCTTCAAGGTCGGGACGAACCAGGTGGTGCTGGACCTGGGCGCGCTCTTCGCGGGCTCCAACCTGGACGTGAACGCCAGCGGGCCCAACACGGCCGTGGGCTGCATGTCCTCCCAGGGCGACGTGGACTGCGCGCCCATCTTCGAGCGCATGGGGCTCGCGTTCGGGGCGCAGGCCGCGAACCCCGCGGCGCAGTCCTTCATCCGGGCCGAATAGGAGCACGCCGCCGTGGCACGACGACGATGGCAGCCGTGGAGGTGTCTGGCGGTGGCGCTGCTGGTCGTGGGCTGCGGTGAGCCCACACCCGAGCCCGCCGGACCCGCTCCGTATGACTGGAAGCTGCCCGAGGGCTTCCCCACGCCGCGCGTGCCGGAGGACAACCCGATGTCGGAGGCGAAGGTCCAGTTGGGCCGGAGCCTCTTCTACGACCAGCGCCTGTCACTCAACGGCACGCAGTCCTGCGGCTCCTGCCACGAGCAGGCCCGCGCCTTCACCGATGGGCGCACGCACTCGGTGGGCAGCACGGGCCAGACGCACCGCCGCAACGGGCAGGGGCTGGCCAACGTGGCGTATGCGACGAGCCTGACGTGGGCCAACTCCGCGCTCCTCACGTTGGAGTCGCAGGCGCTGACGCCGCTGTTCGGCGAGGAGCCGGTGGAGCTGGGGTTCGCGGATCAACAGGAGGTGTTGCTCGAGCGGTTCCGGTCGGATCCGGAGCTGTCGGCGCGCTTCGCGGAGGCGTTCCCCGCCGCGTCCCCGCCGGTGTCGCTCGCCACGCTGACGTGGGCGCTGTCGGCCTTCGAGCGGACGCTGCTCTCCGGCACGTCGCCCTATGACCGCTACCTGGCGGGAGGCGCGGTGGACGCGCTGAGCCCCGCCGCCAAGCGGGGCCTGGCGCTGTTCCTGTCCGAGCGCATGGAGTGCGACCACTGCCACTCCGGCTTCAACTTCCAGGACGCGACGGCGCACGAAGCCACGCCGGAGCCCATCCTCCCGTTCCACAACACGGGCCTCTACAACGAGGACGGCCGGGGCGCGTACCCGGCCACGGACCCAGGCCTCATCGAACTGACAGGCCGGGCGGAGGACATGGGGCGCTTCCGCGCGCCGTCCCTGCGCAACGTGGCCGTCACCGCGCCGTACATGCACGACGGCAGCCTGGCGACGCTCTCCGACGTGCTGGACCACTACGCGGCGGGAGGCCTCGCGCGGGCCCGGAACGGCGGAGCGGCAAGCCCCCTCCAGAGCGCCTTCGTGCGCGGCTTCACGCTGACGCCCGCGGAGAAGGCGGACGTCATCGCGTTCCTGGAGTCGCTCACGGACACGGAGTTCCTGCACGACCCGCGCTTCGCGGATCCGAACGCCGCGCCGTGAGCCCGGGCCGCCGCTAACGCGCGGGCGGCTTCAGGTCCTCCGGCAGCCGGTCACCCGGGGGACGCTCCAACGTCCCGGGCTGCTCCACGCCGGAGGGCACCTGCACGCCCGCGTCGGTGGTGGGCAGCGGTGAAACGGGCGGCTTGTCCGAACAGGCGGCAAGCACGCCGACAACCATCACGAAGAGAAGGGGGCGCATGGTCGTGGTCTCCCGGCCGCGTCAGTACTTCACCCAGATGACCGTGCCCGGATGGATCTCCTTGAGCGGCTGCATGCCGGGCTCCTTCTCGATGAGCGCCTGCGTGACGGGGTTGAAGCTGTACGCCTGCGCGCCAGACCAGACGATGAGCGCGTCCTTGAACACCGTGAGGTCATGCACGTGCTCCTCCACCGTGTACTGGTTCCAGCCCGGAAGCCTCGCGGGCAGGAGGTAGAGTGACGGCGCCGGGTTCTCCGCGGGCGCCGTGCCTGCGTCCGCGCCATGGCTGTGCTCGCCGGACGTGCCCGTCCACGCCACCGTCGTCTCCACGCCCGCTGGCGTGCGACACGTCTGCTCGGTGGAGAAGAACACCGTGCTGAAGGGCCGGGCGGGCAGCTTCGCGCGCAGGCCGAAGTGGTAGTAGTGCGAGTCCGTCGCCTTCACCTCCCCCGTCGCCTTCGTCCACGTCACCGCCGTCACGTTGCCGGCCGCGTCCTTCTCCACTTCCGCCTTGCCGAACGTGGAGTCCACGGGCCGCACGCCCGTGACGCCCGCCGGAATCTGGACCTTCACCCGGTACGTGTCCGCGCCGTCACACCCGTGGCTCACGGTGAAGTCGGCATCGAACGACGCGCCCGCGTAGGGCGGCGTCGGTCCCGCCACCGCCGCATGCGCGAAGGCGACCGTGGAGAAGAGCGAACCCGCGACGACACACACCGGACCCAGGGAAGGCTTCATCGGCCGACTCCAGACGCAAGAGAGGGCTCGCAGATAGCAGCCCTCCCCCAGCCCCCCGGGTGCGGTCAATTGCCGCAGCGTCCC